>JBHJHL010000102.1:0-12054 GCA_050330935.1 Sphingomonadaceae bacterium | reverse complement strand
AGCTGGTCGAGCGTCCGGGCGAGCTGTTGGGCTATTCGATACCCCTCCCCCGCCCCCCTCCCCCCCGATTTTTCGCGGATTAGGTCGGCGAGCAGCAGCAGGCGCTCGACGGGATCGATCGCGGGCGGGACGGGTTCGGCGTCGATCGGATCGAGCGCTCCGCCCACCCGCTCGTCGAGCTCGGGATCGCCGACCGGAATGAGCCGGGGAAGCAGCAGCCCGCCGGCCGAGCGGCGGACGAAGGCGTCGGTCATCGTGCGCACCGCGCGGTTGTTGGGGAGCAGCACGAGGCCATCGGCCAGGCCGCGCTCGTCCTTGGCGAAGCGGGCGACGAGGCCGGCGGCGAGCGCATCGGCGAAGGCCCGGTGCGGCGGGATGGTGTAAAGCGCGGGCCGGCGCGCTTCAGGCATCGCCGAGCAGGGCCTCGGTGCGCTTCAGATTCTCGGGCGTCCCGACGTCGAACCACAGCCCCTGATGCACGCTGCCATAGGCCCGGTTCTCCTCGATCGCGCGGTCCCAGAGCAGGTTGGTCGAGAACGGCCCGTCGGGAAGCTCGCCCTCGAACAATCGGCGCGAGACGATCTGGATGCCGGTGTAGACGAAGGGCGCGACCGCGCCCGCGCGGCGGCGGCGCAGCCGGCCGGTTGCGGTCATGTGAAAGTCGCCGCGGCCGCCATGGCAATGCGCGCGCGCCTGCGGCACGAGGAGCAGCAGCGCATCCATCTCCCCATCGTCCCAGGCCGCGGCAAGCTGGCGCAGCGCATCGGTGGGGCCGTCGATCCAGAGATTGTCGCTGTTGACGACGAAGAAGCGTTCGGCGTCGATCAGGGGCAGCGCCCTGACCAGCCCGCCGCCGGTCTCGAGCAGCTGTTCACGCTCGTCCGAAACCAGGATCTCTATGCCTTCGACGCGGTTCTTCAGATGGCCGATCAGGGCATCGGCGAGATAATGGACGTTGATCACCGCACGTTTGACCCCGGCGGCGCGCAGACGATCCAGGCAATGATCGATCAGCGGCTTGCCGCCGACCTCGATCAGCGGCTTGGGCCGGGTCGCGGTAAGCGGACGCATCCGCCGCCCCAGCCCCGCCGCCATCACCATCGCGACTTCGGGCACCTCGGCCTCGGGCAAGGGACGCAGCGAAAGCGGCGGCTTGTGGGTGGTCACGGCCGGCCGCCGCCCGGCCAGGCCGCGGCCCGCTTGGCGTCGGGCACATATTGATCGAACCAGGCGGCGACCGGCGCCAGCGCGGGATGCGCCAGATCGCGCTCCAGATAGCTCCATACGCGCGGCTGGAAATGAAGATAATGGGGTTTGCCGTCGCGCTGCCACAGACGGGTGAAGATGCCGAGTATCTTGACGTTGCGCTGGGCGCCGAGGACGAGATAGTCGGCGCGGAACCGCTCCTCGTCCTCGACACCGGCACCCTTCACATAGCGTTCGAACATCGCTTCCTCGAGCTCGGGCGCCACATCCCTGCGCGCGTCCTGGAGGAGCGAGACGAGATCATAGGCGGGATGGCCGGCGCGCGCGTCCTGGAAGTCGAGCAGGCCGAGGCCGCGCCGGTCGGGGAGCACCATCAGATTATCGGCATGATAATCGCGCAAGGTGAGCACCGGCACGCGCTCGATCTCTTCGAGCACCGGCGCCCAGGCCTCCTCCCAGGCGGCGTAAAAAGCTTCGGCGTCGCAGTCGATCGACAGCGCCGGCGCATACCAGTCCGGAAACAGCGAGACCTCCCAGCGCATCACCCCGTCGCCATAGGGAGGAAGACCCTCGGGCGCCGGATGGCCGGCGAGCTCGACCAGTATGTCGATCGCCATCTCGTAAATCTCGCGCTCGCGCTTCGGCTTGCGCTCGAGCATCGGAGCGACGCGCTCGTCGCCGAAATCCTCGAGCAGCAGCAGCCCCTGGTCGCGATCGATGGCCATCGGGCGCGGCGGCGAGAAGCCCCGTTCGAGCAGATGGCCGGCGATGGCGAGAAAAGGACCGACATCCTCATGCGCGGGCGGCGCGTCCATCAGCACCGCCGTCTCGCCGTCGCGGTGGACGCGGAAATAGCGGCGGAAGGAAGCGTCGCCGGCTAGAGGAAGGATTTCCGCGCCTTCCCAGCCATTTTCGGCGAGAAAATCGGGCGCCGCTGCGGGCGGGATCATGTTGGCGGCCATCGCCCCTCCCAAGCGGTCGGCACCGTCGCTGTCAAGATACGCCGCCCCTTTCCGCCCCGTTCTAGAGCGAGCCGCAGCGCATCGGGCCACAGCGCCTCGCCCAGCCGCTCGGGCCATTCGATCAGCATCGCCCCCTCGCGGCGCAGCTCGGCGAGCGCGAGCTGTTCGAGCTCTGCGTGCTCCTCGATCCGGTAGAGATCGACATGCGCCACCGGCAGGCGGCAATCGGGCGGGGCATAGGTCTGGACGATCGCGAAGGTCGGGCTCGCCACCTCGCCCGCGAAGCCGAGCCCGCGCAATATGCCCCGCGCGAAGGTGGTCTTGCCGGCGCCCAGCTCGCCCGCCAGCGCGACGACGTCGCCGGTGCGCAGCCGGCGCCCGAGCGCCACCCCCAGCGCGACCGTATCCGCCTCGCTCGCCAGCTTCATTCGGCTTGCGGCAGTCGCAGCGTGACGGTGGTGCCCTCGCCCGGCCTCGATTCGAGCGCGACGCTGCCGCCATGCGCCTCGATGAATTGCTTGACGAGCGGCAGGCCGAGCCCCGCCTCGCCGCCCTCCCCTCGCGTCGAGGCGCGGTGGAAGCGATCGAACACCCGCGCCTGCTCGGCCGGCTCAATGCCCTCGCCGTCGTCCGAGACCGCGATCAGGGCCTCCTCCCCGTCCGCGCCGGCATGAACCAGCACGCGTCCCCTTTGCCCGGTATGGGCGAGCGCGTTGCGGATGAGATGATCGAGCGCCTGCCTGAGGCGCTTGCGGTCGCCGCGCACCGGCCCGGTGTCGCCGATATCGGTGGCGAGATCGATCTTCTTCTTGTTCGCAAGCGGCCGCGCCTCGTCCGCCGCCTCGCGGCACAGGGCGGAAAGATCGAGCAGATCGTCAGCAAGCAGCAGGCTGCCGCTTTCGCTCTGGGTGAGGTCGAGGACATTGTCGATCAGCGCCCCCAGCCGGGCCACCGCCTCGAGGATGGCGGCGACATATTCCCGCGCGTCGGCGCCGAGCTCGCCGGCATGGCCTCTGTCGAGCATCTCGGCGAAGCCTGCGATCGAGGTGAGCGGCGTGCGCAGCTCATAGCTCATATTGGCGACGAAGGCATTCTTGACCCGGTCCGCCTCTTCGAGCGCGATATTGCGTTCGCGCAGCGCCGCCTCGATGCGGCGGCTGTCGGTGACGTCGAGCATGGTGAAGAGCGCGTTGCCGTCGGGCAGCGGGACGGCGGCGAATTCATAGTCGCGGCCGTCGGTGAGCGACAGGCGCCCGCTTCTTTGCTTGCGCTCGGCGGTGGCGTTGCGCACGAGCTCGCGCAACAGCCCGACATGCTTGGGATTTTTAAGCCTGGCGGCGAAATGGCTGGCAAGCTGATCGACGCGCGGATGCTCGGCGAGCCTTTCCTCGTCGATATCCCAGATCTCGCGGAAGCGGTTGTTCCACAGATGCAGCCGTCCGTCGGCGGCGAACACGCCGATCGCCTCGAACAGATTGTCGAAGGTGGCGGTGCGCACCCGCAGCAGCGTGTCGCGCGCCGAGGCGAGCTGGAGCTGCTCGGTGCGGTCCTCGAAGATCAGCAACAGGCCGCCGTCGGGAAGCGGCTGGGCGACGACGCGCAGATGCCGTCCCTCAGGGAGCACCCAATCCTCCTCGTCGACCGAAAGCCCGGTCGTGAACCAGCCGCGCTTTTCTGCCTTCCATTCGGGAAAATCGCGCATCTCGGGAAGCTTGCCGCTTTCGCGCAAATGGTCGAGCAGCCGGTCGAATTCGGGATGGTCGGCGAGCCAGTCCGCCTGCAGCGAGAAGATGCGCGCGAAAGGCTGGTTCCAGAAGACGAGACCGCGATCGGGGGCGAAATGGGCGACGCCGGCCGACAGACGGTCGAGCATGGTGCGCTGGGCATGGACGAAGCGGGACAGCTCGGCGCGCGCCTGTTCGAGTTCCTCGGCGTCGATCGCGAAGCCGGCGATGCCGCTGCCGGCGGGCACTTCGGCGATGCGCATCCGCCGCCGCTCGCCGGCCAGCGTCACCGCGACCGTGCGCGTCCCCGGCGTTCCCCTGCTCCCGGCGGCCTTGCTCTCGGGCATCCCGCCGCGCGCCGCCTCGTCGACGAGCTCGATCCCGCGCTCGACGGCCTCGGCGGCGTTTTGCGCCTCGACCGCCTGCGCATAGGCCCTGTTGACCATCGCCAGCCTGAGGTCGGGGCCGCGATACCAGACCGGGATGGTTGCGGCCTCGATGAGCGCCGCGTGGGCCTCGAGCGCGCGGGCCGAATATTCCGCCTCCTCGCGCAGCGCCGCCTCGCGCGCCGCTTCGTCCGAGATATCCGCGAACCACAGCAGCACCGATCCGGCGGGGAAGACAGGCGGCGCAGGGCCGCCGCGCACCTTGAGCCGGCGGCCGTCGGGGAGCGTCATGGTCCGTTCGAAGCCGCCCCCCGAGCGCGCGGCACGCCGTATCTCCTGCTCGAGCGTAGCCCTTTCGTCGGAATCGAACGCCGCTTCGCCAAGCTCGGCCAGCAGCCGCGGCAGGCGCTCAAGGCCGATGAGATCGACGGTCGCCGGCACCGCCTCAAGCCCGCCGCCGCGCAGCACGACGAGCGGCAGGCTGCTGCCGAGATTGACGAGCGCGGCGAGCCGCCGCGCTTCCTCGCGGGCCCTTGCCGCCGTGTCCGCGCGCCGGAATCCCGGGACCGCCGCCCAGCCCGCCGCGGCGAGCCACAGCCCGCAGAACAGCGCGATCGCCACGAGCTCGGAGGAGGTCAATGTCATCATGGGCCGCCCGGCTTCAAGGACGGGCGCGCGCGCACGGCATCATGGCATCGGCGGCAAAAACGCATGCCGGACCTTAATCGGCACTCTCAATCGTGAAAAGCCGGACCGCACATAAGAAGGGCCGCCCTCAAGGAGGGCGGCCCCGATTTGCTGCAATGAGCCCGATCAGAACTCGACGACCGCGCCCGCATAGAAGAAGCGGCCGACATTGTCGTAGATCGAGGATCCTCCTCCGGCCCCGGTCAGTCCGAAGGGGGGAAGCTCATCGGTGAAATTGTCCACGCCGATATAGAAGGTGTATTCCGGCACCGGCCTGAGCTCGAAGCGAATGTCGTGGATGAACTGCTCCGGATAGAAGATTTCCTCGGTGAGATCGGGATTGATCGGATCCTCACCGTCGAACTCGAAATAATTCTCATAGGCGCCGATCGTCATCTTGCCGATATAGCGCATATCGTAGGAAATGGTGGCGATACCGCGGCGATAGTCAGCGCCGAAGTTGAACGCCCATTCCGGATCGCCGAGCTCGGTGAGGAAGCGGTTGGCGTCCTCCGGATCGACAGGATCGAGGAAGCCGGTGCTCTCCAGCGCCCGGGTGGCGATGAGCCTCAGCGAAAGCCGGTCGTCATTTTCGAACGTCCTGCGATAGGCGAGATCGAAATCGAGACCCCTTGCCTTCAGCTTGGCGAAGTTCACGGTCGAGACCAGCAACGCCGCCTCGGCGTTAAACTTGCCGTCCGGCTGACGCGGGAAGATCAGATCGCAGAACTGGTTGTTCGGGAAAGTGTCCGAATCATAGCATTGCTGCAGGATCGTGTTTCCGCTCAGCTGGGCGATGATGTCGTTCACGTCGATATCGTAATAGTCGATGGTGAGCGACAGGCCGGGGAGGAACCGCGGCTGGATGATCGCGCCGATGGTCAGGCTGTTCGAGGTTTCTTCCTCGAGCAGCGGATTGCCGCCCTGGAGGATCGGACGGTTGCCCGACTGCTGTTCATAATCCGGGGGAACGTTGCCGATCGGCGTGTTCGAACGACAGTTGGTGACCCGGACCGGGGGGCCGTCATTGATGTTGCGGCGATCGCAGGGGTCGCTCAGGAAGGCGAAGTTCTGCGTCTGCTCGGTAAAGAGCGCGCCGGGGGTCGGCGCCCGCACCGCGCGCGAATAGTTGGCGCGGAAGCGAAGGTCCTCCACCGGAGCCCAGATCGCGCCCAGATTGTATGCGAAGGTGGTGTCGGTATTGCCGGCGCCCTCGTTGTAATCGGAGACCCTGCCCGCCGCGTAGAGCTCGAGCTCCTGGAAGAAGGGCATGTTGGCGAGCAGCGGAATCTGGATTTCGCCAAAGCCTTCGATGACCTCGAACGGCGGTGGGCGGAAGTCGGGAATGGCGTTGAGGAAGGTGTTGCCGGCGGAAACGAAATCATCCCAGTCCTGGAATGATTCCTCGCGGCGATACTCGCCGCCGATAACGAACCTGACCGGCCCTCCGGGGAATTCGAAAAGCTGCGACAGATCGCCGTTCAGATAGGCGAGGATGTCGAGCATTTCCGCATGCGACTGCGTAAACGAGGTGGTGTTCACATAATCGATCGCGGCCGCAGAGGGCGCCCCGACACCAAAGGGATTCAAGGGAACGCAATTGGGGTCGTTATTGGCCGGATCGGCATCGACGTTGATCCGGCAGACGGGATTGCCGCTGCCGTCCCTGACGGAATCGACCGCGTTACGGAAATTCTGCTTGACGAGATTGTTCAGCGAAAAGAGATCTTCGTCAAATTCGCCGTAAACCATCGAGATTTCATATTTCCAGTCGTCATTGAACCGCCCGTCGAACCCGGCGACGACCTGCCAGGTGTCGCGGTTGATGTTCTCGGACCGGGGACCAAGATCGAGATTGTTGCGGTTGAGGCGGAAGAAGGTCGGGAAGAAGGGGCCGCCAGGCTGCGTCAGCGCCGGGGGCACGCCGGCGGCGATGAGCAGCTCCTGCTGAATGTTGCGGATCAGCTCGGCATCCTCGGGATTGAGAAAGGCATTGTCGAGGGGGATGGCAACGCCCGAGCTCTGGCCGACATCACAGGCGTTCGAGATACCCGCAATCCCGACCAGTCCGCCGCAGAAGCTGTTGGTAAAGCTCGGCGAGCCCTCCTGAAAGGCTTCCAGCCGCGAATAGGTGAATTCGATGAACGGCCGAAACGCGTCGGAAACGTCGTAATGGGCCAGAAGATTGACCGAATAGCGATCGATCTCCGGATATAGAGTGCCATAGTCCGACAGGGTCGAGCCGGTGCCGCCGATCTGGAAGCTCGAGCCGAAGGGGGCCAGCACGTCGCGGAAATCGACCGCCGGATCGGGCGCGCGGCGCAAGCGACCGTCGCGGGTGAATTCATAGAAAATCTGCTGTCCGCTGGCATCGCAGGCAAGCGGCTGTATGGCAGGATCGCCAAAGCAGAAAGTGGTAAGCGTGCCGCCTTCGGAGATGAAATTATAGCGGACATTTTCCTGGAAGGTCTGGTCGGGGACCCCGTCATCCTCTCCGCTGTCGACATCGGTGGTGATAAACCCGTCGAAGCCGACGAAGGCGCCGGTCTGATCGGGGCGGTTGACGTTGAAAATAGGATCGGTGAACGAAGCCTCCGCGGTGATCGCGACATTGCCGCGTCCGTCGCCGAAATTCTGACCGGCGGTCAAGGCGGCGTAGTAGGCGCCGCGATCGCCTTCTTCGGAAATGCCGCCCTGGCCGCTGAGCTCGATGCCTTCGAAATTGCGCTTGAGGATGAAGTTGACGACGCCGGCGATCGCGTCCGAGCCGTAAACCGCCGAATTGCCGCCCGTGACCACGTCGATACGCTCGAGCAGCTCGAACGGAATCGTGTTGACGTCGACGTTGAAGGAACCGACCGAGGCAGTGACATGGCGCCGGCCGTTGACCAGCACCAGAGTGCGGTCGGTGCCGAGCCCGCGCAGGTCGAGGATGTTCAGACCCGTGGTGCCGATGAAGCGCTGCGAGTTGGAGGTCGAGAAGGTCGAGCGAAGCGAAGGCAGATCGTTGAGCGCGTCGCCGAGCGAAAGCGCGCCCTGATCGAGAATCTCATCCTCGCCCACCGACGTGATCGGAACATTGGAGCTGAGATTAGGCCGAACGATGCGGGTGCCGGTGACGATGATCGTGCCCTGGTCGGGTCCGGTGACATCGCCGGTGTCCTCGCCAGCCTCGAGCTCGATCTCGGTCTGATCCAGATCGGGCGTCGGCGGCAGCGCGTCCAGGCACGCTTCCTGCTCGGCCTCGGTCGGCAGCTCCAGGCAGCGTTCGCGCGCGCTGTCCTCGTCCGTATCCTGGGCCGCGGCCGAAGCCGGGGCGGCCACAAGGGCAAGAGCGAAAATGGAAGCAGTGCTGGTCAGAAAAGTCGTGGCTCGTGCGAGACGCATTGAGGCAATCCTTCATTGGGATGGAAATCTGGCAGGTTTGATAACAGCCCGATCCCAAATGCCTACGGGGGAGAAAGGCGAAAGGCAAAATGCAACGGCCACTGTTACATTAATGTCACATTCAGCATATGGAAAGGTCACAAATCCGCCCTCCGGCGGCGGCGCGATTCAATAGCGGTAATGATCGGGCTTGAACGGTCCCTCGGCCGGGACGCCGATATAGTCCGCCTGGTCCTGGCTGAGCTGCGTCAGCTTCACGCCGAGCTTGCCGAGATGGAGGCGCGCGACCTTCTCGTCGAGATGCTTGGGCAGCACATGGACCTCGTTCTCATATTGCCCGTGCCTGGTCCACAGCTCGATCTGCGCGAGCACCTGGTTGGTGAATGACGAGCTCATCACGAAGCTCGGATGCCCGGTAGCGTTGCCGAGATTGACGAGCCGGCCCTTCGACAGGACGATGATCTTCTTGCCGTCGGGGAACTCGACCTCGTCGACCTGCGGCTTGATCTCGGTCCATTTCATGTTGGCGAGCGCGCCGATCTGGATCTCGCTGTCGAAATGGCCGATATTGGCGACGATCGCCATGTTCTTCATCGCCCGCATATGGTCGAGCGTGATGACGTCCTTGTTGCCGGTCGCGGTGACGAAGATGTCGGCGCGCTTCACCGCCTCCTCCATCGTCACCACCTCATAGCCCTCCATCGCCGCCTGCAGCGCGCAAATGGGATCGATCTCGGTGACCAGCACGCGCGCGCCGCCCTGGCGCAGCGAAGCGGCCGAGCCCTTGCCGACATCGCCATAGCCGGCGACGACCGCGACCTTGCCGGCGAGCATGACGTCGGTGGCGCGGCGGATCGCGTCGACCAGGCTCTCGCGGCAGCCGTAGAGATTGTCGAACTTGGACTTCGTCACGCTGTCGTTGACGTTGATCGCCGGGAAGGGAAGCTTGCCCTTCTTGGCGAGCGCATAGAGGCGGTTGACGCCGGTCGTCGTCTCCTCGGAGACGCCGCGGATATTCTCGACGCTGCGGGTCAGGAAACCAGGGGACTGCTCGAGGCGGCGCTTGAGCACCTTCTGGAAGGCGACCTCCTCCTCGTTCTGCGGCTCGGGAAGGCTCTCGCCCGCCTCGGCGCGATAACCCCACAGCGCGTACATCGTCGCGTCGCCCCCGTCGTCGAGGATCATGTTGGCGGTCTCGGCGTCGGTCCCGCCCTCGCCCCACAGGAAGATGCGGTCGACATAGTCCCAATATTCCTCGAGCGTCTCGCCCTTGACCGCGAAGACGGGCACGCCCGCCTTCGCCATCGCCGCGGCGGCATGGTCCTGGGTCGAATAGATGTTGCACGAGGCCCAGCGCACTTCGGCGCCGAGCTCGCGCAGCGTCTCGATCAGCACCGCGGTCTGGATCGTCATGTGCAAGGAGCCGGTGATGCGCGCGCCCGCGAGCGGCCTGGCCGCGCCATATTCCTCCCTCAACGCCATCAGCCCCGGCATCTCGGTCTCGGCGATCTCGATCTCCTTGCGGCCGAAATCGGCGAGGGAGATGTCGGCGACGACATAGTCGCCGGAACGGGTCTGGACCTGGGTCGCCACGAGCTCACTCCTTCGATGGGTGAAAGACCGGCCCCGTGGAAAAGCCGGGGCGGCCACGCCAGTCACCTAGCGGTGGCCGCCCTCCAATGCAAATATAAAGATTCCTTTATATGCGGCTTCACTTGCCGCCGACGGAGGCGAAGCTTATCGCGCAGCGCCCGCCGGGAAGCGCCCGGGCGGTGCCGACGCGCTTGGCGATCTCGATCAGCGCGGCCGGATCGCCGCCCGCGCCGGTCGCCTCGTCGGCCAGGGCCTGGGTCTCGGCGCAGCCGCTCGCGTCGGTCTCGTAGCCGCCATAGACGTTGGCCAGGGCGGTATCGAACCGGTCGTGATAATAGTGCGCCTCGCTGCCATAGCCGGCGAGGAACTGGTCCATGATCACCCGGTTGGCGTCGCGCACCGTGATCCGGTTGGCGAGCATGAAGCGGTTATAGGCGTCGGACACGTCGATTCCCTTCGCCTGGCAGCGCAGCGTGCCGACCATCAGCCGAAGCTGCAGATCGCGCACCTCGGCTGCCGCCGCGCGGGTTTCGTCCCAGCATCCGATCGCCGCCTCGGCCGGCGTCGCGACGGAGAAAAGAAGGGCGGCCGCCGCGAAGCAACCGCCTTTGGCGTTCAGTCCACTCATCATGGTCCCCCACTCTTCAGGATCGGCCGCGGAACTGCTGCCGACGGTGGGAAGGCTCCCATCTTCAGATTTGGGGGATGTGAACGACTGCGGTTAAGGCAATTAAAACAATGGTCAGGCCGTTCCCGCATCGGCGGCGAGCAGGCGCGGATCGATGCCGGCGGCGGCGAAGGCCTTCTCCCATCGCTTCTCGGCGGGACAGTCGAACAGCAGGTCGGGATCGGCCGGGCAGTTGAACCAGCCCGGCGCCTTCAGCTCTTCCTCGAGCTGGCCTTCGGCCCAGCCGGCATAGCCGAGCGCGGCGACCCAGCGGCTGGGCCCGCGTCCTTCGGCGATCGCCTTCAGGATGTCGAGCGTGCCGGTGAGCGCGAAGCGGCCGGCGACGTCGACCGTCCCGTCCCCGCCCCAGTCGCGGCTGTGGATCAGAAAGCCGCGTTGCGGCTCTACGGGTCCGCCCTGGTGGATGGCGCGGTTGGGCGCCTCGCCGGGATCGATGTCGATCTGCTCCAGCAGATCGTGAAAGCCGATGTCGGGCACCAGCCGGCCGAGGCCGATGCCGAGCGCGCCGTCCCCGTCATGCGCGCACATCGCGATCACCGCGCGTTCGAAGCGCGGATCGGCCATGCCGGGCATGGCGAGCAGGAACTGGCCGGTGAGAAAGGGTGGCGACTCCATGACCCGTTCTATAGGTGCTAGGTCGAGCTTAACCCACCCCCTCATCCAGGAGACGCGGAAATGGCGATATCGGTCGGCGACGAACTGCCCAGGACGACCCTCATGAAAGCGACCGAGGAGGGCCCCGAGCCGGTCGACAGCGAGGAATTCTTCAGCGGCCGCAAGGTGGCGCTGTTCGCGGTTCCCGGCGCCTTCACGCCGACCTGCTCGGCCAAGCATCTGCCGGGCTTCGTCGACAAGGCCGAGGAGATCAAGGGAAAGGGCGTCGACGAGATCGCCTGTATCGCGGTCAACGACGCCTTCGTCATGGACGCCTGGGCGAAAGAAGGCGGCGCCGGGGGCAAGGTGACGATGCTCGCCGACGGCAATGGCGACTTCACCCGCGCGCTCGGCCTCGACATGGACGCCAAGCGCTTCGGCATGGGCGAGCGCAGCCAGCGCTATTCGATGATCGTCGAGGACGGGGTCGTGAAGGAGCTCAATGTCGAGGAGCCCGGAGACTTCTCGGTGAGCAGCGCCGAGCATCTGCTCGCGCAGCTATAAGCGGTCCGGCTTTCGCTGGCCGCGCCTCGCCGCCGCGGCGGTTCGGGCGATCGCGCTCCGCCTCGAGCGCTAATTTCCACCCTTGCTGCCGAGCTCGGCGATCGTGCGGTCGATGAGCTTTTGGTCCTCGGCCGGGCCGTGATGGCTGTCGATGAGCACGGCTGCGGCGCGGGTCGCGGCGCGGGGCCCGCGGGGGGGGCCGGGGGGGCCGCCCGCCCGCCCGGGGGGGGGGGGGGGTTGGGGGGGCGCCGCGCCCCCGCGGG
>JBHJHL010000101.1:0-13158 GCA_050330935.1 Sphingomonadaceae bacterium | reverse complement strand
AGGCCATCCGCCGGGCCCGCCGCTATCTGCGGGAGGCGGAAGTCGCTTTCATCAAGGCCGACAAGTGGCGGCGGGCCAACCCGCCGCCCGGAGAGAAGGCCGCTTCCGCGCCCCCCGCGGCCGCGGCGAAGACGCTGACGGAGCAACCGCCGCGGCGCCATTGGGTGCAGATCGCGACCGGCGCCGACAAATCCGCGCTTCCCGCCGAGTTCGACCGGCTGGCCGGCAAGGCGCCCGAGCTGCTCGGCGACAAGGCCGCCTGGACGATACCGGTGCGCTTCACCAACCGGCTGCTCGTCGGCCCCTTCGCCAGCGAGGCCGAGGCGCAGGCGCTGGTCAACGCGCTGGCCGCCGAGGACATGGCCGCGCTCAGCTGGACGAGCGCGCCGGGCGAGGAGATCGAGAAGCTGCCGGCGCGGTGACGGGGCTCGCCCCTTATGCCAGCGACCCCGCCCGCTCGCGCGGCCGCCTCCATGCCGAAAGACCCGGCGCGACGCGGGGCCCGCGCGACGATTTCCAGCGCGACCGCGACCGCATCGTCCATTCGGTTCCCTTCCGCCGCCTCGCCGGCAAGACGCAGGTCTTCGTCGCCCCCGACGGCGATCATTTCCGCGTCCGGCTGACCCACAGCCTCGAGGTCGCCACGCTCGGCCGCGCCATCGCCAGGGCGCTGGGGCTCAACGAGGATCTCGCTGAGGCGCTGTGCCTCGCCCACGACATCGGCCATCCGCCCTTCGGCCATGCCGGCGAGGAGGCGCTCAGGACCGCGATGGCCGATGCGGGCGGCTTCGCGCACAACGATCATGCGCTGCGCACGGTGACCGCGCTCTTTTCGCCCTATCCCGGGCATCGCGGGCTCAACCTCAGCTGGGAGACGCTCGAGGGGCTGGCCAAGCATAACGGTCCGGTCGAGGAGCCCGGCTGGGCGATGGCCGAGACACATGCCGAATTTCCGCTCGCGCTCGGCGACTGGCCCGGCCTCGAAGCGCAGGTCGCCGCGCTCGCCGACGACATCGCCTACGACAATCACGATATCGACGACGGCCTGCGCGCCGGGCTGTTCACGCTCGAAGAGCTCGCCGAAGCGGTGCCCTTCGCGGCGCGAACGCTCGAGGCGGCGCGGGCGCGCTGGCCCGATATCGGGGAGGCGCGGCTCGTTCCCGAGCTCGTCCGCGACCAGATCGGCCTGATGGTGAACGACGTCATCGCCGAGACGCGGGCGCGGATCGCCCGGGCAAGGCCCGGTTCGGCGGACGAGGTGCGCCAGGCGGGGCGGCCGCTGGCGGGCTTCTCGCCGGCGATGCGGGACGCCGAGCGGGCGCTCAAGGCCTTTCTCTACGAGCGCATCTACCGCGCGCCCGAGGTCGCCGGCGTGGCGCGCCAGGTCAAGGCGCTGCTCGCCCGCCTGTTCGGCGCCTATCGCGCCGATCCCGAGCTGCTGCCGCCGCGCTGGCGACCTCGGAACGGGGACAGCGCCGCGCTCGTCCGCGCCACCGGCGACTATATCGCCGGCATGACCGACCGCTATGCGATAAGCCGCCATGAGGAAATCGTCGGCCGGGTCGATCTTCCGGCGCGCTTCTGAGGCCGCGACAGAGGCGCGACAATGATGACAAATTCATGCGACAAAAGGGCGCTACAAACGGCCCCGGCAATTGGGAGAGTCTGACCATGCCGATGTCAGCGACGACGATCGCGCTCGCCCGCTTCGGGCTCGGCGCGCGCCCCGACGAGGAGCCGCCCGCCGACCCCAAGGCCTGGCTCGCGGCACAGCTCGGCCGCTACGAGCCCGATCCGCCGGCGCTCGCCGCCGCCCCCGACCGCGCCCAGCTGACCGCCAAGCTCGCCGATTATGTGCGCCGGATCAGGGGCATGAGCGAGGGCGAGGACGCCTCGCCCGACCTCGAGGCGAGCGTCATGCGCTTCATCCGCACCACCCAGCGCACCGCCTATCTCGACGCGCTCGGCGCGCGCACCGAGGCGGCGCTCGTCACCCCCGCCCCCTTCGTCGAGCGGCTCGTGCATTTCTGGGCCAACCATTTCGCGGTCTCGGCCGACAAGCTGCAGACGATCGGCTTAGCCGGCCTGCTCGAGCTCGAAGCGGTGCGCGCGAACGTGCTCGGGCGCTTCGGCGACATGCTGCTCGCGGTCGAGCGGCATCCGGCGATGCTGCTCTATCTCGACCAGGCGCAATCGATCGGGCCCGGGAGCCGGGTCGGCCGCTTCGCCGCGCGCCGCCGCCGGCGCGGCGCCGGCCAGGGCGGCCTCAACGAGAATCTCGCGCGCGAGATATTGGAGCTGCACACGCTCGGGGTGCGCACCGTCTATACCCAGGCGGACGTCACCGAGCTCGCCCGGGCGATGACCGGCTGGACGGTCGGCGGCTTCGTGCGCGGGCCGCTGGCGCGGATCATCGGCGCCGCCGGGGCGCCGGGCGAGTTCGTCTTCGCCGAGCCGATGCACGAGCCGGGGCGCCGCACCGTGCTCGGCAAGAGCTACGGCCAGAAGGGCGAGGCCCAGGCGCGCGCGATCCTTGCCGATCTCGCCGTCCATCCCGCGACCGCCAAGCATGTCGCCACCAAGCTCGCGCGCCATTTCGTCGCCGACGCCCCGCCCCCCGCGCTGGTGACGAAGCTCGAGCGCGCCTTCCTGTCGAGCGGCGGCGACCTGCCGACCGTCTATCGCGCGCTGATCGAGGCGCCCGAGGCCTGGCAGCCCGAGGCGAGGAAGTTCAAGGCGCCGTGGGACTGGGCGGTCTCGGCGCTGCGCGGCGTCGGCAGCCGCGAGCTTCCCAACGCGATCGTCGCCGGCGCGCTCGCCGAGCTCGGCCAGCCCCCCTGGCGCCCGGGCTCGCCCGCCGGCTGGGACGACAGCCAGGCAAGCTGGGCCGGGCCCGACGCGCTCGTCCGCCGGGTCGAGGTGGCCGAGAAGATCGCCGCCCGCGCCGGCGACTTCTTCGATCCGCGCCGGCTCGCCGAGCGGCTGCTTCCCGGCTCGGTGAGCCCCGGCACCGCGCAGGCGATCGCCCGCGCCGACAGCCCGCCGCAGGGCATCGCGCTGCTCCTCGTGTCCCCCGAATTCCAGCGGAGATAAAGGATGATCGACCGCCGCCAGCTCCTCGCCTCGGGCATCCTCGCCACCGGCGCCCTGTACGCGCCGCGCATCGCCTTCGCCGCCGCGCCGGGCGACAGACGCTTCGTCTTCATCATCCAGCGCGGCGCCGCCGACGGGCTCGCCACCCTCGCCCCGGTCGGCGACCCGGCCTATGCCGCGCTGCGCGGCCGCCTCGCCGACGAGGGCGGCGCGAAGCTCGATTCGATGTTCGTGCTGCATCCGGCGCTTCGGCAGATAGCGAGGCTCCATGCCCAAAAGCAGGCGCTGTTCCTGCACGCGGTCGCCTCGCCCTATCGCGAACGTTCGCATTTCGACGGCCAGAATGTGCTCGAGACCGGCGGCGCGGCGCCCTACAGGGTGAAGGACGGCTGGATGAACCGGCTGCTCGACCTGATCCCCGCCGACGACGCGAGGGCGATCGCGGTCGCGGTCACCGTGCCCGTGGCGCTGCGCGGGCCGGCGCCGGTTTCCTCCTATGCGCCGTCGAAGCTTCCGAGCGCGACCGACGACCTCCTGATGCGCGTCGGCATGCTCTACGAGGGCGACCCGCTGCTCGGACCCTTGTGGAGCCAGGCGATGGCGACCCGCGACATGGCCGCCGACGTCGACGCGGAGGGCAATGACGCCGCCGCGACGGGCGCGCTCGCCGCCTCGCTCCTCGCTCCGGCCGACGGCGCGCGCATTGCGATGATCGAGACCGGCGGCTGGGACACCCACGCCAACCAGAAAGGCCGGCTTTCGCGCCAGCTCAACGGCCTCGACCGGATGATCGCGGCGCTGAAGGAGGGGCTCGGGTCCGCCTGGTCCGACACGCTCATCGTCGTCGCCACCGAGTTCGGCCGCACCGCGGCGGCGAACGGCACCGGCGGCACCGACCATGGCACCGCCTCGGCGGCGATGCTCATCGGCGGACCGGTGGCGGGCGGCCGGGTGATCGCCGACTGGCCGGGGCTGCGCCAGGCCGATCTCCATCAGGGCCGCGATCTGAAGCCCACGCTCGGGCTCGACGCGGCGATCGCGAGCGCGCTCGCCCAGCATTACGGCCTGGACTATGCGCGCGCGCTTCCCGCGCTGTTCCCCGGCGCAAGCCGCGCGCGGCAGGTCGAGGGGCTGCTCGACGTCTGAATATTGCGTATTTTGCGCATATCCCGTAAAATACGCACATGACATTGGTTGCCGCCACCGAATTCACACGCAATTTCGGCCGCTATCGCGAATTGGCGCAACGCGAGCCGGTCGCGGTCACCAGCCATGATCGAATCACCGGCTATTTCGTCTCGGCGATCGAGTTCGAGGAATATCAGCAGCTCAAGGCGCGCGCGGGCGAGGCGCTATGGGCGCACGACCTCGATGAAGAAACGTTGCAGTCGTTGGCGGCGGTGCGCATGGACGAGCGCCATTCGCGGCTCGACCACCTGCTCGACGACTGACAATGGAATTGCCGCGGCCCGAGCCCGGCCTGGTCATTTCCTATTCCTATCTTTGGCGCCGGGAATTCGACCGCGCGCGCGAAGAAGGCGCCAAGAACCGCCCTTGCGTGATAATGCTCGCGACCAGCAAGCCGGCAGGCCTCGAGATTTTGGTCGCCCCCATGACCACGGCCGCGCCGCTCGAGGATCAGCGCGTGATCGAAGTGCCGCCCCGGGTGATGGGCGCGCTCGGACTCGGCGGCCGCCGATCCTGGATCGTCACCGATGAAGTTAACCGTTTTCTTTGGCCGGGGTTCGATTTGCGGCCTGCAGAAGGAGGAAGCCGCTGCGATTACGGATTCATTCCGCCGCGCCTGTTCGATCGCGCGGTTTCGCAGATACTGCAAGCCGCGCGGGCCGGGCGGCTCGACATGGTCCCGCGGGACTGAGGCCGACATGAGAGCGGCAGCCACAGGGTGACAGCGGGGGAGAGCGCCGTTAAATCTCTGCCTTTCCCGCCTGGTCGGAGCCGATGACCCTCTACGCCCGCTTCGCCGATCATATCGAGGCAGCGCTCGCCGCGCTCGAGGCCGAGGGCGCGCTGCCAGCCGGCCTCGATCGCGGCAATGTCGCGGTCGAGCCGCCGCGCGATCCGGCGCATGGCGACCTCGCGACCAACGCGGCGATGGCGCTCGCCGGGCCGGCGGGCCTGCCGCCGCGCGAGCTCGCCGGCCTGATCGCGCCGAGGCTCGAGGCCCTGGAGGAGGTGGAGAGCGCCCAGGTCGCCGGGCCGGGCTTCATCAACCTCCGGCTCGCGCCCGCGGTCTGGCGCGAGGAGCTGCGCACGATCCTCGCCCAGGGCGAGGATTACGGCCGTTCCGACACCGGCGCAGGCGTGCGCGTCAACATCGAATATGTCTCGGCCAATCCGACGGGGCCCCTGCATATGGGGCATTGCCGCGGCGCGGTGGTCGGCGACGCACTCGCCAATCTGCTCGCCTTCACCGGCCATGAGGTGATCCGCGAATATTATGTCAACGATGCCGGCGCGCAGATCGAGGCGTTCGCCCGCTCGGTGCATCTGCGCTACCGCGAGGCGCTCGGCGAGGAGATCGGCGAGATTCCCGAAGGCCTCTATCCGGGCGGCTATCTGAAGCCCCTCGGCGAGGCGCTCGCCGCCGAGTTCGGCGCGCGTTACGCGGCCGCGCCCCAAGAGGAATGGCTGGCGCTCTTCGGCGAGCGCGCGGTCGCGGCGATGATGGAGCGCATCAGGGCCGATCTTTTTCTGCTCGGCATCCGTCACGACGTCTTCGCGTCCGAGGCCGGGCTGCTCGCCGCCGGCGCGCCGCAGGCCGCCGAGGCCGAGCTGCGCCGCCGCGGCCTCGTCTATGACGGCATGCTGGAGCCGCCCAAGGGCAAGAGCCCCGAGGATTGGGAGCCGGTCGAGCTGCCGCTGTTCAGATCGACCGATTATGGCGACGACCAGGACCGGCCGATCCGCAAGGCCGACGGTTCATGGACCTATTTCGGCGCCGACCTCGCCTATCATTACCAGAAGGCGCAGAATGCCGACCAGCTGATCGACATCTGGGGCGCCGACCATGCCGGGACGGTGAAGCGCATCAAGGCGGCGGTGGCGGCGCTGACCGAAGGCAGGACGCCGTTCGATATCAAGCTCGTCCAGATGGTGAAGCTGCTGCGCGGCGGCGAGCCGGTCAAGATGTCCAAGCGGGCGGGCAGTTTCGTCACCCTCGCCGAGGTCGTCGAGGAGGTCGGCAGGGACGTCGTGCGCTTCACCATGCTGACCCGCAAGGCCGACGCCCAGATGGAGTTCGATTTCGAGAAGGTGATCGAGGCGTCGAAGGACAATCCCGTCTTCTACGTCCAATATGCCCATGCGCGAATCTCGTCGCTGAAGCGCAAGGCGGCGGATGCCGGAATCGACGCGTCCGCGCCCGCGGATCTGGCGCTGCTTTCGGACGAGGAGCTCGGCCTCGTCCGCATCGCCGCGACCTTCCCGCGCGTCGCCGCGGCCGCCGCCTCGGCGCACGAGCCGCATCGAATCGCCTTTTATCTCGGTGATTTGGCCTCGGCCTTCCACATCCAGTGGAACAAGGGCAATGATGACCCGCAAAAGCGTTTCCTTGTGGAACAGAATCCCGAATTGGCACGCGCGCGGCTGGAACTTGCCGCCGCGATCGGGCAGATTGTTCGCAACGGCCTCGCGATAATGGGCGTCGAGGCGGCCGAGGAGATGCAGTGATGACCGATGCGCGCGCGGAAGAAGGGGAAGATCTTCCCTGGCTCGAGGCGGTCGAGGAAGAGGATGAGGACCGGGTTCCTTCCGTCTTCAAGATGGTCGGCGCGGTGGTGCTCGGCCTCATCGCCATCGGCCTCGTCGTCGGCGGCCTGTTCTGGCTCGTCGACGATGACGGCGATGTGGCCGGCGAGGCCGAGGTGATCGCCGCGCCCGAAGGCGACTACAAGGTCAAGCCCGACGATCCCGGCGGCATGGAGGTCGAGGGCGAGGGCGAGGCGAGCTACGCCGCCAGCGAGGGCGAGGCTCCCAAGGGCAAGATCGACACCGCCGCCGTGCCCGAGCAGCCGGTGACCGCGCGGCCCCAGCAGCCGGCGCAGGCTCAGCCGAAGCAGCCTCAGCCCAAGCAGGAAGCGCAGCCCCCCGCGCCGGCGGCGGCGAGCGGCCCGACGATCCAGCTCGGCGCCTTTTCGAGCCAGGCGGCGGCGCAAAACGCCTGGAAGGCGCTTTCGGGTCGCTTTTCCTATCTCGCCCCGCTCGGCCACATGGTGACCAAGGTCCCCGGCCGCGATCTCTATCGGCTGCGCGCCTCGGGCGAGAATGCCGACGACATCTGCGCCCGGCTGCGCGTCGCCGGCGAGACCTGCGTCGAGGTCGATTAGGCCGCTGGCGGCGGCGGACCCGGGCGGCGCCCTTTCGCCGCGCCGCAAAGCCGCCTAAAGCGCAGCGATGCAGCCCATCGTCTACGGCTTTTCGGGGCCCGAGCTGACCCCGGACGAGCGCAGCTTCTTCGCCGATGCCGATCCCGCCGGATACATCCTGTTCGGACGCAACTGCGTCGACCGGCGGCAGCTCAAGGCGCTGACCGACGAGCTGCGGGCGCTTTCGGGGCGCGACGATCTGCCGATCCTCATCGATCAGGAGGGCGGCCGCGTCCAGCGCATGCGCGAGCCAGAATGGCCGCGCCTGCCGGCCCCCGGCCTGTTCGCCGGCCTGTACCGAAGGGCGCCGATGACCGCGATCCGCGCCGCCGAACTCAACGCCGGGGCGATCGCCGCGATGCTCCGCGAGGTCGGCGTCAACGTCGATTGCCTGCCGCTGCTCGACGTGCCCCAGCCCTATACCGACGAGGTGATCGGCGACCGCGCGCTCGGCACCGAGCCGATCCAGGTCGCGGCGCTCGGCCGGGCGGTGCTCGACGGGCTCGAAACGGGCGGGGTGCTCGGCGTTGTCAAGCATCTGCCGGGCTACGGCCATACGCGGGTGGACCCGCATCATGCGCTGCCCGTCGCCGACGTGCCCGAGCCGGCGCTCGCCATGGACCTGGAGCCCTTCATCAAATTGAACCGCGCCCCGGCGGGGATGACCGCGCATATCGTCTACCCCGCCTGGGACGCGGGGCATTGCGCGACCCAGTCGCCGACCGTGATCGAGAAGATCGTCCGCGGCCGGATCGGCTTTTCGGGGCTGCTGCTCACCGACGACATCGTCATGGAGGCGCTCTCGGGCAGCCATGCCGAACGCGCCGCGTCGGTGATCGCCGCCGGCTGCGACATCGCGCTTCACTGCTCGGGGCGGCTCGACGAGATGATCGAAGCCTCCGGGGCGCTCGGCGAGATCACGCCGCGATCGAGGGAGCGGCTCGACAGGGCGCTCGCCTCGATCGCCGGCAAGGCCCCGGCGGCGAGCTTCGCCGAGCTTGCCGCCGAGCGCGACGCGCTCATCGCCGGCACCGAAGCGGGTGACAATCCCGTCGGCGCGGCCTAGTGACGGTGCTCGTGGACGACAGCACCCCCCCGGCCGTCCCCGCCGCCGACGAGGACCGGCTCAATCTCGACATCGACGGCTGGGAGGGGCCGCTCGACCTCTTGCTCAGCCTCGCCCGCGCGCAGAAGGTCGATCTTGCGAAAATCTCGATCCTCGCGCTGGTCGAGCAATATCTCGACTTCATCCGCGACGCCAGGGCGCTGAGGCTCGAGATCGCCGCCGACTATCTCGTCATGGCGGCGTGGCTCGCCTATCTGAAATCCTGCCTGCTTTTGCCCCGGGAGGAAGCGGCCGACCCCGGCCCCGAGGAGCTCGCGCTGCGGCTCCAGCTTCGCCTCCAGCGGCTCGACGCGATGCGCGAGGCGGGGGCGCGCCTGCTCGCCCGCGACCGGCTGGGACGCGACGTCTTCGCGCGCGGCGCGCCGGAGGGCCTGCGGGTCAGCGAACGTTCCGCCTGGCGGGCCGATCTTTATGACCTCATCGCCGCCTATGGCGCGGTGCGCGCGCGGGCCGCGCCGGCGCTCCACATCGTCTCGCGCCGGCCGGTGATGACGCTCGAGGGGGCGATCCACCGGATCGAGAACATGCTGGGGGTCGGCATCGACTGGACCGCGATCGAGGCCTTCCTGCCATCGAGCCCGGACCCCGACTATCGCCGCTCGGCGCTCGCCTCGAGCTTCCTCGCGCTGCTCGAGCTCGCCCGCACGGGGCGGATCGAGATCCGGCAGGAGGAGCCGTTCGCGCCGTTGCTGGTCCGCGCCAATGGCTGAGCCGCGGGAGGATCTGCGCGCGATCGAGGCGATCCTCTTCGCCTCCGAGGAGCCGCTTTCGGCAAAGGACATCGCCGCCCATGTCGGCCCGGACATCGACGTCGCGGCGGCGCTTCGGGCGCTCGCCGGCCATTATCGCGGCCGCGGCATCGAGCTCGTCGAGCGCGGCCGGCGCTGGCATTTCCAGACCGCCCCCGATCTCGCCCATTATCTGCGGCGCGAGCGCGAGCGCTCCCGGCGCCTGTCGCGCGCCGCGGTCGAGACGCTCGCCATCATCGCCTATCACGAGCCGGTCACCCGCGCCGACATCGAGGCGATCCGCGGCGTCCAGATATCGAAGGGCACGCTCGACGTGCTGATGGACGCGGGCTGGGTGCGTCCGGCCGGCCGCCGCGAAGCGCCCGGGCGGCCGCTGCTCTACGCGACGACGAAGGATTTCCTGACTCATTTCGGGCTGGAGAGCCGCCGCGACCTGCCGGGGATCGACGATTTGAAGGCCGCCGGGCTGCTCGATCCGGTCGAGGAGGCGCTCGCCGCCGAGGAACTGGAAAGCGCGAACGAAGAAGACTAGATAGGAGGGGAAGGCACCCCCCGAAGGAAGGCTCATGGGCAGTTTCAGCATCTGGCACTGGATCGTCGTCGCGCTCATCGTCCTGCTGCTGTTCGGTCGCGGGCGCATTTCCGACGTGATGGGCGAGCTCGCCAAGGGCATCACCAGCTTCCGCAAGGGGTTGAAGGAAGACGAGGAGAAGCGTCCCGAGGAGCCGCCGCGCCGGATCGAAGGCGGCCGCGCCGTCGATCCCGCCGAGCGCACGCCGGAACGGGAAGACCGTCGCGAGCCTTAACCCTTTCGCGCTATAGGCGCTTTCCAGCATGTTCGATATCGCGCCCGCCGAGCTGTTTCTCGTCGCCGTCGTCGCGCTCGTCGTGATCGGCCCCAGGGAGCTGCCGCGCCTGATGCGCACGCTCGGCCACTGGGCGGGCCGCGCGCGGGGCATGGCGCGCCAGTTCAAGAGCGGCTTCGACGCCATGGTGCGCGAGGCCGAGCTCGAGGAAATGGAAAAGAAGTGGCAGGCGGATAACGAGCGCATCATGCGCGAGCATCCCGAGCTGCCCGCTACCGGCGCCGGCGAGGCCCCGCCGCCCGCTCCCCGGGACCCGCCGCCCGCGACACCGCCGGCCGGCGACGAGCCCGGCCGATGAGCGAGATGGGCGACATCGACGACAGCCGCGCGCCGCTCATCGATCATCTGATCGAGCTCCGGCGGCGCCTCATCCGGTCGCTGCTCGCGCTCGCCGCGGCGTTCGTCCTGTGCTTCTATTTCGCCGACGCCATCTTCGCCTTCCTCGCCCGGCCGCTCGTCGCCGCCTTCGGCGCCGACGAGGGAACGCTCATCTACACCAAGCTCTACGAGGCCTTTTTCGTCGAGGTGAGGGTCGCCTTCTTCGCCGCCTTCTTCATCGCCTTCCCAGTGATCGCCAACCAGATCTGGGCGTTCGTCGCGCCCGGCCTCTACGCGCGCGAGAAGAAGGCCTTCCTCCCTTTCCTCATCGCCACCCCGGTGCTGTTCGTCGCCGGGGGCGCGCTCGCCTATTATGTCGTCATGCCGACGGCGTTCGGCTTCTTCCTCGCCTTCGAGGGCGATCTGGGCGGCATCGAGCAGGAAGCGCTGCCCTCGATGGGCGACTATCTGTCGCTGGTGATGAACTTCATCCTCGCCTTCGGCATCGCCTTCCTGCTGCCGGTGCTGCTGATGCTGCTCGAACGCGCCGGGATCGTCACCCGCGACCAGCTGAAACGCGGCCGGCGCTACGCGATCCTCGTCGCCTTCGTCATCGCCGCGGTCGCCACGCCGCCCGACATCATCTCGCAATTCATGCTCGCGGTGCCGATGATATTGCTCTACGAGCTGTCGCTGATCGCGATCTGGTTCACCGAACGCCGGCGCGCGCGCGAGCAGGGAGCCAAGCCGCAGTGAACCGAGAGAGCAGCCACGAATCCGGGGCTGCCGCCGAATCCCCCTTCATCGACAGCGCGAACAGCATGGCGGCGGTCGGCGAAGAGGTTCCCTGGGCGCGGCCGGCGCCGCCGCGCCGGGGCTGCCGCGTCGCGCCGCTGATCGACGCCCAGGACATGTATCCGCGGCTCGAAAATCTCATCCTCGATGCCGAGCGCTCCTTCTGGATGGCGTTCCGGGTCTTCGACCCCAATACCCGCACGCGCTCGACCAGGGCGCGCAACATCGGGCTCGAGGACTGGTCCGACCTGCTGCGCCACGCGGTGCGCCGCGGCGTCGAGATCCGCATCCTGCTGTCCGATTTCGAGCCGGTGATGGCCGATTATCTCCACGCTGGCTCCTGGTGCACCTATCGCGGCGTGCGTTCGCTTCACGAGCGGCTGAGCGAGGAGGAGCGCCGCCGGCTCCAGCTCATCATCATCCAGCACGAGGGGGAGATCGGCAGCTTCTGGCGCTTCCTGCTGCGACCGCTGCTGCGCCGGCGTTCGCGCCATGTGATCGAGAAGTTGCTGGGGCGCGATACCCACGAGGATGGCGGCTTCGACACCCGTCCGGGGCTGTGGCGGTTTCTGGACTGGGACAAGAAGGAGCCGGGCAAATGGCGCTTTCCCGGAGCGCCCCGGCTGTGGCCGGCGACCTATCACCAGAAGTTCGTCGTCGCCGACGGCAGGCATGCGGTGATCGGCGGCCTCGATCTCGACGAGCGGCGCTGGGACGACCACAAGCATCGCCGGCCCGCCGACCAGACCTGGCATGACGTGTCGGCGCTGCTCGAAGGGCCGGTGGTGGCCGATGTCGCGCGCCATTTCGCGCGGCTGTGGAATCTCGAGATTCCGCGCTATCGCCGGACGGTCGACCACTGGACGGCAAGCTGCGGCCGCCGGCTGACGCTGGGGCCGCTCGCCAGGATCGACCGAGCCGCCCCGGCTCCGCCAGCGGCGGCGGGCAAGGCGACGGTGCAGTTCGTGCGCACCGTGTCGCGCCGTTCGAATCCCTGGTTCGCGGTCGGACCCAGGCCGGCGGTGCGCGAGCTGATGGCGGCGCATCGCGAGATCATCGGCCGCGCGCGGCGGATGCTGTATATCGAAGGCCAGTTCTTCCGCTCCAAAAGAGCGGCGAAATGGGTCGAGGCGGCGCTCGATTCCAATCCCGAGCTCGAGGTCGTCATCCTCATCGCCAATGTCCCCGAGGAGATCGCCTTCGAGGGCCAGGCCGACAATCTCGCCCACCGCCATGGCGAGCATCTCCAGGCGCGCGCGCGCGGCCGGCTGTTCCGCAAGGCGGGGCCGCGACGCATCGGCCTGTTCACCCTCGCCAAGTCCGAACCGGCCAAAGGGCGGGAGAAAAGATACGACAAGGACCGCGGCACCGCCTACGGATCGGGCCTCATCCACATCCACGCCAAGCTGCTGATCGCCGACGACCGCCACTGCCTGCTGTCCTCGGCGAACATCAACGGCCGCAGCTTTTCCTGGGACACCGAGGCGGGGATCATCTGGAGCGAGGCGGGCGAGGCGATCGCGGCCTTCCGCCGCTCGCTGTGGGCGACGGTGTTCGCCGAGGAGGTGCCCGAGAATCTCGACGCGTGGCGGGACATCGCGCGCCGCAACGCCAATTGCGCGCCCGGCGAGCGGCGCGGCTTCGTGCTTCCCTATCAGCTCGGCCGCGCGCGGCGCTTCGGCCGCCCCTACTGGTTCGTCCCAGACGACATGGTGTGAGGGACGGGGAAATCGGGGCTTTGCGAGGGAGATATCGGCGGCGGAGATGAATTTTGAGCCCGGATCGCGCTTTTTCGGGGGGGGGGGGGTTGGCGCGCCCCGGGC
>JBHJHL010000100.1:0-9664 GCA_050330935.1 Sphingomonadaceae bacterium | reverse complement strand
AGGCCGCGCGCCTTGGCCCAGCGGCCGTTGCCGTCCATGATGATCGCGACATGGCGCGGCAGCTTGAGGTCGCAATGGCTCGCGCCGATTGCCGCGCTGGCCGGTTGCGCGCTCACTGCTGGAGGATTTCCTTTTCCTTGGCGGCGGTCGCGGCGTCGATCTGCGCGATCGTCTCGTCGGTGAGCTTCTGGACCTCGTTTTCGAGCCGCTTCTTCTCGTCCTCGCTCAATTCGCCCTTCTTCTCGTCGGCCTTGAGCATGTCCATGCCGTCGCGGCGGACGTTGCGCGCCGCGACGCGCGCCTTTTCGGCATAGCTCGATGCGAGCCGGGCGAGCTCCTTGCGCCGTTCCTCGGTGAGATCGGGGATCGGCAGGCGGATCGTCGTCCCCTCGGTCTGGGGATTGAGGCCGAGACCGGCGGCGCGGATCGCCTTCTCGACCGGCTGGACGTTGGACTTGTCCCACACCTGCACCGACAAGAGGCGCGGCTCGGGCGTCGTGATCGTCGCCACCTGATTGAGGGGCATGGTCGCGCCATAGACCTCGACCGTCACCGGCTCCAGCAGGCTGGTAGAGGCCCGGCCGGTGCGCAGGCCGGACAGATCGTGGCGCAGCGCCTCGACCGCGCCGGCCATGCGGCGCTCGAGATCGGCCTTGTCATAAGCAGCCATGTTCAAATCACTCCTCGTTCCGGACGATCGTCGCCATGCCCTTGCCGGCGAGCACCCGGGCGAGATTGCCCTGCTCGCGCATGTTGAACACGACGATGGGGATATTGTTGTCGCGGCACAGCGCAACCGCGGTCGCGTCCATGACCTTGAGATTATGGCCCAGGACATGATCGAAGCTGACATTGTCGAAGCGCTCGGCGTCGGCGGCCTTCTTGGGATCGGCGTCGTAGACGCCGTCGACGCTGGTGCCCTTGAACAATGCATCGCACCCCATCTCGGCGGCGCGCAGCGCGGCGGCGGTGTCGGTGGTGAAGAAGGGGTTTCCGGTGCCGGCGGCGAAGATCACCACCCGCCCCTTTTCGATGTGCCTCAGCGCGCGGCGGCGGATATAGGGCTCGCACACGCTCGCCATCGGGATCGCCGACTGGACGCGGGTGTCGACGCCGATCCGCTCCAGCGCGTTCTGCACGGCGAGCGCGTTCATCACCGTCGCCAGCATGCCCATATAGTCGGCGCTCGCGCGCTCGAAGCCCTCGGCCGAGGCGGCGAGGCCGCGAAAGATGTTGCCGCCGCCTACGACGAGACAGAGTTCATGCCCGGCCTCGATGGCGGCGGCGATCTCCTCGGCGATGCGGGCGGTGTTGGCGGGATCGATGCCGAACTGCCCCTCCCCCATCAGGGCCTCGCCCGAAAGCTTCAGAAGAATGCGGTCGAAGCGCGGGCGCGGCATGAAAAAAGCTTCCGATCGACTGGTGAAATCCTGGCGCGGCGTACCTTAATGGCGCGCCGGGACGGTGCCAAGCACCATCCCGGCAAAAGCGCGGCGCTCAGGAATCCGCCGTTTCGGGCGTATCGGCGGGCTCGTCCTTCGTCCCCGCCGCGGCGGCGACCTCGGCCGCGAAGTCGCTTTGCTCGCGCTCGATCCCCTCGCCGAGCTGGAAGCGGACATAATCGGCGAGCCTGATCTCGCTGCCCGCCTCCTTCGAGGCCCTGGCGAGGACATCGGCGATCCGGGTCTTGTTGTCGATCACGAAAATCTGGCTCATCAGCGCGTTTTCCTTGCGGAACTTGGCGACCGCGCCCTCCACCATCTTGTCCTGCACCTGCCCGGGCTTGCCCGACTGGGCGGCCTTCTCCCTGGCGATCGCGCGCTCGCGCTCGACAAGGCCGGGATCGAGATCCTCGGCATCGAGGGCGAGCGGCGCGGCGGCGGCGATATGCATTGCGAGCTGGCGGCCGAGCGGCGCGAGCACCGAAGCATCGGCGGCGCTTTCGAGCGCGACGAGGACGCCGATCTTGCCGAGCCCCGGCGCGACGCTGTTGTGGACATAATCGATCACCCGCCCCTCGCCGACGGCGATGCGGCGGGCGCGGCGCAGCGACTGGTTCTCGCCGATGGTGGCGATATTCCCGGTAAGCTTCTCCTCGACGGTGCCGCCGCCGGGATAGTCAGCGCCCTTCAGTGCATCGAGATCGTCGCCTTTCGCGAGCGTGATCTCGCTGACGTTGCGTACGAAATCCTGGAACCGCTCGTTCTTGGCCACGAAATCGGTCTCCGAATTGACCTCGACCGCGGCCCCCGCCCCGTCCCCGACGGCGACGCCGACGAGGCCCTCGGCGGCGGTGCGGCCCGCCTTCTTGGCGGCGGCCGCGAGACCCTTTGTGCGCAGCCAGTCGACCGCGGCCTCCATGTCGCCGCCGGCTTCGACCAGCGCCTGCTTGCAGTCCATCATGCCGGCGCCGGTGCGCTCGCGCAGCCTTTTGACGTCGGCGGCAGTGAAATCGGCCATCATCTTCCCTTTCCAATAATCCATTCGCATCGCGCGAAATCGAGATGCGTCAGCGCGGGGCTCTCCCCTGTTTCGTTTGTCCTGAGCGACCGTCGCAGGCGGCAGCGGAAGGGCCGGGACGACCGGCCGCTCTTGAAATCTCAGCTCAGCGCTTCCTCGACCGGCGGCTCGGCCATTTCGCCGACATCCCGCCCCTCGCTTGCCGCCTCGCCCGTGCGGCCGGCGCTCGCGGCCTCGGCGACGACCTCGCAATAGAGGCGGATGGCGCGGCTGGCGTCGTCGTTGCCCGGCACCGGAAAGGCGATGCCGTCCGGGCTGGCATTGGTATCGAGCACCGCCACCACCGGTATGCCGAGCGTGTTCGCCTCCTTGATCGCCAGCTCCTCCTTGTTGGCGTCGATGACGAACATGACGTCGGGGAGCCCGCCCATGTCCCTGATCCCGCCCAGGGACATCTCGAGCTTGTCGCGCTCGCGGGTGAGCTGCAGCACCTCCTTCTTGGTCAGGCCCTCGATGTCGCCCGAGAGCTGCTCGTCGAGCGCCTTGTAGCGCTTGATCGAGTTGGAGATCGTCTTCCAGTTGGTGAGCATTCCACCCAGCCAGCGATGGTTGACATAATGCTGGCCCGAACGCTGCGCGGCCTCGGCGATCGGCTCGGCCGCCTGCCGCTTGGTGCCGACGAACAGGATCTTGCCGCCGGCGGCGACGGTCGCCTCGATGAAGTCGAGCGCGCGCGCGAACAGCGGCACGGTCTGCGACAGGTCGATGATGTGGACGCCGTTGCGGTCGCCGAAGATATAGGGCTTCATCTTCGGATTCCAGCGATGGGTCTGATGGCCGAAATGGGCGCCGGCCTCGAGCAATTGCTGCATGCTGACGTCGGGAGACGCCATGATCTTTCTCCTTCCGGTTCGAGCCTCTGCGGCGCCAAGAAACCGGGAAGCCTTCGAGCTCCCCGGCACCGGCAAAGACGGCACCGCATGTGGGATGGCGGCGCATCTAGGGGCTTGGACCGGCGAAATCAAGCGCTTCGCGGCATCTCCGCCGGATCGGGCGTCCGCGATCGCCGCGCCTGCGCCCGCCGGTAGCTGTAGACGCCGTAGGGGATCAGCGCGGCGTAGAGGATGGCGAGGGTGGCGAGCGACGGCCAGGGCGCCGAGAGCAGCGCGCCGCCGGCGAGCGCGACGACGACGAGCACCCACAGCCTCACATGGCTCCTGAGGCGCAGGAAGGTCCAGGACAAGGTGGCGATGTTGGAGATCATGAGGAAGGCGACGAGCGCGGTCCAGGGCGCGACGATCAGGACTTCCCGGAACACCGGCTCTCCGGTCCACTGCCACAGATAGAGCGGCAGCAGCAGCAGCCCCGCCCCGGCCGGCGCCGGCACCCCGGTAAGATAGCCGGCGCGCTTGTGCGGCTGCTCGCCGCGGTCGATCGCGGCGTTGAAACGGGCGAGCCTCAGCGCGCAGCAGACCGCATGGGCGAGCGCGAACAGCCAGCCGAACTTGGGCAGGCTCTGCAGCGACCAGAGATAGACGATCACCGCCGGAGCGACGCCGAAGGCGATCGAATCCGACAGCGAATCGAGCTCGGCGCCGAAGCGGGTCTGGCCCCTGATCATGCGCGCGATGCGCCCGTCCATCCCGTCGAGCACCGCGGCGACGATCACCGCCGCCACCGCCCGCTCCCAGTCGCCGTCGATCGCGAAGCGCACGCCGGTGAGCCCGATGCACAAGGCGAGCGCGGTCACCGCGTTGGGGATCACCGCGCGCAGGGGCAGGCCGCGTCGCTCTTGCCCGTAGGGCGCGGGGCTCATCGGCTGATGCTCTCCCGCCGTTCCGCGACGCCCGCCTCGGCGACGACGGTCTCGCCGGCGATGGCGCGCTGGCCGAGCGATATCCTCGGCGCCGTGCCGGCGGGCAGATAGACGTCGACGCGGCTGCCGAAGCGGATGATGCCGACCCGCTGGCCGGGGCCGACGATGTCGCCCGGCTTCACCCAGGGAACGATGCGCCGCGCGACGAGGCCCGCGATCTGGGTGAAGCCGACGCGCAGCCCGTCCTGACCCTCGACGAGGATATGCTGGCGCTCATTCTCCTCGCTCGCCTTGTCGAGATCGGCGTTGAGGAACCGGCCCGAGATATAGACCACCCGCTTGATCTCGCCGGCGATCGGCGTGCGGTTGATGTGGACGTCGAACACGCTCATGAAGATAGAGACCCGCCACAGCCGCCCTTCGCCGAGCCCGTCCTCGCCGCCGAGCTCGCGCGGCACCGGGACTTCGGCGACCTGCGTCACCAGCCCGTCGGCGGGCGAGACGATGAGGCCGTTGCCGACCGGGGTCGCGCGGACGGGATCGCGGAAGAAGGCGGCGGTCCACAAGGCGAGGCCGAGCATGATCCAGCCGAGCCAGTCCCAGTCGACGATCCACCAGAAGAACAGCGCCGCGGCGGCGGCGGCGATGACGAACTTGCGGCCTTCGGGATGGACGTCCGGGAGGCGATAGCGGGCGTTGCTGGTGACGATGTCCGGCGTCTTCAACGATGTCATGGCGGCGGAATGTAGGCCGGGCGCCGGGCAGGCACAACCAAAAGCCCCCGCGCGGCGGTTGATTAGCCGCGGTGCGCCGCCTAAGCCCCCGCCCGAACCTGCTGCGGAAGGGACAGCGCAATGGCCAAGATAAAGGTCGCCAATCCGGTTGTCGAGATCGACGGCGACGAGATGACCCGCATCATCTGGGAATGGATCCGCGAGCGGCTGATCCTGCCCTATCTCGACATCGAGCTCCTCCGCTACGATCTTTCGATCCAGCAGCGCGACGCGACCGAGGACCGGATCACGGTCGAGGCGGCCGAGGCGATCAAGAAGCATGGCGTCGGCGTCAAATGCGCGACGATCACCCCCGACGAGGCGCGGGTCGAGGAATTCGGGCTCAAGCGGATGTGGCGCTCGCCCAACGGCACGATCCGCAACATCCTTGGCGGCGTCGTCTTCCGCGAGCCGATCGTGATCGACAATGTGCCGCGCATCATCCCCGGCTGGACCGACCCCATCGTCGTCGGCCGCCACGCCTATGGCGACCAGTATCGCGCGACCGATTTCCTGGTTCCCGGGCCCGGCAGGCTCAAACTGGTGTTCGAGGGCGAGGACGGGGAAAGCTTCGAGCAGGAGGTGTTCGATTTTCCCGGAGCCGGCGTCGCCATGGGGATGTACAATCTCGACGAATCGATCCGCGATTTCGCGCGCGCGAGCTTCAATTTCGGCCTCACCCGCGGCTGGCCCGTCTATCTGTCGACCAAGAACACCATCCTCAAGGCCTATGACGGCCGTTTCAAGGATTTGTTCCAGGAGGTTTTCGACAACGAATTCAAGGACCAGTTCGAGGAAGCGGGCATAGAATATCAACACCGGCTGATCGATGACATGGTCGCCTCGGCGCTCAAATGGTCGGGCAAGTTCGTCTGGGCGTGCAAGAACTACGACGGCGACGTGCAGTCGGATCAGGTCGCCCAGGGCTTCGGCTCGCTGGGCCTGATGAAATCGATCCTCATGTCGCCCGACGGCAGGACGGTCGAATCCGAGGCGGCGCACGGCACGGTGACGCGCCACTATCGCATGCACCAGGAGGGCAAGGCGACCTCGACCAACCCGATCGCCTCGATCTTCGCCTGGACCGGCGGTCTGAGATTCCGCGGCCGCTTCGACGGCACGCCCGCGGTGGAAAGATTCGCCGACACGCTCGAGCGGGTCTGCGTCGAGACGGTCGAGAACGGCCAGATGACCAAGGATCTCGCGATCCTCATCGGCCCCGAGCAGAGCTGGCTCACCACCGAGCAGTTCTTCGAGGCGATCGTCGAAAATCTGGAACGGGAGATGGCGAGCGCGTGATGCAGGAGCGGCGAGAAAAGCGTTCCGCCAAGCTCGTCGTCCGCAATGCCGAGATTGGCGACGTGGAGGGGATCGTCGCGCTCGTCGGGCGCGCCTACGATCATATCTCGGGCTATAGCGGCGGCATGGTGCGCGGCCAGATCAACAACTGGCCCGAAGGCCAGTTCGTCGCGCTCTACGAGGATCGCATCGTCGGTTATTGCGCCACCATGCGCCTCGACGAGCGGCTGGCGCTCTCTCCCCACGGCTGGGAAGAGATCACCGGCAACGGCTTCGGCGCGCGCCACGATCCCACCGGCGACTGGCTCTACGGCTATGAGATGTGCGTCGACCCCGAGGTGCGCGGGGTGCGCATCGGCCAGCGGCTCTACAATGCGCGCAAGGCGCTCGCCGAACGGCTCGATCTCAGGGGCATCGTCATCGGCGGCCGCATGCCGGGCTATGCCCGCCGCCGCCGCCGCGTCGACGGGCCGGCGGACTATCTCGCCCGGGTACAGGCCGGCGAGCTGAGGGACCCGGTGCTCGGCTTTCAGCTCAGAAACGGCTTCGAACCCATCGCCGTGCTCGATAACTATCTGCCCGAGGACAAGAGGTCGGGCGGCTATGCCGCGCACATGGTCTGGCGCAACCCTTATGTCGACGCCCACGAACCGCCCGAATTCCGCGTTCCCCGCGATGTCGAGAGCGTCCGCCTCGCCACCTGCCAGATGCAGGCGCGGGCGGTGCGGGACGTCGAGGAGTTCATCCGCAACGTCGAATATTTCGTCGATGTCGCATCGAGCTACCGCGCCGACTTCATCGTCTTCCCCGAGCTGTTCACGCTCCAGCTCCTTTCCTTCGAGAAGGCGAGGCTTGAGCCGCACGAGGCGATCGATCGGCTGACCGGGCACACGCCGCGCCTCACCTCAGCGGCATCGACGCGATCCAGACCGACTGCGGCCCGATCGGCGTGCTCATCTGCTACGACGCCGAATTTCCCGAGCTCGCCCGCCGGCTCGTCGACGAAGGCGCGCGGATCATCTTCGTCCCCTTCTGCACCGACAGCCGCCAGGGCTATCTTCGCGTGCGCTACTGCGCCCAGGCGCGCGCGATCGAGAATCAGTGTTTCGTCGTGATGTCGGGAAATGTCGGCAACCTGCCCAATGTCGAGAATATGGACATCCAATATGCCCAGAGCTGCATCCTGACGCCCTGCGACTTCCCCTTCCCGCGCGACGGCATCGCCGCCGAGGCGAGCGAGAATGTCGAGACGCTGACCATTTCCGACGTCAATCTCGCCGACCTCACCTGGGCCCGCGCCGAGGGAACGGTGCAGAATCTCACCGACCGCCGCTTCGATCTCTACCGCATCGACTGGGAGGGACCCTCCGAATCCACCCGTCCCCCGCCATCGCATCCCTCCCAGGGAAAGCACGCGCCAGGCGGCGGATAGCAGCCTGTCCACGGGCCGCCCGGCGGCGGCTGACGCGGGGCCACGAAGCTGCCATAAGCGGGCCATGGGGCTCGCGATCACCTCTCCCGGCTTCGCCGACGCGCTCGTCATCCTGGGCGCGGCGGGCATCGTCATCCCGGCCTTCGCGCGCTTCCGCGTCAGCCCGGTCATCGGCTTCATCCTCGTCGGCCTGCTCGCCGGTCCCGGCGGGCTCGGCGCGCTCACCGACGAGGCGCCCTGGCTGTCGCACGTCACCATATCGGACCGCGAGGCGATCGAGCCCTTCGCCGAGCTCGGCGTCATCCTGCTCCTGTTCTCGATCGGGCTCGAGCTTTCCTTCGGGAGGCTGTGGTCGATGCGGCGCCTGGTGTTCGGCGTCGGCGCCGCGGAATTGCTGGTGTCTGGGGCGATCATCGGCATCGCGCTCCACCTCATGGGCCAGAGCTGGGCGGGAGCGATCGGCCTGGGGCTCGCGCTCGCCCTGTCCTCGACCGCGCTGGTGCTGCCGCTGGTCGGGACGACGAGCCCGGTCGGCCGCGCCGCGCTCGCCATGCTCCTGTTCGAGGACGTCGCGATCGTGCCGATCATCTTCGCGCTCGGAGCGCTCGCCCCCTATGCCGCGGCGGGCGGCATCGGCGGCCTCGTGGAGACATTCCTTCTGGGCGGCTTCACCATCGTCGGGATGATGATCCTGGGACGGCTGTTCCTGCCCCGCCTGTTCGCGCAGGCCGCGCGCACCAAGAGCCCCGAGCTCTTCTTCGCCGCGAGCCTGCTCGTCGTCATCGTCGCCAGCCTCGCGACCAGCGCCGTCGGCCTGTCTCCGATCGTCGGCGCGCTCGTCGCCGGCCTGCTCATCGCCGAGACCGAATATGCGCAGGAGGTGGAGACGATGACCGCTCCCTTCCGGGGCCTCGGGCTCGGCATCTTCCTCATCACCGTCGGCATGAGCCTCGACGTGCGCCTCGTCGCGGCCAACTGGCAGAGCCTCGCCTTCGCGGTCGTCGGCGTGGTCGCGGTCAAGACGCTGGTGACGGGCACGCTGCTGCGCCTCGCCGGGGCGCGCAAGGCGGTCGCCGCCGAGGCCGGGGTGCTGATGGCCTCGCCCTCGGAGACGACGCTGATCGTGCTCGGCGCGGCGCTTTCCGCCGGCCTCATCCAGCCGCAGACGGCGGCCTTCTGGCAGATCGTCACCGCGATCGGGCTCACCATCACGCCGCTGCTCGCGCGCATCGGGCGGGACGCGGCGCGGCGGGTCGATCTCGCCGCCGAGGTCGAGATTCCCGAGATCGGCGCGCAGGAGGCGGCGCCGACCGCGGTCATCATCGGCTTCGGGCGGGTCGGGCGGCTGGTCGCCGACATGCTGACGCGGCACGGCCACAGCTGGGTGGCGGTCGATTCGAACATCGATTCGGTCGCCCAGGCGCGGCGCGAGGGCCATCCGGTGATCTATGGCGACGTGTCGCGCCCGGAAATGCTCGACCGGCTCAATATCGGCCATGCCAGCGCGCTCATCCTCACCATGGACGAGCCGATCCTCACCGCGCGCATCATCCGCAAGGTGAGAAGCTGGTGCCCGGGGGTCAGCATCGTCGCGCGCGCCCGCGATTCGGATCACGCCGCCGAGCTCTACAAGGCGGGCGCGACCGACGCGGTCCCCGAGACGCTCGAATCCTCGCTCCAGCTTTCCGAGGCGGTGCTCGTCGATCTCGGCATGGCGATGGGGCCGGTGATCGCCTCGATCCACGAGAAACGCGCCGAACTGAGGAAGGAGATCATGGAGCTCGCCGGCAGCAAGCGCGAGCCGCCGATCAAGCGCCGCCGCGCCGAGGAGGCGGGCTAGGGTTCCGATCAGGCCGCCTCCTTTTCCAGCGCCGCGCGCACCGC
>JBHJHL010000099.1:0-4164 GCA_050330935.1 Sphingomonadaceae bacterium | reverse complement strand
TCGCCGTGGCGGTCGGCCTCGGCGCCGCCTATGCGGCGCGCGCCGGAGGGCGCATCGGGCGCGGCGCGGCGCGGGTGGCGCAGGGCGGCTATGCGGTTCCCGGCGCGGTTGCGGCGATCGGCATATTGGCGCTGTTCGCCGGCTTGCAGCAGCTTCTCGACGCGGCATTGGGCGGCGCCGCGCCGATCGTCGCCGGGGGCGGCGTCGTCGCGCGCCTCTTCGCCTATCAGTCGCGCTTCGCCGCCGCCGCGATCGGCCCGTGCGAGAGCGCGCTCGAGCGGATCGGCCCGAGTCTCGACGGCGCCGCGCGGACCCTGGGCGCCGGCCCCGCCCGTCTCCTCGCGCGCGGCCATATTCCGCGCGCGCTGGGGGGGGGGGCGACCGCGGCGCTGCTTGTCTTCGTCGAGGTGATGAAGGAGCTTCCCGCGACGATGATTTTAAGGCCCTTCGATCTCGAAACGCTCGCCGTCACCGCGCATCATCTCGCCTCCGACGAGCGGCTGGCCGAGGCGTCGCTGCCCTCGCTGATGCTGGTCGCTATCGGCCTGCCGGCGATGGCGGCGGTGTCCTGGCTCGTCGCGCGCCGCGCGGACGGGCCCGCGATAAGATGAGCGAGCCCCGGCTCCGGGCGCGCGGCCTGACAAGAACGCTTTCGGGCAGGCGCATCCTCGACGATGTCGAACTCGATCTCGCGCCCGGCAGGGTGACGGCGGTGCTCGGCCCCTCGGGCGCCGGCAAGTCGACGCTGCTGCGCGCGCTCGCCGGGCTGGAGCCGGTCGATGCGGGCGAGATATGGAGCGAGCGCCGGCTGCTGACGCGCGGGCGCGAGGCGGTGCCGCCCGAGCGGCGCGGCATCGGCATCGTCTTCCAGGATTATGCGCTCTTCCCCCATCTCGACGCGCTCGCCAATGTCGCCTTCGGGCTGCGCGGCGGCGGGCGAAAGGAAAAGGCGCTGGCGCGGCTCGAGGAAGTCGGCCTCGCGGAGCGCGCCAATGCCTATCCGCACCAGCTTTCGGGCGGCGAGCAGCAGCGCGTCGCGCTCGCCCGCGCGTTGGCGCCCGAGCCCGGGGTGATCCTGCTCGACGAGCCCTTCGCAAGCCTCGATTCGCGCCTCCGCCAGTCGCTTCGCGAGCGCACCCGGGAGATGCTGATGCGTTCGGGCGCCGCGGTGCTCCTCGTCACCCATGATGCCGAGGAGGCGATGTTCATGGCCGAGGAGCTCATGCTGATGATCGAGGGGCGGATCGTCCAGCGCGGAGCCCCCGACGCGCTCTATCTGAAGCCGGCATCGGCCGCCGCGGCGCGGCTGCTCGGCGAGGTCAACGAATGGCACGGCGTGGTGAAGGCCGGCGCGCTGCAAACGCCGTTCGGCGCAGTCGCCGCTGATCGATTTGCCGACGGGACTGAAGCGGTGGCGCTGGTGCGGCCCGAGGGGCTGGCCGCTACGCCTTCGGATGCCGGGAAGGCGCAGGTCGCCAATCGTCATCCGGTCGGCCCGGCGGCCGTGCTAGCGCTGCGCGCCGCCGACGGGACGCTGTGGCGCGCGCGGCAAGCGCTGCCCACGGCGCCCGAAAAGGACGCGCGGGTGTCGGTTTCGATCGACCCCGTCTTCGCGAGCGTGGTGCCGGGCGAACCGGATTGAGCCGTCGCCGCGCTTGTCCGCGCTCCGGTTGCGCGCTACCTTTGGGGCATGAACGATCATAGCCCCAGGCGCGAGGACAAGTATCGCCGCTACCGCGCGCGCAAGAAGGCCAAGGGCCTCAAGGAAATCCGCATGTGGGTGCCCGACGTCAATGCGCCCGGATTCTGGGAGCGTTCGGTGCTCGCCGCGGCAATTCTACGCGACGCGCCCGAAGAGGAGGAAACCATGCTCTTCATCGAGGCGATGCAGGCCGAAGACCCCGAGCTCTGGGATTGAAGCGCGGCGACATCGTCACGGTGGCGCTTCCGGGAGACGCCGGCAAGCCACGACCGGCGGTAATCGTCGAGACAGACCTGCTGGCACCAACCGATCATGTGATCGTCTGCCCCGGCACCAGCCATGTTCGCGAGGATGTCGGCCAGCGCCGCGTTTATGTTGAGCCGGCCGAAGGCAACGGCCTGCTTGTTGCGACGCAGTTCCAGGCAGACAAGATCACCGTCACGCGGCGATCAAAATGCGGCACTGTCATCGGACGTTTGGATGATGAGACGGTGGAAAGGCTGAACGGAGTGCTGGCGCTGGTTATCGGACTAGCGGATTAAGCCCGAGGGGAGGAATAAAGGAAGTTGAGCATTTAAGCCCTTACTCCCTCCTCCTCGACGCCGGCGCTGTTGTGCCGCAGCGCCTTCAGCACCGTCTCGACGATATCGGGCGCGGTGAGCCCCGCCTCCTCATATTGCTTCTCGGGCTTGTCCTGGTCCTGGAAACGGTCGGGAAGCCGCATGGTGCGGATCTTGAGGCCCGCATCGACCAGCCCCTCGTCGCTCGCGAAGGTGAGGACATGCGCGCCAAGTCCGCCGGTCGAGGCTTCCTCGATCGTCACGCAGACCTCGTGCGTGGTCATCAGCTTGCGGATCAGCGCGCCGTCGAGCGGCTTGGCGAATCTGAGGTCCGCGACGGTGGTCGAAAGCCCCTTGGCGTCCTGCTCGTCGGCGGCTTTCAGCGCCTCGCCGAGGCGCGCGCCCAGCGACAGGATCGCGATCTTGTGCCCCTCGCGCACCACGCGCCCCTTGCCGATCTCCAGCCGCTCGGGTTTCTCGGGCAGCTCCACGCCGGTTCCGCTCCCGCGCGGATAGCGCACCGCGATCGGCCCTGTATCGTGCAGCGCCATGGTGTGCACCATGTGGACGAGCTCGGCCTCGTCGGCGGCCGCCATGACGGTGAAATTGGGCAGCGTGCACAGATAGGCGAGGTCGAAGCTGCCGGCATGCGTCTGGCCGTCGGCGCCGACGAGTCCGGCCCGGTCCATCGCGAAGCGCACCGGCAGGTTCTGGATCGCGATATCGTGCACGACCTGGTCGTAGGCGCGCTGGAGGAAGGTCGAATAGATCGCCGCGAAGGGCCGCATCCCCTGCGCCGCGAGCCCGCCGGCGAAGGTCACCGCATGCTGCTCGGCGATGCCGACGTCGAAGGCGCGCTCGGGAAAGGCGGCGGCGAACTTGTCGATGCCGGTGCCGCCGGGCATCGCCGCGGTGATGCCGACGATCTTCTCGTCGCGCGTCGCTTCTGCGATCAGCGCCTTGGCGAACACGCCGGTGTAGCTCGGCGGCCCGCCCGATCCCTTGTCCTGCTTGCCGGAGACGACGTCGAACTTGGCGACGCCGTGATATTTGTCGGCGGCGTTCTCGGCCGGGGCATAGCCCTTGCCCTTCTTGGTGACGGCATGGACGAGGACCGGCCCTTCCTCGGAATCGCGGACATTTTCGAGCACCGGGAGGAGATGGTCGAGATTGTGGCCGTCGATCGGGCCGACATAATAGAAGCCCAGCTCCTCGAACAGCGTCCCGCCGGTCACCATGCCGCGGGCATATTCCTCGGCCTTGCGGGTCGCCGAATGGATGCGGCGCGAGATCTTGGCGGTGACCTTCGAGGCGAGCGATCGCAAGCCGGTATATTCGGAGCTCGAGATGAGCCGCGCGAGATAGCCCGACAAGCCCCCCACCGGCGGCGCGATCGACATGTCGTTGTCGTTCAAGATGACGATCAGGCGGTTGCCCGCCTGCTCGGCATTGTTCATCGCCTCATAGGCCATGCCGGCGGACATCGCGCCGTCGCCGATCACCGCGATCGCCTTGCCGTCGGCGCCCGACAGCTTGTTGGCGACGGCGAAACCGAGCGCCGCAGAGATCGAGGTCGAGCTATGCGCAGCGCCGAACGGGTCGTATTCGCTTTCCGATCGCTTGGTGAATCCCGAAAGCCCGCCGCCCTGGCGCAGCGTGCGGATGCGGTCGCGCCGGCCGGTCAATATCTTGTGCGGATAGCATTGATGGCCGACGTCCCAGACCAGCCGGTCGCGCGGCGTGTCGAAGATGTAATGGAGCGCGACGGTGAGCTCGACGACGCCCAGGCCCGCGCCGAGATGTCCGCCGGTGACCGACACCGCCGAAATCACCTCCTCGCGAAGCTCGTCGGCGAGCTGGCGCAGCTGATCGGGCTTCAGCTCGCGCAGTTCGGCGGGCGAG
>JBHJHL010000098.1:0-12224 GCA_050330935.1 Sphingomonadaceae bacterium | reverse complement strand
GGCGGCGGAGGTGGCGGCGCGGGCACCGGCGGCGGCGCCGGATTGGGCTCGGGACGGGCGATCGGGCCGCTGCCGCCGCTTCCCCCGCAGGCGCTCAGCGCCATCGCCGAAACGGCGACGGAGAGCAGCAGGGCTTTTTTGCGGCCGCGCAGAACCATGGACGAACCTTTAGAAATTGTTGATGAAATTCATTCCCTCATAGCCCGGCCACCCTTTCAATTTGCTGAAGCTCTTTCGCTTAGCTAACGGCAACCACATGTCCGGCGCTGTTTCGACCTCGCCCTTCGCGCATATCGAAAGCTGGATTTTCGATCTCGACAACTGTCTCTATCCGGCTTCGGCCGATATTTTTTCGCTTATCGATGCGCGCATGGGCGAATTCATCGCCCGCCTGCTCGGCGTCGGTCGCGACGAGGCGCGCCGGGTCCAGAAGCGCTATTTTCACGACCATGGTACCACATTGGCGGGGCTGATGCGCGCGCATGATGTCGAGCCCCGGGATTTCCTCGATTATGTGCATGATATCGATCTCGCCCGCCTCGTCGCCGATCCGCGCCTCGTCGCCGCGCTCGAACGCCTGCCGGGGCGCAAATATGTCTTCACCAACGGCGATGAAGCCCATGCCCGGCGGGTGCTGGAGCGGCTCGGCCTGGCCAACGCCTTCGACGCCCTCCACGACATCCACGCGATGAACTATCTGCCCAAGCCCGATCCGCGCGCCTATCGCACCTTGTGCGAACGCCATGGGATCGCGGCCGAACGGGCGCTGTTCGCCGACGACATGGCGCGCAACTTGAAGCCCGCCAAGGCCATCGGCATGACAACCTGCTGGATCGACAACGGCTCGGAGCGCGGCGCCGACGGCGCCGGGGAAGGCTTCATCGACCATCGCGCGCGCGATATCGGCGCGTTCCTGAACGCTGCGCTGGAGGAAATGGCCCGATGAGCGAGAAGATGCGCGCCGTCATCGATGCCGCCTGGGAGGCGCGCGAGACATATGGTCCCGAAAGCGGAGGCGAGGTCCGCGAAGCGGTCGAGGCGGCGCTCGCGCTGCTCGATTCGGGCGAGGCGCGCGTCGCCGAGCCCGACGGGACGGGCGGCTGGCGCGTCAACCGGTGGCTCAAGAAGGCGGTGCTGCTTTCCTTTCGCCTGCAGCCGATGGCGCTTGTCGAGGGCGGGCCGGGCGGCGGGCGCTGGTGGGACAAGGTGCCGTCCAAATTCGCCGCCTGGGGCGCGGAGGAGTTTCGTGCCGCCGGCTTTCGCGCGGTGCCGGGCGCGATCGTCCGCCGCGGCGCCTTCATCGGCAAGGGCGCGGTGCTGATGCCGAGCTTCGTCAATATCGGCGCTCATGTCGGCGAGGGGGCGATGATCGACACCTGGGCGACGGTGGGAAGCTGCGCGCAGATCGGCAAGCATGTCCATCTTTCGGGCGGCGCCGGCATCGGCGGCGTATTGGAGCCGCTTCAGGCCGAGCCCGTGATAATCGAGGACGGCGTCTTCATCGGCGCGCGTTCGGAAGTCGCCGAGGGCGTGATCGTCGAGAAGGGCGCGGTGCTCTCGATGGGCGTCTTCATCGGCGCGTCCACCAAAATCGTCGACCGCGAGACCGGGGAAGTGACGCGCGGGCGCGTGCCCGCCTATTCGGTCGTCGTGCCGGGCACGCTGCCCGGCGCGGACGGGCGGCCGGGGCTTGCCTGCGCGGTGATCGTCAAGCGCGTCGATGAGAAGACGCGCGCCAAGACCGGCATCAACGAGCTGCTGCGGGATTAGCCCTCTGCTTCGGCGATGAGCTTCGCCGCCCTGTCGCCGGTCCAGTCGGCCATGCCCGTCATCCGCCAGACCTCGCGGCCCTCGGCGTCGTAGAGGATCGTCGTCGGCAGCGTGTCGATGCCGAGCGCGTCCATGATTGCGAGCTCGGGATCGATATAGGGTTCGAGCATCTTGAAGTCGCGCTCGGCGAAAAAGGCCTCGACCTTCTCGGGTCCCGCAAGGTCCTGGCTGAGGGCGAGCACCTTGATGTCGTCGCGCGACGCTGCGAGCTGGTCGAGCAACGGCATCTCGGCGATGCACGGCGCGCACCAGGTCGCCCAGAGATTGACGAGCAGCGGCTTCCCCCGAAAGTCGGCGAGATTGGCCGGCTCGCCGGCGGGATCCTCGAACATCGCCTCGGGTGCCGGCTTTCCCGCCCGCGTGCGGTCGAGGCGGGGATCGGCCCGTGCGACCTCGAGCTGCTCCTCGGGAGCGCGCTCCTCGCCATTGCAGGCGGCGAGCGCGGCCGCGAGAATGATGAGACGGGCTTTCATCGCCTCTATCGCTTGAACAAGCGCGCCCGCCGTTGCAAGAGGCCGGCGATGCGCGCCGCCTTCCTTCTCTGCCTGGCCTCGACCCTCGCCGGCTGCGGCAATCGCGACGCCTTGAGCCTCCCCGAAGGCCGGTCGCCGCCGCCTGTCCCTGTGATGGCGGACGCGCCGCCGACGCCCGAGGAGCTGCTCGAGCCGGCCGAGACCGCGCGCCCCGAGCGGGTCGACGATCTGCTCAAAAGATCGGAGGAGCGCGCCCCCGACCGCTTCGATCTGCCGCCGCCCGGCATGCCTCCCGGCGCGGTTCCCGTGCCGGGCGAGGACGATGCCGGCGCGATCGAGGCGGAAGAGGACGGCGACCGTCCCGAGCCGGAGCGATCATGAAGCCGGTCCGCAAGGCAGTCTTCCCGGTCGCCGGGCTCGGCACGCGCTTCCTTCCCGCGACCAAGGCGGTGCCCAAGGAGATGCTGCCGGTCGTCGACCGGCCGCTCATCCAATATGCGGTCGACGAGGCGGTCGAAGCCGGGATCGAGCAGATGATCTTCGTCACCGGCCGCGGCAAGAATGCGATCGAGGACCATTTCGACATCGCCTACGAGCTCGAGGCGACGATGGCGCTGCGCGGCAAGTCGACCGGGCTTCTGAAGGAATCGCGCCTCGCGCCCGGCGCGGTCGCCTATGTCCGCCAGCAGGAGCCGCTGGGGCTCGGCCATGCCGTCTGGTGCGCGCGCGACATCGTCGGCGACGATCCCTTCGCGGTCATCCTCGCTGATGATCTCATGGTCGGCGATCCGGGCTGCCTCAGGCAGATGGTCGATGCCTATGAGGAGGTCGGCGGCAACATCATCTGCGCGCAGCAGGTGCCGCGCGAGCGCACCGCGAGCTACGGCATCATCACCCCCGGCGAGCGCGACGGGCCGCTCACCGAGGTGAAGGGCCTCGTGGAAAAGCCGAAACCCGCCGATGCGCCGTCCGATCTCGCGATCGTCGGCCGCTACATCCTCCAGCCCGAGGTGATGGAGGTGCTCGAGGGGCAGAGCGCCGGCGCCGGCGGCGAGATCCAGCTCACCGACGCGATGGCGGCGATGATCGGCCGCCAGCCCTTCCACGGCCTCACCTTCGACGGCACCCGCTACGATTGCGGCGACAAGGCCGATTTCATCACCGCCAACATCGCGCTCGCGCTCGAGCGGCCCGATGTCGGGCCCAAGGTGCGCGCCTTCATCGCCGACATCCGCGGCGACGGCGGCTGAGACCTGCCGGCCGTGCGGCCGGTCGCCGGAGCGGCGCGTCGAGCATCGCGCCTGCTCGCCGCGCTACCACTGGATCTTGACGTAGTTGAGCGAGATGGTTTCGACCGGCTGGACCTCGCCCCCGCCGCCGGCGCTTGCTGGCGAGCAGCTGGTGACGACCACGTCGCTCATCCGGTAGACCCGACCGTCCGCGTCCAGCTCGGCGCTCTGATAGCGGGCGCCGACCTTGCACAGCCCGGCGGGTATGACCGCGGTCAGGCTGCCTTCGGCTGCAGGCTTGGTCCCGATCATCGGCCTGTGCTGGCGCTTGCCGGTGGGAAGCCCTGAGGTCCTTTCGCTTCGGTCCGAGCCAATGGTTACGGTCTGCGCACTTCCGGCCGACCCGGCCTTGCTGCTGTGTCGTTCGGCCTTTATTTCGCTCATTCCTGCGACCTTTTCGATGCTGGCGGCTCGGCTCGTCCCGAACGACCAGCTCAGCAGCTCGATCTGTTCGCCACCTCTGGCGTCGCTGCTTTCGCCCTTGATGTCGCCGAGCTTGAGATAGCCGCCCGCGAACCCCGGCGCGGTGGCGAGCGCGAAGGACAAGGCGACCGCCGCGGATATGCGGGACAGGCATTGGGTCAAGTTGGTCATTGGACTCTCCTTCCCCTTATGATTCCCCTTAGGAGGAGATAATCTCATACACCCGCAGCCGAAGTCGCTCCTAATCGGGCGCGAAGCTTCGTCCTGCGAGGCCGCGGCTCTTCGGCGGGCTCCAGCGTCCGCAACAGGTCGGAAACGGAGGCCAGCTTGGGCCGCCGCCGGTCTCAGGCCTCGAGCTCGACGTCCCAGTAGAGATAGTCGCGCCAGGTCTCGTGCAGATAGTTGGGCGGGAAGCGGCGGCCATTGTCCTGCAGCTGCCAGCTCGTCGGGCGGATCGGCCGGCGGTTGAGGTTCATATGCGCCTCGTCCGGCGTGCGCCCGCCCTTCTTCAAATTGCACGGCGCGCAGGCGGTGGCGACATTCTCCCAGGTCGTGCGTCCGCCGCGCGAGCGCGGCACGACATGGTCGAAGGTGAGCTCGCGGCCGTTGCCGCAATATTGGCAGGCGAAGCGGTCGCGCAGGAACAGGTTGAAGCGGGTGAAGGCCGGATATTGCGACGGCCGCACATATTGGCGGAGCGCGATCACGCTCGGGATGTTCATCGTCCGCGTCGGGCTGTGCACCTCGCGCGCATAGTTGGCGACGATGTCGACGCGCTCGAGGAACACCGCCTTGACCGCGGTCTGCCACGGCCACAGGCTCAACGGGTAATAGGAAAGCGGCGTGTAGTCGGCGTTGAGCACGAGCGTGGGGCAGCTGTCGGGATGGCGCAGCAGATCAGGATGGTACATTTTGCCAACTGGCTCCCGTTCCGCGGAGAAAAATCTCCCGGAACGCCGCCCCGCCTCCGTCGCACTCAGAACGGGGAAGTGGCGGCTGTGCCCGGTCGCCCTTCTCCTGTTCGGCCACGCCTATCGCTCGCAAGCGTGACGGCAGCATGACAAACATCAGTCGCGACTCGCGGTCAAGAGCCATGTTGCGCGAAAGGAGGCCGGCCCGATGAGCATCGTCACCCGTTTCGCGCCCAGCCCGACCGGTCCGCTCCACCTCGGCCACGCCTATTCGGCGCTGCTCGCGCATGATCATGCGCGCGCCTGCGGCGGCGCTTTTCTGCTGCGAATCGAGGATATCGACCTTGCCCGCGCCCGCCCGCGATGGGTCGAGGCGATCATCGAGGATTTGCGCTGGCTGGGGCTCGACTGGGACGGCGACATCGTCTTCCAGTCACGCCGGCTCGATGTCTACGCCGCCGCGCTTCGGGAGCTGAAATCGGCGCGACTCGCCTATCCCTGCTTCTGCACGCGGCGCGAGATCGCCGCCGAGGTGAAGGCCAGCGCCGCCGCGCCCCATGGCCCCGAAGGCCCGCTTTACCCCGGCACCTGCCGCGGGCTGCCGGAGGAGGAACGGGCCGCGCGTCTTTCCGCCGAACCGCATAGCTGGCGGCTCGACATGGGAAAGGCGCTCGATCGCCTGTATGCCGGCGCAAGCCCGGATCCGGATATCGGAGAAGAGCCGCGCGCCGATCTTCGCCCCGGCGCGTTGCGCTGGCACGACGCCGCGGCCGGGCGCGTCCTCGCCGAGCCGGCGCGCTTCGGCGATGTCGTCGTCGCGCGCAAGGACGCGCCGGTGAGCTATCATCTCGCGGTCGTCGTCGATGATGCCGCGCAGGGCGTCAGCGACGTGGTGCGCGGCCGCGATCTCTTCGCCGCCACCCATGTCCATCGCCTCCTCCAGGCGCTGCTCGATCTGCCGGTGCCGCGCTATCACCATCATGCCCTGCTCGCCGACGACAGGGGCCGCCGTCTCGCCAAGCGCCATGGCGCGCCGACGCTCGCCGGCCTGCGCGAGCGCGGAGTCGATCCCCGTCGTCTCGCCGCCGATCTGCGCGCCGGGCGCCTGCCCGCTGGATATTCGCAGGCGAGGGTCTAGAAGATGGGACATGGAGACGCTGCTCTTCATCCTCATCGTCATTGCCGCGCTGGCGACCCTCTACGTCCTCGTGCGCGGCGTCATCGCCATGGCGCAGGGCAGGGACATCGGCGGCGTGCGCTCGCAAAGTCTGATGCGCCGGCGGGTCCTCTACCAGGCGGCGGCGATCGTCCTCGTCATCGTCTTCCTGCTTCTCGCCGCGGAACGCTGAGCCTTGGTCAAGCTCAACAAGATCTACACCCGCACCGGCGATGGCGGCAGCACCGGCCTCGTCGACGGCTCGCGCGTCTCGAAGGCGGCGCCGCGCATGGCCGCGATCGGCGATGTCGAGGAGGCGAACAGCGCCATCGGCGTGGCGCTGCTTGGGATCGGTGACGAGGAGCATCGCGCGATGCTCGGCCGGATCCGCAACGAGCTGTTCGATCTCGGCGCCGACCTTGCGACCCCCGGCGAGGATTTCGCGCCCGGCGAGGCCGAATTGCGCGTCACGGCGGCCCAGATCGAACGGCTCGAAGGCGAGATCGACGCGATGAACGACAGGCTCGAGCCGCTCGCGAGCTTCATCCTCCCCGGCGGCGCCGGCGGCGCGGCCGAGCTTCACCTTGCCCGCTGCATCGTCCGCCGCGCCGAGCGGATGGCGGTCGCGGCGGCGGCCGAAGCGCGGCTCAACCCGCTTGCCCTTGCCTATCTCAACCGGCTGTCGGATCATCTGTTCGTGCTCGCGCGCACGATCGCGGCCCAGGGCGCGGGCGACATATTGTGGCGGCCGGGAGCGACGCGCGGCGGGAACTAGCGCGATGCTCCGCGCGTCTCCCGCAACGAGACGGAGGCGACGGATGGCGACAATCGCGGCGGCAACGGCCGAAGATGCGCAGCTCGGCGAGCGCTACCGGAAGCTGCGCGCGCTCAGCGTCGCGCTCGCCGCCCCGCTGTCGGACGCCGACGCCACCATCCAGCCGATGCCGGACGCCTCGCCCGCCAAATGGCATCTCGCTCACACCGCCTGGTTTTTCGAGACCTTCGTGCTGCGCGATCATCTGCCCGGCTATGAAATCCACGACGAGCGCTGGCCGTTCCTCTTCAACAGCTATTATGAAGGCGAGGGCGAGCGCCATGCCCGCCCCCGCCGGGGAATGCTGAGCCGGCCTTCGCTCGCCGAGGTGCTCGCCTATCGCCGGGCGGTGGACGAGGCGCTGCTCGCCGTGCTCGACGATCTTCCCGAGCGGGCGCTGGCGCTGGTCGAGATCGGCATCAACCATGAGGAGCAGCATCAGGAGCTGCTGCTCATGGACATTCTCGCCGCCTTCGCCGAAAACCCGCTGCTGCCGGCGGTCTGGGACGAGCCGGCTCCGGTCTCGGGCGCCGCCGCGCCGCCGCTCGGCTGGGTCGAGGGGCGCGAAGGGGAAGTGGAGATCGGCGCCGGCGCGGGCTTTTCCTTCGACGCCGAGCGGCCGCGCCACAAGGTTCTGCTCGCCCCCCATGCGCTCGCCGACCGGCTCGTCACCAATGGCGAATGGGCCGAGTTCATCGCCGACGGCGGCTATGGCGAGGCGACCCTGTGGCTCTCCGACGGCTGGGACTGGCTGCGCGAGAACGAGGTCGAGGCGCCGCTCTACTGGCTGCGCGGCGAGGAGGGCGGCTGGCGCCGGTTCGGTCTGTCGGGCGTCCGCCCGCTCGATCCCGCCGCGCCCGTCTGCCACATCTCCTATTACGAGGCCGACGCCTTCGCGCGCTGGGCGGGGGCGCGGCTCGCGACCGAGGCCGAATGGGAGAGCGCCGCCGCTTCGCTCGATCCGGCCGCCGGCAACCAGCTCGACGCCGCCGGGGCGGTGCGCACGTCGCCGGCCGAAAAGGGCGGCGGGCTGAAGCAGATGTTCGGCGACGTCTGGGAATGGACCGGCAGCGCCTTCCTTCCCTATCCGGGCTTCACGCCTCCCAAGGGCACGGTCGGCGAATATAATGGCAAGTTCATGTGCGGGCAGCAGGTCCTGAAGGGCGCCAGCTGCGCCACCCCGCGCGGCCATGGCCGCGCCAGCTACCGCAATTTCTACTATCCGCATCAGCGCTGGATGTTCTCAGGGCTGCGGCTCGCGAAAGATCTCTAGTGCCGGCCGAGGGCGCGTTCCGCGACGACGTGCTTTCCGGGCTCGCCGCGCCGGTTCCCGCGATTCCCGCGCGCTGGCTCTACGACCGGCGCGGCTCGGAGCTGTTCGAGGAGATCACCGGGCTTGCCGAATATTATCCCACCCGGGTCGAGCGCGCGCTGCTCGAAAGACACTGTCCCGATGTCGCGCGCATCGCCGGCACCGGCGATGCGGTGGTCGAATTCGGCTCGGGCTCCTCGGTCAAGACGCCGATCCTGATCGAAGCCGTCGCCCCTTGCGCCTATGTGCCGATCGACATTTCGGGCGATTTCCTGCGCGAGTCCGCCGCCGCGCTGCAGCAGCGCTTTCCGCGGCTGCCGATCCATCCCGTCGAGGCCGATTTCATGCAGCCCATCCGTCTCCCCGAGGCGGTGCGCGAGGCGACCAAGCTCGGCTTCTTTCCCGGCTCGACGATCGGCAACCTGGTGCCGCGCACCGCCGTCGACCTCTTGCGGGCGATGAACGACACGCTCGGGCTCGGCTCCTATCTCCTCATCGGCATGGACCGGATCAAGGACGAGGAGGCCCTGCTCAGGGCCTATAATGACGGCCGCGGCGTCACCGCCGCCTTCAACCTCAACCTTCTCCACCGCATCAACCGCGAGCTCGGCGGCGACATTCCGGTCGACGCCTTCGCCCATCGCGCGCTGTGGAACGACCGTTTCGCGCGCGTCGAAATGCATCTCGAAGCGCTGCGCGACGTGAAATTCTCGGTCGCCGGCCGCGAATTCGTCTTCGCCAGGGGGCGCAGCATCCACACCGAGAACAGCCATAAATACGGGCTGCGCGACAGCCGCCTGCTGCTGCGCGCGGCGAGCTGGGGCGTGGTCGAGGAATGGACCGACGACAAGCAGCGCTATGCGCTGGTCCTCGCCGAGGCCGAGGCGCCGCGCTTCGCGCCATGAGCGCCCGGGGCGAGGAGACGCGCGACGAGCACCCGCTCGAAACGCTGCTCGAGGATGCGCTCGGCGGCGATAATGGCGGCGGCAAGGTGACGCTCGGCGATATTTTCGATGCCTTCGGCGACCGCAGCTTCGGGCCCGTGGTCGCGCTCCTGTCGCTGCTCGTCATCCTGCCGCCGCTTGGCGGCGTGCCCGGCTTTCCGGCGCTGGTCGGCCTCTTGATCGTGCTGCTGGCGGGGCAGCAGCTTCTCGGCCGCGAGCAGCCCTGGATCCCCGGGCGCGTGCGCCGGATCGGCTTCCGCCGCGACAAGGCGGTGAAGGCCAGGGACAATGCGGTGAAGGTCGCGCGGCGGATCGATCCCCTGCTCGCCCCGCGCCTCCAATGGGCGGCGGGGCAGACCGCGCGCCTCGCCGCCGCGCTGTGCTGCATCCTGCTGTCGATCCTGTTCGTGCCGCTGGAGCTCATCCCCTTCGCCGTCGCGCTGCCCGCCTCGGCGGTGCTGTTCTTCGGCCTCGGCCTCGCCGCGCGCGACGGTCTCTTGATGCTGATCGGCTTCGCGATCACCGTCGCGAGCGCCGCCGCCACCGCCTCCTGGCTGCTCTGACCGTCCGGCGGCTCGCCGCCATTGCCCCTCATCCGCGCTGCGGCTAGAGGCTGGCCCTCGATAGCTGCGGGGAGACGAGAATGCTGTTGGCGCTGTTCGATATCATCGATCTTTTTCTGCGCGTGCTGACCTGGATCATCATCGCGCAGGCGGTGCTGAGCTGGCTCGTCGCCTTCAACGTGATCAACACCTATAATGATTTCGTCCGCGGGCTCTACAACGCGCTCGAACGCATCACCGCGCCGCTCTACCGGCCGATCCGCCGCATCCTGCCCGATTTCGGCGGCCTCGATTTCTCGCCCCTCGTCGTGCTGCTGCTCGTCTATGCGCTCCGCATCCTGCTGCGCGGAGTGGCGGTCGACATCGCCTATTAGCGGCGCCCATCGGATGAGCGCCGAGATCATCGACGGCAAGGCGATTGCCGCCGCCGCCCGCGCCCGTATCGCCACCGGGGCTGCGGATTTCGCCGCCAGGGCGGGCCGCCCGCCGGGGCTCGCCGCGGTGCTGGTCGGCGACGATCCGGCGAGCGCGGTCTATGTCCGCGCCAAGGAGAAGGCGGTGGCGCAGGCGGGGATGCGGGGCTTCGTCCATCGCCTGCCGGGCGACCTGGCCGAGGCCGAACTGCTCGCGCTCGTCGCCCGCCTCAACGCCGCCGATGCCGTCGACGGCATTCTCGTCCAGCTCCCGCTTCCTGCGCAGGTCGACGCGCGCAAGGTGATCGCGGCGGTCGATCCCGCCAGGGATGTCGACGGCTTCCATCCCCTGAACGCCGGCAGGCTCGCGGCCGGCGAGCCGGCATCCGTCCCTTGCACGCCGCTGGGCGCGCTGCGGCTCATCGGCTCGGTGCGCCGGGATCTGGCGGGGCTCGAGGCGGTCGTCGTCGGCCGCTCGAACATCGTCGGCAAGCCGATGGCGCAGCTGCTCCTGGCCGAAAGCTGCACCGTCACCGTCGCCCACAGCCGCACCGCCGACCTGCCCGAGGTCACCCGCCGCGCCGACATTCTCGTCGCCGCTGCCGGCCGGCCCGAAATGGTCCGCGGCGGCTGGATCAAGCCCGGCGCGACGGTGATCGACGTCGGCATCAGCCGCATCGACGCCGGCGGCGGCAAGACGCGGCTCGTCGGCGACGTCGCCTTCGACGAGGCGCGCGAGGTTGCCGGCGCGATCACGCCGGTGCCGGGCGGCGTCGGGCCGATGCCGATCGCCATGCTGCTTGGCAACACGCTCGCCGCCGCCCATGCGCGCGAGGGGCTCGCGCCGCCGGAAGCGCCATGACCGAGCTCTTCGTCTCGGCGCTCGTCACCTTCTTCGTGGTCATCGACCCGCCCGGCTGCGCGCCGATCTTCGCCAGCCTCACTTCGGGCGCGGCCGCCGCCGAGCGGCGCAGGATGGCGATCCGCTCGGTCCTCGTCGCCGCGCTCATCCTCCTCTTCTTCGGCCTGTTCGGGGAGGATCTGCTGGGCGCGCTCCACATCAGCCTCGATGCCTTCCGCATCGCCGGCGGCATCATGCTGTTCCTGATCGCGCTCGAGATGGTGTTCGAGAGGCGCCAGGCGCGGCGCGAGGAGCGCGCGCAGGACGTCAGCGCGCGCGAGGCGGAGGACATCTCGATTTTCCCGATGGCGATCCCGATGATCGCCGGGCCGGGCTCGATCGCCTCGATCATGCTGCTGATGGCGCGCGCGCAAGGGATCGAAGGTTCGCTGGCGGTGCTCGCCGCCGCCTTGGCCATCCTGCTCCTGACCCTCGCCGCGCTCATCGCCGCCGGCCCGCTGATGCGTCTTCTGGGCTATCGGATGGAGGCGATGATCACGCGGCTTCTGGGCGTCGTCCTCGCCGCGCTCGCCGCCCAGTTCGTCATCGACGGCCTGTCGGCGAGCTTCGCGATCTGATCCGCCACAGCATCAGCGGCGATCCTCGCGGCAGCTCCACCGGCTCGAGCCAGGCGAAGCGCTCGCCCGCCGCCAGCCGCATATAGAAGCCGTCGCGCGCGTCGGCGCGGTAGAGCGTCGATTCGGACATGTCGGGGCAGATCAGGAGATAGCGGGCGCCGCTCGCGCGCACGATCCGCTCCGCCTCGGCCGGATCGGCGCGAAAGGCGCGGTGGACGGCCAGGATCGCCGCCTCGTTGCGGTGATAGGGCCCGGCGAGCGCGTCGTGATGCGTGGCGACGACGAGCCGGGGCCCGAGATCGGCGAAGGTGAAGACGAGCCCTGCGGGCAGCCGTCCGACGGGGGCGAGAGCCGCAAGGCTCGGGCAGCGATGGTTGGCGAGCGCGGTGGCGCGGGCCTCCTCGCCGCGCTCGGCCGGGAAGGCGGCGAGCGCGATGCGCGCCGCGAGCCCCGAGACGGCGAGGAAGAGGAGCGGCGGGAGCGCGAGGCGCGCCCATGCGCCCGGCCGCTTCAGCGCTCTTGTCCCGCCATGCCAGATCAGCCAGGCGGCGCCGGGGACGGCGAGCAGCTGCGCCGCCCCCGCCGCCCGGCTGTGGACGAACAGCAGCAGCACGGCG
>JBHJHL010000097.1:0-9551 GCA_050330935.1 Sphingomonadaceae bacterium | reverse complement strand
CGCGATCCCCGCCCCCGCGCCGCGCCCCGACCATTGCGCGCGGAGCCGCGCGGCGCTGGGCTTTCACGCGGCTGACGGCGAACTGCCCCCCGAGGAGGAGACGGCGCCCGAACAGGCCGCGGCGCGAAAGCGCGCCGCGCGCGCGGCGGCCAAGGACAGGCGCAAGGCGCGGCGCGGCGAGCGGCGCAGACGGCGCGGCTAGAGCGGCGAGCAGGCCCCCTCGAGCCAGGCTTTCGCCTCGCCGTCGAGCCGCGGGCCGATCGTCGCCAGCACCCGCGCATGATAGGCATCGAGCCAGCCGCGCTCGGCCTCGGTCAGCATCACGGCGTCGATAAGCCTCTTGTCGATCGGCGCCAGCGTCAGCGTCTCGAATTCTAGGAAGTCCTCCTCCGCGCCGTCGATCTCGGCCGGCCGTACGAGAACGAGATTCTCGATCCGGATGCCATATTCGCCGGTCTTGTAATAGCCGGGCTCGTTCGAAAGGATCATGCCCGCGCGCAAGGGCTCGTCGGCGCCGGCCTGGCTGGTCGCCGGCTTGGTGATCCGCTGCGGCCCTTCATGGACGTTCAAATAGGCGCCGACGCCATGGCCGGTGCCATGGGCGTAATCGAGCCCCGCCGCCCAGAGATATTGCCGCGCCAGCGCGTCGAGCTGGAAGCCGCGCGTCCCCTCCGGGAAGCGCGCGGCGGCGAGCGCGATATGGCCCTTCAGGACGCGGGTGAAGCGGTCGCGCATCTCGGCCGTCGGCTCGCCGATCGCGACGGTGCGGGTGACGTCGGTGGTGCCGTCGGGATATTGGCCGCCCGAATCGACGAGATAGAGCGTGTCGGGCCCGAGCTCGCGGTTGGTCTCCTCGCTCACCCGATAGTGGACGATCGCGCCATTGGGCCCGGCGCCCGAGATCGTGTCGAAGCTCAGATCCTTGAGCTCGCCCGATCGCTCGCGGAACGCCTTTAGCTTCGCCGCGGCCGACAGCTCGTCGACCCCGCCCCCCGGCGCTTCGACCGAAAGCCAGTGGAGGAAGCGCGACAGCGCCTCCCCGTCGCGTGCCTGCGCCGCCTTGTGGCCGGCGATCTCGGCTTCGTTCTTGCAGGCCTTGGGCAGCACCGCCGGATCGCGCTTCTCGATGATCTTCGCGCCGGCCTCTTCGAGCGTGCTGAAGATCGCCGCCACCGCCTGCTCGGGATCGGCGACGATCCTCTTGTCGCCGAGCGATTTGAGATGGTCGGCGAAGTCGCCGCGCTCGTGGAGGCGCACGCCGTTGCCGAGATGGCGGCGAACCTCCCCGTCGAGCTTGTCGCCGTCGACGAACAGGTCGGCGGTGCCGTCGTCATGGACGAGCGCGAAAGCGAGCGCGACCGGGCTGTGATCGATGTCCGCGCCGCGGATGTTGAAGGTCCAGGCGATCGAATCGAGCGCCGAGAGCACCGCCGCGTCGGCCCCGTCCCGCTTGAGCTCGTCGGCCATCTCCTGGCGTTTGGCGGCGGAGGATTTGCCGGCGAGTTCGTCGGCATGGGGAACGAGGCGCGCTTCGGACGGGCCGGGGCGGTCGGCCCACACCGCGTCGACGGGATTGCGCTCGACCGGCACCAGCTCGGCGCCCTTCCCGGCCAGCGCCGCGCGCGCCCTTTCAGCCCAGCGCTTGCTGTGGAGCCAGGGATCGTAGCCGATGCGCGCGCCTTCGGACGCATGTTCCTCGAGCCAGTCCGAAACGCTCGTTTCGGGCAGCGACTGGAAGCTCCAATGGTCGCCGTCGACCTGCTCGCGCACCTGGAGCGTGTAGCGCCCGTCAGTGAAGATCGCCGCCTCCTGCGGCAGCACCACCGCCGATCCGGCCGAGCCCCTGAAGCCCGTCAGCCATTGGAGGCGCTGCGCATAGCTGCCGACATATTCGCTCATATGCTCGTCGCCGAGCGGCACGACGAAGCCGTCGAGCCGGTCCTTTCGCAGCTCTTCACGCAACGCGCGAAGCCGGTCTTCATATGTAGACATGGGTCTTCCCTTCGGAGCTGGATTGGCTAGATAGGCGCCACGGCATGGCTTCGCCAGCGCCGGTTCCCTGATCTTCAGCTGTTCATGAACGAAATTCCCAGGCCTCCTGTCGCCGCGCGGCGGCCATTCAGCTACGAACGCCACGGCCAGCGGATCGAGGATCCCTGGGCCTGGCTGCGTGACAGAAACTATCCCCGCCTCACCGATCCCGAAATCATCGCCTATCTCGAGGCCGAAAACGCCTATTTCGAAGCGGCGATGAAGCCGCTTGCGCCGCTCGTCGACAAGCTGTTCGAGGAGATCAAGGGGCGGATCAGGGAGGATGACAGCTCGGTCCCGGCCAGGAAGGACGGGTGGCTCTACTGGTGGGCGTTCGACGAAGGCGCGCAATACAGGAAATGGTATCGCCGTCCCGTCCCGAGCGAAGCCGAGGGGCCCGTATCGGAGGACGAGGTGGAGCTGATCCTCGACGAGCCGGCACTCGCCCAAGGCAAGGACTATTTCCGCCTCGGCGCGATCTCGGTCAGCCCCGACGCGCGCCGGCTCGCCTATTCGATCGATGTCGACGGCTCCGAGCGCTACGAGGCGCGCATCCGTGATCTTGCCAGCGGCGAGGACCTGCCCGACCGCATCCCCGATACGCTGTCGAGCCTCGTCTGGTCGGCAAGCTCGGACGCGCTGCTCTACGGCGAAGTCAACGACAAATGGCGGGTCGACAGGATCAGGCTGCATCGGCTCGGGACGCCCGCCGAACAGGACGCGGTGGTCTACAGCGAGCCCGATCCCGGCTTCCAGCTGGGCGTCGGCCTCACCCAGTCGGAACGCTTCATCCTGCTTTCGACCGGCGACAACGAGACGAGCGAGGTCTATCTCATCCCGCGCGAGGACCCCTCGGCCGAGCCGATCCTCGTCAGCCCGCGCCAGAAGGGCCGGGAATATGACGTTGAGGAGCATGAGGGAATGCTCTTCATCCTCACCAACGATGCCCATCCCAATTTCAGGATCGCGACCGCGAGCGTGGACAATCCGGGCGAGTGGACCGAGCTCCTCGCCGGTTCCGACGAGACCTATCTCACCGGATTGACGACCTTCAAGGACTTCATGGTAGTCGAAAGCCGCGTCCATGGCCTCGACCGCATCGCGCTGCACGATTATGCGGGCGGCGCGCCGCGCGACATCGAATTTCCCGAGGCGAGCTACGCCGCCGGGCTCGGCAGCAACCCCGAATATGACGTCGACAAAATCCGCATCGGCTACGAGTCGATGGTCACTCCCGACACGGTGTTCGACTATCATGTCGCGACCGGCGAACTCCAGACCCTCAAGGTCCGGGAGATTCCCTCCGGCTATGATAAAAGCAAATACCGCACCGAGCGGCTGACGATTGCCGCGCGCGACGGCGCGAAGGTGCCGGTTTCGCTCGTCTATCCCCGGGATTTCAAGAAGGACGGATCTGGCCCTTTGCATCTTTACGCCTATGGCGCCTACGGCCATGCCGTGCCGCCGCATTTCTCGACCGCGCGGCTGTCGCTGCTCGACCGGGGCTTCGCCTATGCGATCGCGCATATCCGCGGCGGCGACGACCTCGGACGCAACTGGTATCTTGAGGGCAAGCTGGACAAGCGCGCCAACTCGTTCAATGATTTCATCGACGTCGCCAAAAGCTTGATAGAAGCGGGCTTCGCCTCTCCCGGGCGCATCTCGATCTCGGGCGGCTCGGCGGGCGGCGGGCTGGTCGGGGCGGTGGTCAATTCCGATCCCGAGCTGTGGGGAGCGGCCGTCGCCCATGTCCCCTTCGTCGACGTCTTGAACACCATGCTCGACGAGAGCCTGCCGCTCACTCCGGGCGAATGGCCCGAATGGGGCAATCCGGTCGCCGACAAGGCGGCGTTCGAGAATATCCGCTCCTATTCGCCCTACGACCAAGTCAAGCCGCAGCACTATCCGCCGATGCTCGTCACCGCCGGAATCAACGATCCGCGAGTCACCTATTGGGAGCCGGCAAAATGGGCCGCCAAGCTGCGCGCCACAAGGACCGACGACAACATCCTGCTGTTGAAGACCAATATGGGCGCCGGCCATGGCGGCAAATCGGGGCGCTGGGAAAGTCTGCGCGAGACGGCCGAAGAATATGCCTTCATCCTGTGGCAGCTCGGCATGGCGGAAAAGGGATGATCCCGATCTTCGAAATGCGCTTCACCGCCGGCGCGGAGGACATCGACCGCATGGGTCATGTCAACAACACCGCCTGGGTGCGCTGGATGGAGGAGGTCGCGACCGCCCATTGGGAGGCCGCCGCGCGGCCCGCGCATCGCGATGCCTATCTGTGGGTCGTCACGCGCCACGAGATCGACTATCTGCGCCCGCTCGCGGCGGGGCATAGCGTCACCGCGCGCAGCTGGGCCGATCCGGACGGGCCGAAGGGCGCGTGCTTCACCCGCCATATCGAATTCGCCGGCGACAACGGCGCGGTCCATGTCCGCGCCCGCACCCGCTGGGCGATGGTCGATGCCGAAACGCTGCGCCCCCTGCGGATCAGCAAGGAGATCGCAGCGCCTTTTCTCCACGGATAAGGCGGTGGCCCGTCAGGTCTTCTCGATCATCGCGTCGAGCACCGCGTTGAGCGCCTCGGCCTCGGCGACGAATCCCATATGGGTGCAGTCGAGCTCGACCGCGCGGTCGCACTGGCCGGGCTCGCCGCGCGCGCATCCCGGCGCGACGATCCCGTCCTTCTGCGACCAGAAGGCGATCGTCGGCACCGGCGGCTTTTCGCCGGGATCGACGTCGAGCGGCGGATCGTCGACGCGGTGGTCGTTGAGCCATTCGTAGAGCCGCCAGACATTGTTCGCCCGCCGGTCGCCCGAAAAGGGACTGCCGAGGGTGATAACCCGGTCGATCCGGTCGGGGACGAGCTTGGCGAGCTCGCGGGCGAACAGGCCGCCTAGGCTCCAGCCGATCAGGATCACCGGCCGGCCGGCGCGGCGCGCGATGCGATCGACCCTGGCCTTCAGCTTGACCAGCGTCTCGGGCCGGGCGCCCATATTGCGCCCCATGTTCCAGCCATGGGCGCGGTAGCCGGCGGCCTCGAGCGAGCGGCGAAAGAGGTTCGTCGAAGCGTCCGAGGCGAGGAAGCCCGGAATGACGAGCACCGGCCGGCCCTCGCCTTCCTGCCCGGTGCGCGACGGCGGCAGGGAGATATGGGTGAGCGGCCACAGCAGCACCTCGCCCGCCTCGCGCAGGAAATGCGCGAGCGGCGGGGGGCTGAGATCGGGAATCGGTGCGGTGGCCATGACGTTCCAGCTTATGACATTTTTCTTACGCGCGCCAGCGGCGAACGCGACGCGCCTCCCGCAAGTTCCCCATCCGCCGGCAAATGTCAGAGGAATTCGGCGCCCATAAGGTCCTGGAGCGCCGACGGCAGGCGCACCTTGCCCGCGGCGGTCTGGTGATTCTCGAGGAGCGGCACGAGGATGCGCGGAGAAGCGAGCGCGGTGTTGTTGAGCGTGTGGCAGAAGCGCACCTTGCCCTTGCCGTCGCGCCAGCGCAGGTTCGCGCGCCGCGCCTGCCAGTCGTGCAGCGTCGAGCAGCTGTGCGTCTCGCGATATTTGCCCAATGACGGCACCCAGCTTTCGATGTCCGTCATGCGGAACTTGCCCGCCCCCATGTCGCCGGTCGAGGTCTCGATAATCTGATAGGGGATTTCAAGCTCCTTCAGGAGCGCCTCGGCATTGGCGAGCAGCCGCTGGTGCCATTCGGCCGAGGTCTCCGGATCGTCCTCGCAGATCACATATTGTTCGAGCTTCGAAAACTGGTGGACGCGCAGCAGGCCGCGCACGTCGCGCCCGGCGCTCCCCGCCTCGCGCCGGAAGCAGGGCGAGATGCCGGCATAAAGGATGGGCAGCGCTTCGGCGGCCAATATCTCGCCCGAATGGAGCGAGGTGAGCGCGATCTCGCCGGTGCCGGCGAGCCTCAGCTCGTCGCGCGGGATCTCATAGGCCTCGTCCTCATGGCCCGGGAAATGGCCGGTCGCGACAAAGGCCGCGTCGCGCGCCAGCGCCGGCAGGGTGATCGGGGTGAAGCCATCGGCCGCGAGCCGGCGATGGGCCCACAGCATCAACGCCTGCTCGAGCAGCGCGAGCCGGCCCTTCAAGGCATAGGTGCGCGAGCCGGCGACCTGGGCGACGCGGGCAAGATCGGCCCAGCCGTTCTGCTCGACGAGCTGCACATGGTCCCTGGGCTCGAAATCGAAATCGGGCGGCGCGCCTTCCTTGCGCACCACCTTGTTGGCGCTCTCGTCCGCGCCGACCGGCGCCCCCTCCCAGGGAATGTTGGGGACCCGCAGCAGCAGCGCGTCGAGCTCGGCCTGCCGATCCCCCAGCTCCTCCTCGATCGCCTTGATCTCGGCGCCGACCGCCTTGGCCTTTTCGGCAAGCCTGGGCCGCTCCTCGGGCGCGGCGCTCTTGAAGCCGCCGCTCAACTCGTTGCGCCGGCGGCGAAGCTCGTCGACCCGGCTCTTGCGGCCGCGCACTTCCTCGTCGAGCGCGAGCAGCCGGTCGAGATCGAGATCGACATTCTTCTCGCGCGCGGCCTTGGCGACGGTCTCGGGATTTTGGCGGATGAAGTCGAGCGCGAGCATGGTCCGCGCTGGCTAGGCGAGCGCGGGGCGGGGTTCAAGGTCGGGGCGGTCAATCCCGCTGGTAGTAATGAGAATAATAGTCGCTGTAGCTGCGCTTGGCGGGCTGGTTCCAGAACATGTCGACCGGCGTCCAGAGCATCTCCATAAGATGGGCAAAACTTGCCAACAAAATACTCATCAACCAGAGCGGCAGCGCCGCCGGCAACAGCAGCAGAAACAGCCGGCGCGTCCTTCGGCGCCAGCTCATTGGACGGGTCAGTCTCTGCAGCAGAAAGCGTGGGCTCGATCTGCGCTTGCGGTGAGCAGAAGCCTTTATGGACTTTGAATGATGCATCTGCCTCGTCGGTCTGCAAAGCGCGCCAGCGGCCCGCGCTGCTTCATTATACTCCTCGCTCTCCTAGTCATCCATTCTTGCACATATATGTCGCTCGATTGCATGGCCGAGGCGCGATCCAAGCCCGTCCCGGGCATGCCACCGAGATAAATGCCTGACAAACGGTGATGTTTCCAAGACCGGTTCGACTTCCGCAAGCAGCCCGCCGAGCTCTATCTGTCAGCTCGGCGCATGGCGGCTACAGGATCGGGCGACTTTGCGGATCGGCGGCCTTGCAGCAAGAATTGGGGCTCAAGCGCGACCCAGCGCGATCTCGGGCACCCGGCTCAGATAGATGCCGAACCAGGTGGTGAAATTTTCCGGGGCGCGGGCGACCTCGGCAAGCAGATCGTCGGGCTCCACGCGCCGCCATCCGCGAACCTCGCCGGGGTCGGGGCGCGGCGCCTCGTCGCTGAAGCCGGTGAACAGATGGACGATCTCGTTCTCGAACCAGCCGCCGGCCAGCTCGGCGAAATAGCTGAGCTGCCCCACCGGCCGCAGCCGGACCTCGATGCCCATCTCCTCGGCGAGACGGCGACCGGCGGCCGCTTCGCTGCTCTCGCCGGGGCGCGGATGGCCGCAGCAGGCGTTCGACCACAGCCCGCCCGAATGATATTTGGCAAGGCTGCGGCTTTGCAGCAAGGCGCGCCCCTGGCTGTCGAAGATGAAGACCGAAAAGGCGCGGTGGCGCAGTGCCTCGCGATGGGCGCTGAGCTTCGAATGCGCGCCCCTTTCGCGGTCTTCCTCGTCGACCAGGACGACCCTTTCGGCTTCGTCGATCATAGCCTCCCCCAACCCGATCAAGCTCGGCCGCGCGCGGCGCGATTGTCAAGTGGCTCGGACATTTTCGCGCGCCGCGCCGCCTTGCCGAAGCGCGCGCGCATGCTAGAGCTTCGCGCCGATGGGCGCCTTTCCCTTCTCCGCGATCGTCGGCCAGGACGAGATGAAGCGCGCGCTGCTGATCGCCGCCGTCGATCCGCGAATCGGCGGCGTGCTCGTGTTCGGCGACCGCGGCACCGGAAAATCGACCGCCGCGCGCGCGCTCGCCGATCTGCTGCCGCCGATGCGGGTGATCAAGGACTGCCGCTTCAACTGCGCCCCGGAAGAGCGCGACGAATGCCCCGATCCGTGCAGCTCGCGGCAGGTGCGGCGGGTGCCGGTGCCGTTCGTCGACCTGCCGCTGGGCGCGACCGAGGACCGGGTGGTCGGCGCGCTCGACCTCGAACGCGCGCTCGGGCGCGGCGAGAAGGCGTTCGAGCCCGGGCTGCTCGCGCGCGCGCATCGCGGCTTTCTCTATATCGACGAGATCAACCTGCTCGAGGACCATCTCGTCGACCTGCTTCTGGACGTCGCCACCTCGGGGGAGAATCTGGTCGAGCGCGAGGGGCTGTCGGTGCGCCATCCGGCCCGCTTCGTGCTCATCGGCAGCGGCAATCCAGAGGAAGGCGAGCTGCGCCCGCAGCTGCTCGACCGTTTCGGCCTGTCGGTCGAGGTGCGCACTCCCGAAGCGATCGAGGAGCGGATCGAGATCGTCCGCCGCCGCGACCAATATGACCGGGATCCCGAGGGCTTCACGGAGAAATGGCGGCGCGCCGACCGCAAGATCCTGCGCCGGATCGCGCGCGGCAAGGAAGCGCTGGACGGCATCGAGGCGCCCGAGGCGGCGCTGCGCGACGCCGCCAGGCTGTGCACCGCGGTGGGCGCCGACGGATTGCGCGGCGAGCTGACGCTGGTCCGCGGCGCCCGCGCGCTCGCTGCGCTCGCCGGCGACAGGAAGGTGCAGCGCGACCATATCCGGGCGGTCGCGCCGATGGCGCTGCGCCACCGCCTGCGCCGCGACATCCTCGACGAGACGGGCTCCACCGTCCGCATCGAGCGGGCGATGGAGGAGCTGTTCTGAAGATGGCCGCCGCGAGGGACGCCACGCTTGCCGCGGCCCGGCTCGCCGCCGCCGATCCGGCCGGGCTCGGCGGCATATGGCTGCGCTGCCCCTATGGCCCCCGGGTCGACGCGATCCTCGCCGCGCTCTCCGCGCGGCTGCCGGCCGGGGGCAGGATGCGCAAGCTGCCGCTTTCCGTCGACGGCGAGCGGCTCTCGGGCGGGCTGGACCTCGCCGCGACCCTGGCCGCCGGGCGTCCGGTGCGGCGGGGCGGGCTCATCGCCGAGGCGGCGGGCGGCTTGCTTGTCATTCCCTCGGCCGAGCGCCTGTCCGAATCGCTCGCCGGCAGGATCGCCCAGGCGCTCGACCGGAGCGGCGATTTCGGCCTCGTCCTCCTCGACGAAGGCGTCGGGGATGAAATGGCGCCGGCGGCGCTCGCCGAGCGGGTCGCCTTTCATATCGGCCCGGAGGCTCATGAGGCGAACCGCGTGAAACGCGGCGAGCCCGTCGCCGAAGAGCGGGCGGTGGCGGCGCTCGCGGCGACGGCCGCGGCGCTCGGCATCGGCTCCTCGCGCGCGCCGCTGTTCGCGTTGAAGGCGGCCAGAGCCTCGGCGCGGCTGGCGAGGCGCAAGCTGCGCGAGGGCGATCTCGCGCTCGCGACCGGGCTCGTC
>JBHJHL010000096.1:0-3999 GCA_050330935.1 Sphingomonadaceae bacterium | reverse complement strand
GCGGCGAGCGCGTTATGCGCGGCGCGCAGCCGGGCGGCGTCGCGGCCGATCGCGTGGCGGCCCATCAGCGCCGCTGCGGCCTGGCCGAAGGCGCAGGCGGAAATCTCCTGGCCCAGCGCGGCGATCCGCCCCTCTCCGTCGAGTCGCACGGCGACGCGCGCGCGGCTGCCGCACAGCGGCGCTCGGCGCTCGGCGCTCGCATGCGCGGCGGCGAGCGGCTCCAGATGCGGAATCGAGGCCGCGAGGCGCAAAATCTCGGGAGTGTAGAGCGGGGCTGCCATCGCCCGCCTATTTAGCCCGTCTTGCGGTAGATGCCAGTGAACCAGTCCTTCCAGGCGCCGCTTTCGGCGTCGCGCTCCCAGAATTCCTGCTTGACGCTGCCGTCCTCCTCGAGCGTCCAGCGGCCCATGAACTCGCGCGCTCCGGGCTTGCCGCCGCCGACGATCTGGCCGCCCATCATCACCACGCCGGGCTCGAATATGGCGCCGCGCAGCTCGATGAAGACGCCCGGGCTCACCCAATATTGCTCCCACATCCTTTTGGCGGGATTGTAGAAGCTCAGGGATTGCCCGCTGCTGCCGCTCGCCCCCGTCCAGGTCTCGCGCAGCGCGCAGCCGCCCTCGACCGGCGCGATTCTGTTGGTGCCGGCGAGCTCGCCATCGGGCAGGCGCACCTCCCAGGTCCCGATCCAGAAATCGAAATGGCGGAACTCGTCGCCGACGCACGGCGGCCGCGAAGGCTGCTGCGGAGCCTGGGGCGCGGGCGCTTGCTCGGGGCCGGGCTCCTGCTCGGCGCCGGGGGGCGGATCCTCGGCTCCGGCGGCGGGCTCCTCGGTCGCTTCGAGCGCCTCCCCGATCTCGGCGAGCGGCGCCTCCTCCTCGTCCTGCGCGAGCGCGGCGGCGGGCAGGGCGAGTGCGGCGAGGAAGATCAAGAGATGGCGCATCGAACCCTCCATCAGGCGCAACGCCAGTCGGTGGTGCCGTCGGGCCTATCTTCGAGGATGATGCCCTCGGCGGCAAGCTCCTCGCGGATGCGATCGGCGGCAGCGAAATCCTTGCGCTTCTTGGCCGCGGCGCGTTCGGCGATTTTTATCGCGACCGTCTCGTTCCCCTCGCCACGAAACCAGGCGTCGGCTGACTCCGACAAAAAACCAAGCAGCTGTGCCAACCCTAAAGCACCTTGAAAGTCTTCACTGACGATCGGCTCAGCCTCCCCTGTTTCCTTGAACTGCGACAGCCCTTTGTCGATCGTGCCGAGTTGGTCGATCGTGCCGAGTGCAGCGGGAGTATTTAGGTCATTTAACAGTGGTTCAAGTTGTTCTCTCGTTGGAGGCTTAATTTGATATCCGTATCGCGCCATTTGCTCTCTAACGCGATACCATTTTTCGAGCCTCGCCTTTGACTGCACAAGCAAATTTTCCGACCATTCGAGCGGCTGGCGGTAGTGGGCGGACAGCAGCGCCAGGCGCAGCACCTCGCCCTTGTGCCCCGCCTCGAGCAGCTCGGCGACGGTGACGATATTGCCGAGGCTTTTCGACATCTTCTCCCCGTCGGCCATCGACAGAAAGCCGTTATGGACCCAAAAATTGGCGAGCGGCGCGCCGCCATGCGCGCAGCGGCTCTGGGCGATCTCGTTCTCGTGATGCGGGAAGACGAGATCGAGCCCGCCGCCGTGAATGTCGATGGTTTCGCCCAGATGCCGCTCGATCATCGCCGAGCATTCGAGATGCCAGCCGGGCCGGCCGCGGCCCCAGGGCGAATCCCAGCCGATCACGCCTTCTTCCGACGGCTTCCACAGCACGAAATCGGCCGGGTCCTTCTTGTAGGCGGCGACCTCGACCCGCGCGCCGGCGATCATCGCCTCGCGGTCGCGGCGCGAGAGCGCGCCGTAATCGGGGTCGGAGGGCACGTGGAACAGCACATGGCCCTCGGCCTCATAGGCGTTGCCGGCCTCGATCAGCCGGGCGATCATCGCGATCATCTCGTTTATATGCTCGGTCGCGCGTGGCTGGATCGGCGGCAGCTCGACGCCGAGCGCGGCCATGTCCTCAAGATAATGCTTCTCGTAACGCGCGGTTATCGCCGCCGGATCGACGCCCTCTTCCTTCGCCGCGGCGATGATCTTGTCGTCGATGTCGGTGATGTTGCGGGCATAGGCGAGACTGTCGGGCCCGTAGATGTGCCTGAGCAGGCGCGCGAGCACGTCGAACACCACCGCGGGTCGCGCATTGCCGATATGCGCGCGCGAATAGACGGTGGGCCCGCAGACATACATGGTGACGCGCTTCGGATCGGCGGGCTCGAACGCCCGCTTCTCGCGCGCCATCGTGTTGTAGAGACGAAGGCTCATGCCCGGCTCTCCGCCCGGGGCTCCTCGTCCATCCCATCCCCATCGGCGGCGCGGCGCGCCTCGACGAAATCGACGATCGCCTCGCCGCTGGTCGAGAGCAGCGGATAGGTGGCCGACGCGGTCATCCATTCGGGGCGCCGGTCCGGCCCGCCCGCGAGCGTGTCGAGGACGAGGGTCGCGAGGAGGAAGAGGAGGGTCGCGCCGATGAGGCCCTTCAGGGCGCCGAAGCCGGCGCCGAGCACCCGGTCGAACGGCCCGACGACCGAGCTTCGCGCCGCGCTCCCCACGCGCCGGGCGACGAGCTTGCCGCCGAAGAAGACGAGCCCGAAGACGAGCGCGAAGGCGAGCACCGCCGCGCCGGCGACGGTGCCGACCGGATCGACCAGCCGCTCGGCGACCGGATCGTGGAACAGCTTCAGCGCGACGACCGCGCCGATCCAGGCGGCGAGCGCCAGCACCTCGTGCGCGAGGCCGCGCAGGAAGCCGAAGACGAGCCCGCCGCCGACGAGCAGCAGGGTAATGATGTCGAGCGCCGTCATGAATGCAGCCGCTAACCGATAGATGTTCCGAGGTGAAGCGCCTCAGCGCCCCAGCAGATGGTCGGCGAGCGCACCGAGGCTCGAAAAGGCCTCGATCCGCATGTCCCCCTTTTGCGCCTTGAGCGCGGCGGGGACGAGCGCGCGCTCGAAGCCGAGCTTGGCCGCCTCCTTCAGACGCAGCCCGCCATGCGCGACGGGCCGGAGCTCGCCCGACAGCGCGATCTCCCCGAAGGCCACCGTCTCTGCCGGCACCGGCCGCTCGGCGAGCGCCGAGACGAGCGCCACCGCGACCGCGAGATCGGCGGCCGGATCGGTGAGGCGGTAGCCGCCGGCGACGTTCAGATAGACCTCGGCGGTCGAGAAGCCGAGCCCGCAGCGCGCCTCGAGCACCGCGAGGATCATCGCCAGCCTTCCCGCATCCCAGCCGACCGCGGCGCGGCGCGGAGTCGCCCCGCTCGCGAGGCGCACGGTGAGCGCCTGGATCTCGACGAGCACCGGCCGCGTGCCTTCGAGCGCCGGGAAGACGACCGCGCCGGAGACCGCCTCGCCGCGCTCGGAAAGGAACAGCGCCGAGGGGTTGGAGACCTCCTCCATGCCCGCCTCGCCCATCGCGAAGACGCCGATCTCGTCGGTCCCGCCGAAGCGGTTCTTGATCGCGCGCAGGATGCGATATTGGTGGCTGCGCTCGCCTTCGAGGCTCAGCACCGTGTCGACCATATGTTCGAGCACGCGCGGCCCCGCGATGCTGCCGTCCTTGGTGACATGGCCGACGAGGACGAGCGCGGTGCCGCTCTCCTTGGCGAAGCGGACGAGTTCGCCGGCCGAGGCGCGCACCTGGCTCACCGTCCCCGGCGCGCCCTCGATGAGGTCCGAATACATGGTCTGGATCGAATCGACGACGACGAGCGCCGGCGGCGCTCCCTCCCCCAGCGTCGTCAAGATGTCGCGCACCGAGGTCGCGGCGGCGAGGTGGATCGGCGCGCCGCTGACGCCCAGGCGCTGCGCGCGCAGGCGCACCTGATCGAGGGATTCCTCGCCGCTGACGTAGACCACGCCGGCGGACGCCAGGGCCGCTGCCGCCTGCAGCATCAGCGTCGACTTGCCGATCCCC
>JBHJHL010000095.1:0-6358 GCA_050330935.1 Sphingomonadaceae bacterium | reverse complement strand
GGCGACGGGAAAGGCCAGCGCCCAGACGAGCAGATAGCCGGCGAGCAGCAGCGCCGCGGCGCGCTCGCGGCGGAAGGCGAGGCTGCTCCGGACGACGTGATTGAGCGCCGGCACCGTCAGCGGCAGCATCATCGCGCCGATCATCAGCGCCCAGGCGAGGGCGCGCGAAGCGAGGTCCGCGGCCGCGGCGCGCGCGGCGACATGGGAGGAAAAGGCGGCGCGCGCCTCGCCCGCCTCGGCGAGGCACAGGCCGAAGCCGGGATCGCGCGATGAAAGCGCCGCCAGGCCGAGCCAGCACAGCAGCGCCGGCGCCACCGCCCAGCGGCAGGCGGCCAAGCCGAGCCCCCGCCGCGCCGCCGCGGTGAGAAGGGGGCGGTCGGAGGAAGAGCGGGACGGGGCCAGCGCCGTCATCGCGCTCAGCCGTAGAAGAGGCTGACCCTGCCGACCTTCACCGAAGGCTCGCGGCCGCGCACATATTCGGCGATGTCCATGAACTCCTAGCGGGTCTCCTCCTCGGAAGGAGGCGGCGCCTCGCGCACGAAGCTCACCTGCAGCCGGTCGACCGTGCCCTCGGTGATGCCGAGCCGCTCGGCATGCTCGGTGATCTCGAACACCTCTGACATGCCGCCATGCCCGGAATCGGGACGGCTGGCCCGCTCGAGCCCGAAGGTGGTCATGACGCCGATCATCCGCGGCTCCTCGGCATCGCCGGGCATGTCGATATAGACCTTGAAATCGCCCGGCGCGCCGCTGCCGGTGATGTTCTCCAGCCGCAAATAGACATGCTCGGGAGTGGGCAGCGCGGATTCGGTGAAGGAGAAGGAGTCCATGCGCGGCGCGAGGGTGACCTGGGCGCGCGTGACATCGCCTTCCAGGCGCACCGGGCCCTCGCTGGCCCCGGCGAGCTCCAGCCTTCGTGAATCGGCCATCATCTCCTCCGCCATCGCGAACTCCTCGGCCGGCGGCCGGCCGGCCACCGGGACGCCATCATAGCGGTAACCGTGGAGGATGTCGGTGGTGTCGAGCATGTCCTCGCTGGTGAAGCGGTAGACGCCGCCATCGGCCTGGCGCAGCTGGAAGACCACGCCCGAAAGCCATTGCGGCGCGGCGGGCACGCGAAATCGCGGGCCCTGGTTGCGCCACACTTCCCACAGCCGGTCGATGTTGCAATGGTGGATCCAGAAAATGGGGTCGAGCGCGGCGGTGTCAGGAAAGCTCATATAGCCGTTGCGGCCGCCGATCTGCACATGCAAGAGGTTGTGCGGCAGGCTTTCGAGCGCGCCATTGTCGCCGCCGCCGGCGTGAAAGCCGGTGACCGGGCCGCCGAAGCCGGAAATCCGGTTGACCGCCGCGTCGGTGAAATTGGCAAAGCGCAGCGCGTCGAGCGAGACCATCCAGTCCTCGAGCCCGAAATCGCCGTTCGTCGACCTCGCCCGCGGCGCCCACAGCGCGTTGGGCGAGCCGTTCACCTGCCGGTCGAGAAACTCGGCCGGCATGCGGCGGGCGGCGGGATTGGCGCTCAGCGGCTCGCTATAGTCCCAATAGGGCAGCGCCCAGTCGGCGGGCCCGGCGAGCCCGGCGACGGCGTCGGCGACGATCGCCTCGAAATGGGCGAGATAGCCGCGATGCCAGGGAAGGAAGAACCAGCTTTGATGCTGGCACTGATCCCACCAGTCCCGCGCCCAGCCCGGGATGCGTCCGTCGGGATAGCCGTGAACGCCGGCCAGGTAGCGCCAGCTCGTCGGGTCCTCGATCGGCCGCCGGATGAGCTCGGCGACCGCGCGCCGATACCAGAGGAGCGTCTCGTCCCCCTCCCCCAGCGACCAGACGCTCCTGCGCACTCTTGCGCTCATGACCTCTCCCCCTCTTTTCTTCTTTTCGCCGACGGTTTTTCAGCCGCCCCGGCAAGATCATCAAGTCGCGACGGAGAATAGCACAAGAAAAGGATCGGGAAAACAGCCGGCACGGCAGAACCGAGCCGGATCAGGGTGCGGGCTTCAACCGGATTTCATCCTCGCGCGCCGATCGGCCCGGGGAAGCCGTGGATTCCGGAGAGCCCGGCTTTCCAATCATCCAAGAAGATCGGCTTCCCGAATGAGGGTGACGCGCCCTAATAGCTTTCTTCCTCGTAGATGCGGCCGACCTCCTCGTCCCAGGGCCCGTGATAGCGTTCGAGCAGGCGCTCGGCCGGCGTCTTGCCGCTGGCGACGATCTCGCGCAGCGGATCGAGAAAGCCCGATTCATTGTCGCCGGCGGCGTTCAGACGCGCGCGGGCGGCGAGGCCCTTCTCGGCGATGGCGAGGATGCGGCGCGACAGGTCGCGCACGCTCTCGCCGGCGGGCGTGCGCGCGGCAAGCCCCAGCCCGGGCACATCGTCGCGCAGCTTCTGGCGCGCCTCGAGCGGCCAGGACTTGACCTCGTCCCAGGCGGCGTCGAGCGAATCCTGGTGGTAGAGAATGCCGACCCAGAAGGCGGGAAGCGCGCAGATCCGCCCCCAGGGCCCGCCGTCGGCGCCGCGCATCTCCAGAAAGCTCTTCATCCTCACTTCGGGGAAGATGGTCGAGAGATGGTCGGTGAAGTCCGACAGGCGCGGCCGCTCGCCGGGGAGCGCCGGCAGCCGGCCGGCAAGGAAATCGCGGAACGACTGGCCGGCGGCGTCGATATATTCGCCGTCGCGGAAGACGAAATACATCGGCACGTCGAGCGCGTAATCGAGATAGCGCTCGTAGCCGAAGCCGTCCTCGAACACGAAGGGGAGCATGCCGGTGCGGTCGGCGTCGGTATCCGACCACATATGGCTGCGGAAGGACAGCCAGCCATTGGGCCTGCCGTCGGTGAAAGGCGAATTGGCGAACAGCGCCGTCGCGACGGGCTGGAGCGCGAGGCCGACGCGGAACTTCTCGGCCATGTCGGCTTCCGAACCATAATCGAGATTGACCTGGATGGTGGCGGTCCTCAGCATCATGTCGAGGCCGTGGCCGCCGACCTTGGGCATGTAGCGGGCCATGATCGCATAGCGGCCCTTGGGCATCATCGGCAGCTCCTCGCGCCGCTTGTCGGGCCACATGCCGAGGCCGAGGAAGCCGACGCCGAGCTCGTCGCCGACCGCCTTGACCTGCTTGAGATGCCGGTCGGCCTCGGCGCAGGTCTCGTGGAGATTGTCGAGCTTGGCGCCCGAAAGCTCGAACTGGCCGGCGGGCTCGAGGCTGATCGCGCCGTCGGGGCCGGTGAGCGCCACGGCAAGCCCGCCCTCGATCACCGGCCGCCAGCCGAAGCGGGTGAGCGCCTCGAGCAGGTCGCCGATGCCGCCGGGCTCCTCATAGGAGGGCGCGCGATGATCGCCGCGGCGGTAGACGAACTTCTCATGCTCGGTGCCGATGCGCCAGTCCGAGCGCGGTTTCTCGCCGTCGGCGAAGACCCTGACGAGATCGTCGCGGCTCTCGACCGGCGGATCCTCGGCGCTGGTGGCGGTGCGCGTCGTCATCGCCGCCGCTCTAGCGAGGGGGGCGAAGCACCGCCAGCGGCATCTCGCACCATCAAGCGCGCGGGGCGCGATGCCAATCGCCCGCGCTCGCCATCCACAGCGCCAGCGCGGCGAGGGCGGCGGTGTCGGCGCGCAATATGCGCGGCCCGAGCGAGACCGGGCGCGCCCGGGGCAGAGCGCGGATGGCGACACGCTCCTCATCGGTGAAGCCGCCTTCGGGGCCGATCAGGATCGCCGCCGGGCCGGGATCGGGGCGGAAGGCCTCGCCGCCCCCCTCGTCGGCGAAAAAGAGCGCGCGCTCCGCGGGCCAGTCCGCGAGCAGCCGGTCGAGGGGGATGAGATCGGCGAGCTCGGGCAGCGCGGTACGCTCGCACTGCTCGGCCGCCTCGACGATATGGGCGCGGAGCCGCCCGGGATTGACCCGGCCAACCACCGTGCGCGCGGTGCGCACGGGGACGAGCCGCGCGGCGCCCAATTCGGTCGCCTTTTCGACCAGCCAGTCGATGCGGCCCTTCTTGAGCGGCGCGAAGCAAAGCCAGACGTCCGGCGGCGTCTCGCGCTCGCGCAGCTTCGCCTCGACCGCGAGCAGCGCGTCGCGGCGGCCGACATGCGCGATGCGCGCGAGCCATTCGCCGGTCTCGTCGTCGAACAGCTTGACCTCGGCGCCGGCGGCAAGGCGGAGCACGCGGACGAGATAGCGGGCGGCATTGCCCTCGACCCTTATCGCCGCGCCCTCCTCCAGCCGCTCGGCGACGAACAGGCGCGGCAGGCTTGCGGGCGGCCAGGCGGGCGTGGCGGGCATGGACAGAGTGACTAGGAGAATGCCCGTTCGCGCGAAAGCGGGAATGGGGGCGAATCCGTACTCCGGCTTTCGCCGGAGTGTCAGCCTTGGCTATGGACGGCCCATGGCCGGCGACCCGGACAGCGCGAGCGACATCGTTCCCGACAGCGAGCGGCGCGGGCTGATCGGCGCGCTGCCCAGGACGATGCGGCCCTATGCCTCGCTGATGCGGCTCGACCGGCCGATCGGGACGTGGCTGCTCTTCTGGCCCTGCGCCTGGGGGGTGGCGCTCGCCGGGATGGGGCCGCGCGGGCTCGAGCTCGTCGTCTGGCTCGCGCTCGGCGCCTTCGCGATGCGCTCGGCCGGCTGCGTCTACAACGACATCGTCGACCGCGAGCTCGACGCCCGGGTCGAGCGCACCCGGCTGCGCCCGCTCGCCAGCCGCCGCGTCCCGCTCGCTGCCGCCTGGGCGCTGCTCGTCGCGCTGAGCCTCGGGGGGCTGATCGTGCTGTTCCAGCTCAAGCCCGCCGCGCAGCTCGTCGCGCTCGCCAGCCTCGCGCTCGTCGCCGCCTATCCCTTCATGAAGCGGATCACCTGGTGGCCGCAGGCCTGGCTCGGCCTGGTCTTCGCCTGGGGGGCGCCGGTCGGCTGGACGGCGGTGACGGGCGCGCTCGAGGCGCCCGGCCTGCTGCTCTATGCCGGCACGGTCTCGTGGGTGATAGGCTATGACACCGTCTACGCGCTCCAGGACAGGGACGACGACGCGCTGATCGGCATCAAATCCTCGGCGCTGGCGCTGGGGCGCGACGCGCGCGCCGGCATCGCGCTCCTCTATGTCGCCGCGCTCGTTCTGTGGAGCGCCGCCCTGTGGACGGTCTATCCGCATCCGCTCGCGCTCGTGGCGCTGCTGCCGGCGGCGGTCCATCTCCTGTTCCAGCTCATCCGGCTGCGGCTCGAGGACGGGGCGAGCGCGCTCGCCGTGTTCCGCGCCAACCGCTTCACCGGCCTGCTCGTCTTTCTCGCCTGCCTCGTCGTCGGCACCGCCTGAGCCGGCTTTTGCTTTTTGCCCCCATGGCGCCTAAGCGCTCCCGCCATGCTCGAGGTGAGAGAAGCCGAGGAGCGCGCCGCGGCGCTGGTCGAACGGGCGCGCAAGGCCGGCGCCGACGCCGCCGACGCCGTCTATATCGGCGACGCCTCGACCGGGGTGCAGGTCCGGCTCGGGAAATTGGAGGATGTCGACCGTTCCGAAGGCGAGGAAATCGGCCTTCGGCTGTTCGTCGGCCGCCGCTTCGCGACCGTCTCCTCCTCCGACCTTTCCCACCGGGCGCTCGGCGAGCTCGTCGAGCGCGCCGTGCCGATGGCGCGCGAGGCGCCGCAAGACCCCTATGCCGGGCTGGCGCCCGAGGAGATGCTCCTTGCCGGCGCGGCACCCGACGTCGCCGGCGACGACGGCAAGGACCCTCCGCCTCTGCTGCTGAAGGAGCGCGCGCTCGAGATGGAGGCGGCGGCGCGTGCGGTGGAGGGCATCACCAACAGCGAGGGCGCGATGCTGCGCGCCGGACGCAGCGTCGTCGCGCTCGCCACCAGCCACGGCTTCGCCCGGGGCTATTCGACCAGCGGCTATTCGGCCGGGGTCAGCGTCATCGCCGGCAGCGGCGGCGGGATGCAGCGCGACCAGGCGAGCCACAGCACCCGCGATTTCGCCTCGCTCGACGCGCCCGAAAGGCTCGGTCGCCTCGCCGCCGAGCGAACGTTGGCGCGGCTCGACCCCGCCAAGGTGCCGAGCGGAGCGATGCCGATCCTGTTCGATCCCCGGACAAGCCACACGCTGGTCGGCCATTTCCTGTCCGCGATCACCGGCCCGGCGGTGACCCGCAAGACGAGCTTCCTGCTGGACAAGGAGGGCGAGCGGGTGTTCGCCGAGGGAATCGCCGTCCGCGACGATCCCCACCGGCCGCGCGGGCTGCGCTCCAAGCCGTTCGACGGCGAGGGGCTGCCGACCGCGCCGCGCGCGCTCGTCGCCGACGGCGTGCTCCCCGGCTGGCTGCTCGATTCGGCCTCGGCGCGCCAGCTCGGGCGCGAGCCGACCGGCC
>JBHJHL010000094.1:0-6603 GCA_050330935.1 Sphingomonadaceae bacterium | reverse complement strand
CGGCCGGCCGCTGCGTCTCGCCTTCGGCGCCGGGCCGGCCGCGCCCGGGCTGGCGGCGCAGCACCTCGTCGAGCCAGTCCTGGTCCATGCCTGCGCCGTCCTCGCGCCGCGCCGCGTCGCCTTCTTCCCCCTCCCGCTCGGGCGCGCCGAAGGGGTCATAGGGGTCGAGCGGACGGCCGTCGGGATCGACATAGAGGAAGTCGTCGGGCTCGCCGAGCCAGTCCTCGTCCTCGGGCTCGAGCTGCCAGTCGGGCAGGGTGACCTCGACGTCGAACTTCTCGACCGGCCGGTCGGCCACCGCCCGGATCATGAAATCGTGAAAGGCGCGCGCCGGGGCGCGGCCGCCCTGCAGCCCCGGCACCGCCTTGTTGTCGTCGCGGCCCATCCATATGCCGGCGGTGAGCCCGCTCGAGAAGCCGAGGAACCAGCCGTCCTTGTTCGAGCTCGTGGTGCCGGTCTTGCCGGCGACGGGGCGGCCGATCTGGGCCGAGCGGCCGGTGCCGGTGAGCACCGCCGACTGGAGCAGGTCGGTCATCTGCGCCGCCACCCAGGGGGCGGCGAGAGTGCGGCTTCCATCGGCCTGATGCTCGTAGAGCAGCTCGCCGTCGGTGGTCGTCACCCGGCGGATGCCGTAGGGGACCACCGCCGTGCCCTTGGCGGCGACCGAGGCGAAGGCGCGGGTCATGTCGATGAGCCGGACGAGCGAGGTGCCGAGCACCATCGAGGGGTTGGTGTCGATCTTGGTCGTGATGCCGAAGCGCTGTCCCATGTCGGCGACGGTGCCGAAGCCGAGCTCGGCGCCCAGCTTGGCGGCGATCGTGTTGACCGAGCGGGCGAAGGCCTCGCGCAGCGAGATCGCCCCCGAATAGCGGCCGGTGCTGTTGCGCGGGCTCCAGCCGTCGATGGTCACCGGCTCGTCGATGACCGTGTCCGAGGGGAGGTAGCCCGCCTCCAGGGCGGCGAGATAGACGAACAGCTTGAAGGCCGAGCCCGGCTGGCGCTGCGACTGGGTCGCGCGGTTGTAGATCGAGCTCACATAGTCGCGCCCGCCGACCATCGCGCGCACCGCGCCGTCGCGGTCGAGCGCGACGAGCGCCCCTTGCGCGCCCTTCGGCGTGTTGGCGTTGATCGCCTCGTCGGCGGCGCGCTGCATGTCCATGTCGAGCGTCGTCCACACGTCGATCGGGGCGATCGCCTCGTCGATCAGCATTTCGAGCTGCGGGATCGCCCAGTCGGTGAAATAGCGGGCGCTGTTCTGGCGCGGCGGATCGGCGATGTCGACTTCGGCGGGCGCCGCCCGGGCCGCCTCGGCGGGGGTGATGGTGCCGTTTCTCACCATCAGGTTGATGACCACGTCGGCGCGGTCGCGCGCCGCCTCGGCATCGGCGGTCGGCGCATAGTTGGAGGGCGCCTTGACGAGCCCGGCGATGATCGCCGCCTCTGACAGGCTGAGGTCGCGCGCGCTGTGGTTGAAGAAGGTGTGCGAGGCGGCGTCGATGCCGTAGGCGCCGCCGCCGAAATAGACCCGGTTGAGATAGAGTTCGAGAATCTGGTTCTTCGAGAAGCGGCGCTCGAGCGCGAGCGCCAATATCCCCTCGCGCAGTTTGCGGCCGAGCGAGCGGTCGTTGGTGAGGAAGATGTTGCGCGAGATTTGCTGGCTGATCGTCGAGACGCCGCGCACCGGCTCGCCGGTCTCGATGCTCACCCAGATGCCGCGGGCGATGCCGAGCGGGTCGATGCCGGGATGGCTTCGGAAGCGCCGGTCCTCGACCGCGACCATGGCATCGATCATGATCGGCGGGATTTCGTCATAGGCCAGCCATTCGCCGTAGCGCGGGCCCATCGACACGATGACGCTGCCGTCGGCGGCGCGCACGCGGATCATCTGGCCGTAGGGGCTTTCCTTGAGCTCCTGATAGCTGGGCAGCGAGCTCATCGCGATCGCCACCGCGACGACGAGCGCGATGAGCGCGAACAGGAGGCCGTAAAGGCCGAACTGGAAGACGGCGCCGACCGCCTTGCGCAGGCGCGAAGGCGGCTCGCTATCGCCGGCCATGATGCCGCCTCCGGTCGAGGATGGCGCGCGCCGCCGGAGAGGGGGTCATCTCAGTCGCGGCCCGATGCCGGACGGAAATCGAGCGCCGCGCTGTTGATGCAGTAACGCAGGCCTTCGGGGCCCGGGCCGTCGGGGAAGACATGGCCGAGATGCCCCTGGCAGCGCGCGCAGCGCACTTCGGTGCGGACCATGCCGTGGCTCCTGTCCTCGCGCGCGGCGACCGCCCCGGCCTCGGCCGTGCTGGTGAAGCTTGGCCAGCCGCTCCCGGAATCATATTTGGCCCCGGCGTCGAACAGCATCGCCCCGCAGCCGGCGCAGCGATATTCGCCCGGTTCCTTCCGGTTCCAATATTCGCCGCTGAAGGCGCGCTCGGTGCCGCCTTCGCGCAGCACATGATAGCGCTCCTCGCCGAGGCGCGCGCGCCATTCCTCTTCGCTTGCGGGGAGACGGTCCATGCTGCTTCTCGAATTACTCTTGGCCCTGCCGCTTGTCGATAGCAGGCGGGAGGTGAACGAGGCCTTGCCCCCCCGCCTATTGGGTGAACCGGCGCAGGACCTCGAGGAACCGGGCGCCGTAGCGCTCGAGCTTGGCGGCGCCGACGCCGGAGATGCCGGCCAGGTCCGAAAGCGTCGCTGGCCTGCGTTCCGCCATCTCGCGCAGCGTGCTGTCGTGGAAGACGACATAGGGCGGCACGTTGGCCGCCTCCGCGATCTCGCGGCGGCGGGCGCGCAGCGCGTCGAACAGCGGGTCGGGCGGGTAATCGCGCGCGGGCCGGCGCTTGCGCTCGCGCCTGGGCGGAAGCACGATCGCGACCGGCTGCTCGCCCTTGAGGATCGTCCGCGCGGCGGGGCCGAAGGAAAGGCCGCCATAGGCGTCGGCGCGCAGCGCGTCGCGCGCGAGCAGCGCTCTCGCGACAGGCTTCACCAGCTTGAGCTCGTCCTCCTCGGCGATGCCGAACACGCTCAACCGATGATGGCCGAACTGGTGGACCTTGTCGGTCTCCTTGCCGGCGAGCACGTCGGCGAGATGGCCGACGCCGAAGCGCATCTCGGTGCGGAAGGCGGCCGACAGCAGCTTGCGCGCGAGCTCGGTGGCGTCGGTGGCGGCGGGAGGGTTGAGGCAATTGTCGCAATTGCCGCAAGCCTCGGGCGGCTCCTCGCCGAAATGACGGAGCAGGATCGCGCGCCGGCAGCCGGCGCTCTCGACCAGCGCGGCGAGCGCGTTCAGCCGCTCGCGCTCGGCCGGCCGGCGCTGCTCCTCGACCTCGCTCTCGATCCGCGCGCGCGCCTTGGAAAAGTCGCCCGCGCCCCAGAACAGCCAGGCCTCGGCCGGATCGCCGTCGCGCCCCGCGCGTCCGGTCTCCTGATAATAGGCCTCGATCGATTTGGGCAGGCCGGCATGCGCGACGAAGCGCACGTCGGGCTTGTCGATCCCCATGCCGAAAGCGATGGTGGCGACGATCACCATCTCCTCCGAGCGCACGAATTCGGCCTGGTTCGCCGCCCGCACCTCCGGCGCCAGGCCGGCATGATAGGGCAGCACGGGCCGGCCCTCGCGTCCCAGCGCATCGGCGAGCTTCTCGGTCGCGGCGCGGCTCGTCGCATAGACGATGCCGGGCCCCTTCTGCTCGGCGAGCAGCGCCTTCAGCTGCGCGCCGATCCCCTGGCGGGGGCGGACATTGTAACAGATGTTGGGCCGGTCAAAGCCGGCGACGATCAGCCCGTCTTCGGGGATGCCGAGCTGGACGAGGATGTCGGCGCGGGTGCGCTTGTCCGCGGTCGCGGTGAGCGCGAGGCGGGGCGTCTCGGGAAAGCCGTCGAGCAAGGGCCTCAGCAGCCGGTAGTCGGGGCGGAAGTCGTGCCCCCATTCGGAAACGCAATGCGCCTCGTCGACCGCTATGAGCGCGAGCGGCACGCCGCCGAGCAGTCCCTGGAAGCTCGCGCCCGTCGCCCGCTCGGGCGCGACGTAGAGGAGGTCGAGCGCCCCCGCTTTGAGCCGCGCGACCGTCTCCGCCCGGTTCGCATCGGCCGAGGTCAGCGCGGCGGCGCGGATGCCGAAGCCTTGGGCGGCGCGGATCTGGTCGTGCATCAGCGCGATCAGCGGCGAGATGACGAGCGCGGTGCCTGCCCGCGCCAGCGCCGGAATCTGATAGCAAAGCGACTTGCCCGCCCCCGTCGGCATGACCGCGAGCGTGTGCCGCCCAGCCATCACCCGCTCGATCACCTGCCGCTGGACCGGCCGGAAATCCTCGAAGCCGAAGGTCGAGCGGAGGATGGCGTGGGGAGACTGCACGGGCCGACCCTATCCGCTCATCCCGAGCGAAGTCGAGGCACCCCTTCATCGCCCCGGCTGCGCTCTAGAAAATGGTCGTTTCCATCGCCTTCTTATTCCGCCGCCTCCGCCCGTTCCGCCTCGCGCTCGCTCCGCTGCCGCGCCCACATCTCGGCATAGAGCCCGCCGCCGCGCAGCAGCTCTGCGTGCGTCCCGCGCTCGGCGATGCGGCCCTCGTCGAGCACCAATATCGCGTCGGCATGACGGATCGTCGAAAGCCGGTGCGCGATGACGATGCTCGTGCGCCGCGCCGCGATGCGTTCGAGCGTATCCTGGATCGCGTTCTCGGTGCGGCTATCCAAGGCGCTCGTCGCCTCGTCGAGCACCAGGATCGGCGGATCCTTGAGGAGCGTGCGCGCGATCGCCACGCGCTGCTTCTCGCCGCCCGAAAGCTTCAGGCCGCGCTCGCCGACCGGCGTCTCGTAGCCGAGCGGCAGGCCGGCGATGAAGGCGTCGATCGCGGCGCCGCGTGCGGCCGCCTCGATCTCGGCCTGCGTGGCGCCCACGCGGCCATAGCCGATATTGTAGCCGATCGTGTCGTTGAACAGCACCGCGTCCTGCGGGACGATGCCGATCCGGCGCCTGAGGCTCGCCTGGGAGACCCGGGCGATGTCCTGGCCGTCGATCAGGATGCGCCCGGCGGTGGGGTCGTAGAAGCGGAACAAAAGCCGGGCGATGGTCGATTTGCCCGCGCCCGAAGGCCCGACGATCGCGAGCGTGCGTCCGGGAGGCACCTCGAAGCTCAGATTTCGAAGGATCGGCCGGCCGGCCTGATAGGCGAAATCGATATTCTCGAAGACGACATGGCCTTTCCTGACCTCCAGCGCCGGCGCGCCGGGCCGATCCTCGATCTCGGCCGGCGTGTCGAGCAGCCCGAACATCCGCTCGACGTCGATCAGGCCCTGGCGGATGTTGCGATAGACCCAGCCCAGCATGTCGAGCGGCCGGAAAAGCTGCATCAGCATGGTGTTGACGAGGACGACGTCGCCAGGCGTGAAGCGGCCCCGGCTCCAACCCCACACGGTATAGCCCATCGCGCCGGCCATCATCAGGTTGGTGATGAGCGACTGGCCGATATTGAGCCAGGCGAGCGAGGTCTCGTTCCTGACCGCGCTTGTTGCATAGGCCGAAACGGCGCGTCCGTAGCGCTCGGCCTCGCGCGCTTCGGCGCTGAAATATTTCACCGTCTCGTAGTTGAGCAGCGAATCGACCGCGCGCTGGACGGCGCGCTCGTCGATCTCGTTCATCTCGCGCCGCAGCCGCGTGCGCCACTGGGTGACGAAATGGGTGAAGAGAATATAGACGGCGACCACCGCCAGCGTCGCGAAGACGAGACCGGGGCCGAACTTGATCCAGAAGATGACGCACACCGCGGCGAGCTCGAGGAAGGCCGGTGCGATGCTGAAGAGGAGATAATAGAGCATCATATCGATGCTCTTGGTGCCGCGCTCGACGATGCGGGTGAGCGCGCCGGTGCGCCGGTCCTGATGGAAGCGCAGCGAGAGCGCGTGGATGTGGCGGAACACCCGCCCCGCGAGCCGCCGCGCCGCGTCCTGGCCGACGCGCTCGAACACCGCGTTCCTCAGATTGTCGAACAGCACTCCCGAAAAGCGCGCCCCGGCATAGGCAACGACGAGCGCGAGCGCGACGAGCACCGCATCCTCCATGCCCGCCGCCATGCGGTCGATCGCGCCCTTGTAGGCGAACGGCATGGCGAGGACGGCGGCCTTGCCGGCGAGGATGAGGAGGAGCGCGGCGATCACCCGCAGCTTCAGCCCCGTCTCGCCCGCCGGCCATAAGAAGGGGAGGAAGCGGCCGAGCATCCGCCAGCCCTGGGCTTGTCGAAGTGCCGCTTCCGTCTGTTGCGCCCGTCCCGCCATCGCCCCGAGATAGGCACGGACGGCGCGCCCCCCAAGCCCGCGGCAGGCGGCGGATGGGAACGAGGCCGGGGGCTTGCGGGTTTGCACCGTCGAAAGGAAAGCAGCCATGGGACCGGCGACCTTCGTCATCGCGATATTGGGCTGCGGGGAGGGCGATGCGCCCTGCCGCGAGCTGGCGCTCGCCGAGCCCCGCTTTGCCAGCGTGGTCGAATGCGGCGCCGCCGCCGACGAGGCCCTGCTCGGCTTTGCCGACGCGGCCTATCCGGTGCTCCTCGCCCAGTGCCGCGCCGAAGGCGGCGGGACGGTGGCGGTGACGGCGGACGAGCCGCTGCTGCC
>JBHJHL010000093.1:0-8195 GCA_050330935.1 Sphingomonadaceae bacterium | reverse complement strand
GGCGCGGTTGGCGGCAATCTCGCGCGGCGGCTGCGGGGGCGCGGGGGGCGGCGTCGCCCGCGCCTGGAGGGTGGCGCGCGGGTCGCGCGGGAAATGTCCGAAATGCACCGCCGAGGCCTTGTCGGCTGGGCCGAGCGCCGCCAATGCCTCGAAAAAGGGCGCGAGCTGGTCGGCCTGATAGGGCGGCAGCGCCGCGCCCGCCGCTTCGTTGGCGCGGGCGAGATCGCCGGTGAGCGCGAGCACGAAGGCGCGGGTGCGCCAGGCGGCCGGCATCCTTTGCAGGAGCTGGTCCTCGAGCAGCTGGAGCGCGCCTTCCCGGTCGCCGCTGATCGCCAGCGAGAGCGCCAGCCGGCGGGTGACTTCGGCATCGGGGCCGGCGCCGAGCGCGAGCCGATAGTCGCGCTGGGCGAGCTGCGGCCGGCCGACGAGATCGTGGGCGAGGCCGCGGTCGCCGGCGATCGCGCTTTCGGCGAGGCCGAGCTGCCCGGCATCGGTGAAGAATTTGAGCGCCGTCCAGGGCTGTCCCATCATCACCAGCGCCGAGCCGATGCCGGCCTTCACCTCGCCGTCGCGCGGCGCGACCTCCTCGGCGCGGACGAAAAAGCCGAGCGCGGCCTCGGGGTCGCCGACCTCCAGCGCCGCTTCGCCCGCGCCCTTGAGGGCATAGAGGTTCCTCGGCGCCTCGGCGAGGCTCTTGAGATGCCGGGCGAGGACATTGGCCGGATCGTCCTCGCCGGGCAGCGGCTGGATCGTCTGCGCCGCGGCGCCCGCCGGGACGGCGGCGGCGGACAGGAGCAGGGGAAGGATGAAGGCGCGCAGGCGCGGACGGCGGGTCATGGCGCGGATAGAGCGCCGGCGGCCTGTACCTGCAATGTCGGGCGCGGCAAGCTTGCGTTCAGCCGTGGCCGCGAAGCGATGAGCGGGGGCGGCGCTACTGATTGTTCTGGCGGTTGAGAAAGCGCGGGATATCGAGCGGATCGCGCTCCTCGGGCTCTTCCTCGACCTGCGCCTTGGCGGCGCCGCGGGCGATGTGCGACATGCGCTCGAACAGGGTGCCGCCCTCGCGCGCGATGCGCGGGGATGGCTCGTCCTTCTCGCCGCGCGCCGCGATCCAGCGCCGCTGCGGATGGCCCCGCTCCTCCTCCTCCGGCGTCTCTTCCCCGGGCTCCGCGCGCGGCCGGGGCGCGGGCGCATCGCCCTCTTCGGCGATGCGCTGGGCCTCGCCGAGCAGCAGCTCCTCTTCCGCGTCCTGCCCCGCGGCATCGGCTTGCGCCGCGCCCGTTTCGGGGTCCGCCGAGGCGACCGCCTCATCCTCGAAGCGCAGCTCCTCGGCCTCTTCGCTCTCCGGCGCCTCTCCGGAGCCCGGCGCGGGCGCCATCTCGGGCCTTTCGGCCATCGCCGGCATCGGCTCGGCGGGCTCGGGCTCGAACCCGGGCTCCGCCCGCGCCGCCTCCTCGATCGCCGGCTCGGCCTCGGCGGGCGCCGCCGCGGCGCCTTCGGCCGCGGGCGCCCGTTCGCGCGCCTCGCGCATTCCCGAGGCGGGGAAGCTGAACACCTTGCCGCTTTCGGTCTCCGCCTCGGCGTCGATGCCGGTGGCGACGACCGAGACCCGGATCTTGCCTTCGAGATCGTCGTTGAACGCCGAGCCCCAGATGATGTTGGCGTCGGGATCGACCAGATCCTTGATATGGTTGGCGGCCTCGTCGACCTCCATCAGGCGCATGTCCTCGCCGCCGGTGATCGAGATGATGACGCCGCGCGCGCCCTGCATAGAGACGCCGTCCAGCAGCGGGTTGGCGATCGCCTGCTCGGCCGCCTCGATCGCCCGGTTGTCGCCTTCGGACTCGCCGGTGCCCATCATCGCCTTGCCCATCTCGCTCATCACCGTGCGCACGTCGGCGAAATCGAGGTTGATGAGGCCGGGCATGACCATGAGGTCGGTAATCCCGCGCACCCCCTGCTGCAGCACCTCGTCGGCCATCAGGAACGCCTCCTTGAAGGTGGTGTTCGGGTTGGCGATGCGGAACAGGTTCTGGTTGGGGATGACGATCAGCGTGTCGACATGCGCCTGCAGCTCCTCGATGCCGATCTCGGCCGCGTTGGCGCGGCGCGTGCCTTCGAAGCTGAACGGCTTGGTGACGACGCCGACGGTCAATATGCCCTTGTCGCGGGCCGCCTTGGCGATCACCGGCGCGGCGCCGGTGCCGGTGCCGCCGCCCATGCCCGCGGCGAGGAAGCACATATGCGCGCCCTCGAGCGTCCGGTCTATCTCCTCGAGCGCCTCTTCGGCGGCGGCCTTGCCGATTTCGGGCCGCGAGCCGGCGCCGAGCCCCTGGGTGATCTTGAGGCCGAGCTGGATCTTGCGGTCGGCCGCCGAGGCGTTGAGCGCCTGGGCGTCGGTGTTGGCGACGATGAAATCGACCCCCTGAACATCGCTGTCGATCATGTTGGCGATGGCGTTGCCGCCGGCGCCGCCGACGCCGATGACGCTGATCCTCGGTCTCAGCTCGTCGACCTCCGGCCGGATAAAATCGATGCTCATCAATCTTCTCCCTTGACGTGACCCTTTTGCACCATGCGACTCGTGGATTCCAGCGGCAATTGGCCCGAAATCGACATTTTCTGTTAGTAACTGCTCCTCAGCGCCGCGATGAGCCGCGCCAGCAGCCCCGCGCCGCCCATTTTGCGCACGATCTGCTCGCCGCCCGCCAGCGGCACGAGATCGGGGTCGTCCGAGGCGCCGAACTGCGCCAGACCCGCCAGCGCGGCGAAGGCGGGGCCGCTATGCGCCTCGGGGAGACCCTGGATTCTCGCCGGCCGCCCGACGCGCACCGCGCGCCCCAGCACCCCTTGCGCGAAATCGGCGATGCCCTTCAGTTCGGAGCCGCCGCCGGTCAGCACCACCTGCCGCCCGACCGGGCCGGTGAAGCCGAGCTCCTCGAGCGCCGCGGCGATCTCGCCGACCAGCTGCTCGAGCCGCTGGGCGATCACCGAATTCAGCTGCGCGCGCGTGATGCGGGCGGGCTCGGCGCCTTCCTCGGCGCCGGCGATGGGCGCGATCTCGACCATGTCGTGATTGTCTCTCGTGCTGCTCGTCGCCGAGCCGTAGAAGCATTTGACGCGCTCGGCCTCGGCGCGGCGGGTGGCGAAGGAGGTGGCGATGTCCTCGCTGATGTCGTTGCCGCCGATCGGGATCGACTTCAGCCCGACGAGCATGCCGCCCGCGAACAGCGAGACGTTGGTCATTCCCGCGCCGAGCTCGACGAGCGCGACGCCGAGCTCGCGCTCCTCGGCGCTGAGGCACGCCATGCCCGCGGCGATCGGCGAGGCGACGATCGCCGACACGCCGAGATGCGCCGAGCGCACCGCGAGATCGAGATTGCGCGCCGGCGAGCGCTCGGCGGCGATGACGTGGATCTCGACCCCCAGGCGGTCGGCGTGGAGGCCGGCGGGGCGCAGCACCCCTTCCATGCCGTCGAGCATGTAGAGCGCCGGCTGGGCGTGGAGGACGAGCCGGCCGTCGCTGTCTATCCCCTCGCAGGCGATGGCGCGCACGCGCGCGACGTCGGCGGGCTCGACGCGGTGGCCGCCGATGTCGATCTCGCCCTCGGCGGTGAGGCTCGAAAGCCCGCCGGCGGAAAAGCCCACGAACGCCTCCTCGATCGCGACGCCGGCGATGCGCTCGGCCTGCTCGACCGCCTCGCGGATCGCGACCTCGGCCTTTTCCATGTCGGCGATGAAGCCGCGTTTGACGCCCCGGCTTTCGCGCTGGCCGGTGCCGAGCACGCGCAGCGCGCCTTCGTCCCCGCGCTCGGCGATGAGCGCGCTCACCTTGGACGAGCCGATGTCGAGCGCGGTGAGGAGGCGGGATTTGGGGGGCGGCGCCATCAGATGCTCTTCGCGCTGTGGCTCATCGACACCGAGCTTCCCGGCTGCGAGGAGACGCGCACGATCATCTTCTTGGGAAAGAAGCGCATGTCGAAGCGGGCGAAATTGCGGCCCAGCAGCCCCGCCGACCGGTCCATCACCGCGAACCGCTCGAGCGCCATCGGCGCCGCCTCTCCCTCGGGCAGCGCCAGCGTCTCGCCCGACTGGAATCTGAGATCCCAGCGCCTGCCGCCGATCCAGGTCGCCGAGGCGACGATCGGCCGCAGCGAGGGCGCCGCGTCGAGCAGCGCGTCGAGCGCCGCCGCCTTGCGGTTGGCGCCGGGGCCGACGAGGATCGGCAGATCGGGCATGTCGTCGAGCGCGACCTCGTCGAGCACCACCCCCTGGCGGTCGACGATGCTGAGCTGTTCGCGATGCTGCCACACCGCCGCCGGCTCGCGCTCGGTGATCTCGACGACGAGCGTGTCGGGATAGCGCCGCGTCACCCGCGCCTCGCGCACCCAGCCGTCGCGCAGCAGCGTCTCGCGGATGCGGTCGATGTCGACGAGCGGCAGCGCGCGCGATTCCTGCGCCAGCGCGATCGCATAGACGGGCAGCTCGTCCATCCGCTCGAGCCCCTTGACCTCGACATGGCGGACGACGAAGCCGGCGCGTCCCGCCGCCTCGCCGAGCTGCGTCCCCACGAGCCGCGGCACCTCGAGCGCGACGAGCACCGCGAGCCCCAGCGCGAGCGCGATGAACAGGCTGAAGCCGAGGCTGATGCGCCGGATCGTCGCCGGAGACATCGGCAGCGTGTCCAGCGCCGCGGCCGGTGTCCGGCGCCTGCGCTTCTGCCCGCGCGGCACGGATTTGGCCCGCTTTGGGCTTGCCGCGCGCTTGCGTCTGGCGCTCATCTTGCCTCTCCCTTCAGCGCCTCGTCGACGATCGCCTGGACGAGGCCGGCGTAATCGAGCCCGTGGAGCGCCGCCTGCTCGGGCACGAGCGACAGCTCGGTCATGCCGGGCTGGGTGTTGATCTCGAGCAGATGGAGGCCGTCGACCCCGCGCGCCTCGTCCCAGCGGAAATCGGCCCGGCTGGTGCCCCGGCAGCCGATCAGCCGATGCGCCTTCAGCGCCGTCTCCATCGCCGCCTCGCGGACTTCCCCGGGGATGTCGGCCGGGCAGACATGGGTGGTGAGCCCTTCGGTATATTTGGCGTCATAATCGTAAAAGCCCGCCTTGGGCCGCAATTCGGTAACGCCGAGCGCGCGGTCGCCGAGCAGCGCGACGGTGAGCTCGCGGCCGGCGATGAAGGGCTCGGCGAGCAGGCGCTCGAAATGCCGCCACGGCCCTTCGCTGTCGCGGGCGATGGGATCGCCGCAATTGCTGTCCGCCGCGACGATCGCGACGCCGACCGAGGAGCCTTCGTTGACCGGCTTGACGACATAGGGGCGCGGCAGCGGGTCGCGCTCGAACAGGCTCTCGCTGGCGACGATCCGCCCTTCGGGCATCCGGATGCCGCGGGGCACGAGCACCGCCTTGGTGAGCTCCTTGTCGATCGCCACCACCGAGGCTTCGAGCCCGCTATGGGTGTAGGCGAGCCCCATGAGGTCGAGCAGTCCCTGCACCGAGCCGTCCTCGCCCGGCGTGCCGTGGAGCGCGTTGAAGACGAGATCGGGGCGCACGCCGTCGAGCACCAGCGCGATGTTCCTGTCCATGTCGATGCGGGTCACCTCGTGGCCCAGGCCTTCCAGTGCCGCCGCGACTCCCTCGCCGCTCTTGAGCGAGACCTCGCGCTCGGCCGACCAGCCGCCCATCAGCACCGCGATATGGAGGGGCTCGCTCATGTCGCCACCCCGACGCGCTCGATCTCCCATTCGAGCCGCACCCCCGAATGCTCGGCGACGCGGCGGCGCACCTCCTCGCCGAGCGCCTCGATGTCGGCCGAGCTCGCCTCGCCGAGATTGAGGAGGAAATTGGCGTGCTTTTCCGAGACCTGCGCGTCGCCGATCCTGAGGCCGCGGCAGCCGGCGGCGTCGATCAGCCGCCACGCCTTGTCGCCGGGGGGGTTCTTGAAGGTCGATCCGCCGGTGCGCGTGCGGGTCGGCTGGGTCGCCTCGCGCTCGGCGGCGATGCGCTCCATCTCGGCGCCGATCGCCTCCGGCTCGCCCTCGCTGCCCTGGAACAGCGCCTCGACGATCACCGCGCCCTGGGGCGTCTCGCTGTGGCGGTAGCTGTAGCCGAAGCGCCGGGCGGGCCAGGTCTCGATGCTGCCGTCGCGCAGCACCAGCGTCGCCTCGATCAGCGCGTCGGCGGTCTCGCGGCCATAGGCGCCGGCGTTCATCTTCACCGCGCCGCCGACCGTGCCCGGAATGCCGGAGAGGAAGGCAAGCCCTTCGATGCCGGCATCGCGCGCGGCCGAGGCGACCTTGATCCCCGGAGCGCCGCCGCCGGCGCGAATGCGGAGCCCGGCCTCCACCGCGACACTGGACATCGATTTGGGCAGCCGGATCACCACTCCGGGCACGCCGCCGTCGCGGACGATGAGGTTGGAGCCCAGACCCACGGGAAGCACCGGCACTTCAGGCTCGAGCGCGGCGAGCAAGCGCGCAAGATCGTCGGCATCCTCCGGCTTCACCAGCCAGTCGGCCGCTCCGCCGGTCCGGAACCAGATGAAATCGGCGAGGCCGCCGCCGCGCTCGGCGCGCCCGCGCAGCCGCGGAAGATCGATCGCGTCGGCGCTCATTTCTCGCGCCTCGCGCGCTCGATCCCCTCGGCGAGCCCGGCGGCCCATTTGGTGATGTCGCCGGCGCCGAGGCAGATGACGACGTCGCCGCGCGCGGCGATGTCGCGCAGGCGCCGGGCGAGCTCCTCGGGCTCGTCGACGCGCTCGACCATGCGATGGCCCTTCTGCTTGAGGCCGAGCACGAGAGCGTCGGAATCGATCCCGTCGATCGGCTCCTCGCCGGCGGCGTAGACGGGGGTGACGAACACCATGTCGGCATCGTTGAAGGCGTTCTGGAACTCGTCCATGAGATCGTTGAGGCGGCTGTAGCGGTGCGGCTGGGCGACCGCGATCACGCGGCCTTCCGCGGTTTCGCGCGCCGCCGCGAGCGCCGCCCGGATCTCGACCGGATGATGGCCGTAATCGTCGATGATCCTCGCCCCGTCGACCTCGCCTACCTCGGTGAAGCGGCGCTTGACGCCGCTGAACTGCTCGAAGCCCCGGGCGATCGTCTCGTCCTTCACCCCGACCTCGATCGCGACGCCGATCGCGGCGAGCGCGTTCTCGAGATTGTGCCGCCCGGCCATCGGCAGCGCGATCCCCTCGATCCTGCGCTCGCCGCCCGCGCGGTCGCGCACCAGCACGTCGAAGCGGCTGCCCCCGTCCGCGGGCGCGACATTGTCGGCGCGGATGTCGGCCTGCGCCGAATGGCCGTAGGTGACGATGCGCTTGTCGGACACGCGCGGGATGATCGACTGCACCTCGGGATGGTCGATGCACAGCAGCGCGGCGCCGTAGAAGGGAACGTTCTCGACGAACTCGACGAAGGCGTCCTTCACCTTGTCGAACGAGCCGTAATGGTCGAGATGCTCGGGATCGATATTGGTCACCACCGCGACGGTGCCGTCGAGCCTCAGGAAGCTGCCGTCGCTTTCGTCCGCCTCGACCACCATCCAGTCGCTGGCGCCGACGCGCGCGTTGGAGCCGTAGCGGTTGATGATGCCGCCGTTGATCACCGTCGGGTCGAGCCCGCCGGCGTCGAGCAGCGAAGCGATCATCGATGTCGTCGTCGTCTTGCCGTGGGTGCCGGCGACGGCGACGGTGTTCTTGAGCCGCATCAGCTCGGCGAGCATCTCGGCGCGCTTGATCACCGGCACGCGCGCCTCGAGCGCCGCCTGGACCTCGGGATTGTCGCGCCTGATCGCGGTCGAGGCGACGACCACCGCGGCGCCCTCGACATTTTCCGGGTCATGGCCGATCGCGATGTCGATGCCGCGCGCGCGCAGCTTCTCGACCGTCGGCCCTTCGGAAATGTCCGAGCCCTGCACCTTGTAGCCGAGATTGTGCATCACCTCGGCGATCCCCGACATGCCGATGCCGCCGATGCCGATGAAGTGGATCGTGCCGATGTCGGTCGGGACGCCCTTCATCGCGCGCCTCCGCTGAAAGGGCCGCGCTCGCTTTGGCTTCGGCGAAGGGCCTTCATGCCATCGCTCCCCTGATGTCGGGGACCGGCTCGACCGCGGCCCGGCCGACGGGCGCGGGGCCGGGATCGCGGCCGGTCGCCTCGACGAGATCGGCGAGCGCGCGCGCCGCGTCGGGGC
>JBHJHL010000092.1:0-34916 GCA_050330935.1 Sphingomonadaceae bacterium | reverse complement strand
GGCGCCCTTGCAGTCCCTGGCGGCGGCCCATTTTCCCTCTTTAGCGCCCCGGGATTTCCTGCTTTTCATCCCCCGGCGCCGGCCGGGGTCCAGCCCGCGCTCCGGCGTTCGCCGGAGCCCAGTCCATTTATGCGAACGTCTTCATGAAATCGTCGAGGATTTTCTTCAGCTTGTCGCGGGTCTCGTCCTCGAGCTTGCCGGTCTCGCGGATCGTCTCCAGCACCTCCTCCTGCTCGCTGCGCATATGGCTCAAAAAGGCGCTTTCGAACTCGGTGATGCGGTCGATCTCGAGCGCGTCGAGATAGCCGTTCACGCCGGCGAAGATCACCACCACCTGCTCGGCCATCGGCATCGGCGAGAATTGCGGCTGCTTCAGAAGCTCGGTGAGGCGCGCGCCGCGGTTCAGAAGCTTCTGCGTCGCCGCGTCGAGGTCGGAGCCGAACTGGGCGAAGGCCGCCATCTCCCTGTATTGCGCGAGCTCGAGCTTGATCGTGCCGGCGACCTTCTTCATCGCCTTGGTCTGCGCCGCCGAGCCGACGCGGGAAACCGACAGGCCGACGTTGATCGCCGGCCGGATGCCCTGGAAGAAGAGGTCGGTCTCGAGGAAGATCTGGCCGTCGGTGATCGAGATGACGTTGGTCGGGATATAGGCCGAAACGTCGCCCGCCTGGGTCTCGATGATCGGCAGCGCGGTGAGCGATCCGGCGCCGTTCTCCTCGTTCATCTTGGCGGCGCGCTCGAGCAGCCGCGAATGGAGGAAGAAAACGTCGCCGGGATAGGCCTCGCGGCCCGGCGGGCGCCTCAGCAGCAGCGACATCTGGCGGTAGGCGACCGCCTGTTTCGAAAGATCGTCGTAGACGATGAGCGCGTGCATTCCGTTGTCGCGAAAATATTCCCCCATCGTGCAGCCGGTATAGGGGGCGAGGAACTGGAGCGGCGCCGGCTCCGAAGCGGTCGCGGCGACGACGATGGTATAGTCCATCGCGCCGTTCTCCTCGAGCTGGCGGACGATCTGCGCGACGGTCGAGCGCTTCTGTCCGACCGCGACGTAGATGCAGTAGAGCTTCTTCGATTCGTCGTCCCCGGCGGCCTCGTTGATCCGCCGCTGGTTGATGAAGGTGTCGATCGCGATCGCCGACTTGCCGGTCTGGCGGTCGCCGATGATGAGCTCGCGCTGGCCGCGGCCAATGGGAACGAGCGCGTCGAGGGCCTTCAGCCCCGTCTGCATCGGTTCGTGCACGCTCTTGCGCGGGATGATCCCGGGCGCCTTCACCTCGACGCGGCGGCGCTCGGCCTCCTCGATCGGCCCCTTGCCGTCGATCGGGCGGCCGAGCGCGTCGACGACGCGGCCGAGCAGGCCCTTGCCGACCGGCGCGTCGACGATCGTCTCGGTGCGCTTGACGGTGTCGCCTTCCCTGATCTCGCTGTCGGGGCCGAAGACGACGACGCCGACATTGTCGGTCTCGAGGTTGAGCGCCATGCCTTTGACGCCGGCCTCGAACTCGACCATCTCGCCGGCCTGGACATTGTCGAGGCCGTGGACGCGCGCGATGCCGTCGCCGACCGACAGCACCGTGCCGACCTCCGAGATTTCGGCCTCGGTGCCGAAATTTTCGATCTGCTCCTTGATGACCTTCGAGATTTCCGCGGCGCGGATGTCCATGATGCTAACCTTTCATCGCTTCGGCGAGGCTGTTCAATTTGGTGCGGATCGAGCCGTCGATCATGCGGCTGCCGATCTTGACGACGAGCCCGCCGAGCAGGCCGGGATCGACCTTCAAGTCCACCGCGACGTCGCGGCCGAGACGCTTCTTGAGGGCCGATTTGAGCGCCGCGACCTGATCCTCGTCGAGCTCATGGGCCGAGGTCACGGTGGCGCTCGTCTCGCCGCGGTGGCGGGCGGCGAGCCGGCCGAAGGCGGCGATCGCGGGCGCGAGCTGCGCGAGGCGACGGTTCCGGGCCAGCACGCCGAGGAAATTGGCGCTGAGCGGATCGAGCTTCATCGTATCGGCGACGCGCGCGACCGCCTGGATCGCCTCGTCGCGCTCGACGAGCGGGCTGGCGGTGAGGCGGCGGAACGTCTCCGACCGGTCGAGCGCTTCGCGCAGCTTCGCGAGGCTGTCCTCGACCGCCTCGATCGCCTTTCGCTCGCGTGCCAGATCGAACAGCGCGCTTGCATAGCGCCCCGCCAGACTTGCCTCCATGCCGCCGGAATTCTCCATGCGCGCGTCTGCTCCAGATCGGATAAGCCCATGCGGAAATGAACGGCCCGTGGCGACGGGCCCGATGGGCCGGGCGGCGTTAGCAGGCGCCCTGCTGCGATGCAAGAAGAGTGAGCCTAGCGCAGGTCGAGCGTGAAGAAGCGGCTGAAGGCATGCTCTCGATAGCTGCCGAAGGCTTGGCAGGGCACGAAGCCCGCGCGCCGATACAGCCGAAGCGCTGCGACGAAAGGCTCGGTGCTGCCCGTCTCGAGGCTGAGCCGGCGATATCCGCGCCGCACGGCCTCTGCGACGATGTGGTCGAGCAGCGCGCTTCCCACGCCCCGCCCGAGCGCCTCGGGGGCCGTGCGCATCGACTTCACCTCGCCGTGATCGGGAAAAAGCTCCTTGAGCGCTCCGACGCCGAGCAACCAGTCGTTCTCGCGCACCGACCAGATGGTGACGTCCGGCAGCGTCAGCCCCTCGGATGCAAGGACGTGGCACGCTCCGGGCGGCGAGCTCGCCTGCATCTCATCGAAATGGAACGCCAGCAGGGAGCGAACCTCGGGGCTGTCCAGGTCGTCGGGATGGAAGGTCCAGGACATGAATTGCTTTGAGCGCAAGCCGCGGGATGCCGGGAGGCCGATAAGAGGCTATTGTCCGGGCCATGTCGATGCGAAATATTCACGAGGACGAGGACGCGGCCTGGGCCGCGGTGGTCGCCCGCGACCGTGCCGCCGACGGCTATTTCGTCACCGGCGTCATCTCGACCGGCATCTATTGCCGCCCCTCCTGCCCGGCGCGCCACCCGAAGCGAGAGAATGTCCGCTTCTTCGCCACCGGCTCGCAAGCGCGCGCCGCGGGGCTTCGCCCCTGCAAGCGCTGCCGCCCCGACGAGGCGCGCCGCGAGGCCGAGGCGATCAGAAAGGCGCTCGGCCTGATCGAGGCTTCGGAGGAGCCGCCCGCGCTCGCCGATCTGGCCGAGGCCGCCGGCTATTCGCCGCACCATTTCCACCGGCTGTTCAAGCGCGCGCTCGGCGTCACGCCCGCCGCTTATGCCCGCGCCCGCCGCGCCCGCGCGATGCAGGCGAGCCTGCGGGAGAATGACCGGGTGACCGACGCGATCTACGAGGCGGGCTATTCGGGCCCGAGCCGCTTCTATGCCGATGCGAGGGAAAGGCTCGGCATGACGCCCTCGGCCTGGCGCGACGGCGGGCGCGGCGCGACCATCCATTGGGCGGTGGTCGATACCAGTCTCGGCGCGATGCTCGTCGCGGCGACCGAGCGCGGCATCTGCCGGCTGTCCTTCGATGAGGACGAGGCGGATCTGGAGGCCCGCTTTCCGAAGGCCGATCTGGTCCCGGCGGCGGGCGCGGCGGCCGCGCTCATCCGCCGCGCCGTCCAGGCGGTGGACGATCCCGGGCGCGCGCACGGTCTGCCGCTCGATGTCGAGGGCACCGCCTTTCAGGAAGCGGTGTGGCGCGAGCTTTCCCGCGTTCCCCCGGGCGAAACCCTTTCCTATGCGGCGCTGGCGGCGAAGGCGGGCGCTCCCGGAGCGGCGCGCGCGGCGGGCTCGGCCTGCGGCGCCAACCCGGTCGCGGTGCTCATCCCCTGCCATCGCGCGCGCCGCGGCGACGGCACGCCCGGCGGCTATGCCTATGGCCTCGACCTCAAGGCCAGGCTGGTGGAGCGGGAGCGCGAATAAATCCTCCCCGGCCTGCTGGGGAGGGGGACCCGGCGTAGCGGAGCCTGGGCTGGTGGAGGGGTGGGGGGGCCAACCCCCCGGCCATTGCTATGCAGTTACTACGCGGCATCCTTGTCCGCCTGCTCGCCGGCTCTCATCTGCTGCAGCTCGTTCAGCTTTTCGAGCGCCTGCTGCTGCCGCGACGAGCGATGCGGGGCATAGGCGATGGGCGCCAGCACCGCGATGGCTTCATCGATCCGCTCGTCGCTGATGAGCTGTTCGGCCAGCAGCCAGCGGCTGTTGAAATCCCAGAAGGCCGTCTGCACCGCCTGGATGAGGCCGGCGACCGCGATTTCCGGCGGATTCTCCCCGGCCATCAGGAAACTTTTATAATAGGCGATCAGCGGCTGGGGATCGTCGGGATCGGCGCGATTGGCTTTGATGATCCAGCGCCGCGCGCGCTCGGCGGTCTCGGCCGTCACCGGTTCGTCCCCATCCGCAGCGAGTTTGAGCATCGTCATGCCCTTGCGCAGCATTCCGCCCGGATTGTCGGGATCGGCGGCCAGCAGCCTGTCGGCGGCCCGGTTCGCCGCTTGATAGTTGCCGGCGACATATTCGGCATCGGCCAGCAGCCGAAGCGCATGGGGATCCTGCGGGTGGTAGGCGGCCTTGCGTCTTACCCGCTCGACATATTTCTGGCTCCGTTTCTCGATGTCCTCGCGTTTCTCGTCGTCATCCAGGTCATCGAGCGAAGACAAGTCATAGTCGCGAAAGGCCGCCATTTCCGTGACCAGGGCCGCTTCCCCCTCGCTCAGCGGCCGCATGTTCTGAACCACGGGTTCGTCGAATTCTATTTCCACCTTCACCGCCGGGAATTCCGCGCCCCGCAGATAGCGCGCCACCTCGCGGTCGAGCGCGTCCAGATCGCCGAAGACGGTGGCCGCCTCCTCGCGCGATCGCCCTTGCTCGAGCGCGCGCAGATAGGCTTCGAGCTGCCCCTGGCGTTCTTCCGAAAAGGTCAGATAATGGGTCAGCAGCCAGGCGCGGCCGTAAAAGTCCATATCGTCGGGAAGCTCGTCGGACCTGTTGAGCAGCAGGGCGCTCGCGGGCACGCTGCGCGCGTGATAAAGCCCTTGCGCGCGGGCGTTGTTGGCCCAGCCATAGGCCATCACATCGTCGGAGATGAACCGGGTCGAGCCGACCAGCTCGGCGAACCCCTCGATATACCAGCTCGGATAGACCGAGGGCGTATATTGCAGCATGAAATGATGCGCATATTCATGAAACAAGACAGTCTCGGGAGTGAAGATGATTCCCCCGCCCCGGATCCGGCGGGGCACCACCGCGAAGGGGCCATGGCTGTTCGAGGTATAGAATCCCGCTACGCCGGAGTTTTTCCTGCCGAGGGCCTCCTGAACTTCCCGCATGTCGTCCACGACGAACACCCGCACCTTGACGGGTGGAAGATCATCCGGCACCCGATTTGCCATCCGCATCAGCTTGTCGATGCGCTCCAGCCGCTCGGCGAACTTGATGATGTCTTTCTTCGAATCGTCGCTGTAAATGAGGAAGTGCTTGGTTTCGGCTATCCGCCATTCGGCCATCGCCGAAGCAGGAAAGCACGAGATAAGCAAGAACAGGCATATTCTCGCGAGGCTTCGCGGCATTTATATTCCTCCCTTTTTAGAATCGATGAGAGTCTTTAATAAGACTTTGTAATCCTTTGACAAGAAGCGCACTCGCGATTTAGAGAAAAGTGTAGGGATCGACGTCGATGGTGACGCGCACGCTCTTGGGCCAGTCCAGCCCGCCGAGCCAGTCGCGCACCATCTCCTGCATCGGCGCCGCGCGCGCGGCGTGGACGAGCAGCCGCTGGCGGTGGCGGCCGCGTAGCATGGCGAGCGGCGCGGGGGCGGGGCCGAGCACGGTCATCTCCTCGGTCGGCGGCGCGGCGGGGCCGATGGCCTGCGCCGGCGCGCGCGCCTGTTCCTCGTCTTCGGCCGAAACGACGATCGCCGCCAGCCGGCCGAACGGGGGCATCGCCGCCTGTCGCCTGGCTTGCGTTTCGGCCTTGTAGAAGCCTTCGGCGTCGCCGCTCGCGAGCGCCTCGATCACCGGCGCTCCGGGCTGGTGGGTCTGGATCAGCACCCGGCCCGGCTTGTCGCCGCGCCCGGCCCGGCCCGCGACCTGCGCGATCTGCTGGAATGTCCGCTCGGCCGCCCGCAGGTCGCCGCCCGACAGCCCGAGATCGGCGTCGACCACGCCGACCAGCGTCAGGTTCGGGAAATGATAGCCCTTGGTGACGAGCTGCGTGCCGATGACGATGTCGATGTCGCCTTCCTCCATCCGCGCGACGAACTCGGCCGCCTTGGCGGGCGACCATATGGTGTCCGAGGTGACGATCGCGCGCTCGGCGTCGGGGAAGAGCGCGGCGACCTCGTCGGCGATGCGCTCGACGCCGGGGCCGCAGGCGACGAGGCTGTCCTCCTCGCCGCATTCGGGGCAGGCGGCGGGCGGCGGCATCGCATGGCCGCAATGATGGCAGGCGAGGCGGCGGACGAGCCGGTGCTCGACCATCCAGGCGGTGCAGTTGGGGCACTGGAAGCGGTGCCCGCAGGCGCGGCACAGGGTGAGCGGCGCATAGCCGCGCCGGTTGAGGAAGAGGAGGGTCTGCTCGCCCTTATCGAGCGTCTCCTCGATCGCCTCGGCCAGTGGCGGCGCGAGCCATCGCCCGCGCGGCGGCGGCGCGGCGAGGAGATCGATCGTCGCGATCTCGGGCAGTCGGGCATCGCCGTAGCGCTCGGCGAGGCGCAGCTCCTCGTAGACGCCGATCTCGGCCATCTGGCGGCTTTCGATCGCCGGCGTCGCCGAGGCGAGGACGATGGGGATGGCTTCGAGCTTGGCCCGCATCACCGCCGCGTCGCGGGCATGATATTGAACCCCCTCCTCCTGCTTGAAGCTCGCCTCGTGCGCCTCGTCGACGACGATGAGGCCGAGCTCGGCATAGGGCAGGAACAGCGCCGAGCGCGCGCCGACGATGACGCGCGCCTCGCCGCTCGCTATTCCCCGCCAGGCGCGCCGCCGCTCGGATTGCCGGAGGCCCGAATGCCAGGTCGCGGGCTCGGCGCCGAAGCGCGCCGCGAAGCGCTTCAGCAACGGCTCGGTGAGCGCGATCTCGGGCAGCAGCACGACGGCTTGCCGCCCGCGCCTGAGCGTTTCCGCCACGGCCTCCAGATAGACATGCGTCTTGCCCGAGCCGGTGACGCCGTCGAGCAGGAAGGGCGCGAAGGCGCGCCCGCGCACCGTCTCGATAAGCCGCGCCGCCGCCCGCCGCTGCGCCGGCTCGAGCGTCGGCGGCGCATGGTCGGGATCGGGGGCGGGGAAGGGCGCGTCGATCGGGGCCTCGACCGCTTCGAGCGCGCCCGCCTTGACGAGGCCGCGGATCACCGCGTCCGAAACCCCGGCGCTCCGGGCGAGCTCGCGCGCCATCCCCTGCCGGTCGCCGATCCGCTCGAGCGCCTGCTCGCGCTGCGGCGTCATCCGCTTCGGAAGCGCCCCTGTCGCTCGATATTCGGTGACGCTCCTCGCCCCGCCGAGCGCGCTCGACGAGGGGAGCACCATGCGCAGCACCGCGCCCGCGGGCGCCAGATAGTAGTCGGCGGTCCATTCGACGAGGCGGCGCAAGGGCGCGCCGATCGGCGGCGCGTCGTGGACGTCGAGCAGCGGGCGCAGCTTGGCATCGGGCACCGGATCGCTCGCCAGCGCTTCGCCGTCCCACACCGCGCCGATCAGCTGGCGCGGGCCCAGGGGCGCGGCGACGATCGTGCCGGGCGGCGCGGCCATGCCCTCGCGCAGCCGATAGTCGAGCGGGCCGAGCGCGCCGGTGCGGAGAAGGACGCGGACGCGACGCATATGCGCTCACCTAAACCGCGTGCCGCGTTCACGAAACCGTCTTTCCCGGGCCCGGCTATCAGGGCGGGCCCCTGGCCGGCGTTGCGCTAGCCGGATCGGGCGAAATACCAGCGCGTTCGGTTCGCGTCGCTTACGCCGCCACGCCGATCGCCGTCTTCCTTGTCCCGAACCGGCTCGATCTCGGTCGCGCCGGCGGCGATCGCACGCCGATAGGTCTCGTCGGGATCGGGAACATAGACGTGGAGCAGCGATTCGGGTCCGTCCGGCATCTCTCCGATCATGAGGACAGTGTCGCCGATCCTGGCCTCGGCATGGACGATGCGATCATCGCCGTTCCTTATCACGCGCAGCGGCTGGGATTCGAAGACGGCGGCGACGAAGTCGAGTGTCGCCTGTGCGTTGGCAACGACGAGATAGGGCGACAGATCGGTATATCCCTCGGGCTTATAGGCGCCGTCATCCTTTGCCACGTTCATTTCTCCCTGCTGCGCTGTGCGGAGCGGGGCGTGCCTATCATAATCCGAAGATGCGATCATTGGAAACCTCCGTCGCAGCCCGCGTTGGGAAGCAAAATCGCGCATTTGGGAGTATGGCGAAATGGCCCACCGACTTTCCCGCCGCATGCTGCTCGCCGCCGGCTGCGCCTTGCCCATCCTCGCCTTGCCCGGCTGCGCGAGGACCTTGGGCGGCCTCGGCCTGCCGCTCGAGGACGCGATAAGGCGCATCCTCACCCTCTCCTCGCAGCGCGCCTTCGCGCGGCTGCTTCGCGACAACGGATTTTTCGAGCACGATCTCGCGCGCGTCGAGCTGCCGCCCGCGCTCGGCGGACCGGGCGCAGGTGGTCTGCTCGCCCAGCTGCTGCGTTCATCCACGGTGCAGAACCAGCTGCTGAGGCTCGTCAACGGTGCCGCGGCGGACGCGGCGGAGGCTGCGGCGCCCGTCGTCTACGATTCGATCCAGGACATGACGATCGTCGATGCGCTCGGCATCGTGCGCGGCGGATCCACCGCGGCGACCGCCTATCTCGAAGGCCGCATCGGCGATCGCATCGTCGATATTCTCTTCCCCGGCGTCGGCAACGCGCTGCGCATTCTCGACAGCGGCATTTTGACGCAGGCGCTCGGCGCCGCGACCGGGATCGACTTCGCCGGCCTCCAGCGTGACGTGACGGGCAAGACCGCGCGCGGCATTTGGGCGGCGATCGACCGCGAGGAGGCGGCGATCCGCGCCGATCCGCGCGCGACCGGCGATCCGCTGATCGGCAGCGTCTTCGGCGTCTTCTAGGCGAAGCTTCTCCGCCGCATCACGGGCAGCAGCGCCGCCTGCGCCGCCGCCCGCGCGACGAGGAAGATGGTGAAGGAAAGCCACAGCCCGTGATTGCCCATCGGCCCGGTGAGGATGAGCGCGAGCGCATAGAGAGCGAATGCGACCATCATCGTCGCGAGCAGCGCGCGCGTCCATGTCGCGCCGACATAGATGCCGTCGAAGACGAAGGAGGTGACTCCGGCGAGCGGCAGCGCGATCGCCCAGGGAAGATAGTATAATGTCGTTTCAACGACTTCAGCATCGGTCGAGAAGCTCGCCGCGAAGGGCGCGCCTAATAGCGCGTAGAGCCCGCTCACCAGCGCGCCGAAGCCGAGCCCCCAGGCGAGCAGCACCTTGACCAGCCGGTCGAAGCGCCGCCTGCGCCGCGCCCCCGTCGCCTCGCCGCACAGCACCTGCGCCGCCGCCTCGAAGCCGTCGAGGATCATCGCCGACAATATGAACATCTGGTAGAGGATGCCGTTGGCGGCGAGCACCACCGGCCCCTCGTGCGCGCCGTCGCGCGTCAGCAGCAGGATCGCGCCGGTGAGGAGCAAGGTGCGCAGGAAAAGGTCGCGGTTGATGCGCAGCAGCGCCGCCAGCGCCGGCCGGCTCCAGGTCGCGGCCTCGGCGGCGCATGAAAGCGCCAGCCCGAAGGGGTTCTGCCGCGTCGCGATGAAAAGCAGCGCGGCGAGCTTCAGCGCCTCGGATATGAGGGTCGCCGCCGCCACCCCCTCGACGCCCCAGAAGAAGACGAGCACGAACAGGATGTCGAGCGCGATGTGGAAGAGGTTGGCGGCGACCTCGACGGCGAGCACCTCGCGCACCCGCCGGCGCCCGACCAGCCAGCCGACGAGCACCGCGTTGAGCAGCCAGAGCGGAGCGCCCCAGTAGCGGATCGCGACATAGGCGCGCGCATGCTGCTCGAACTCGCCGCGCGCGTTCAGGAATTCGAGCCCCAGGGGAATGGCGAGCGGCATCGCGGCGAGGAGCAGGAGCGAAAGCGCGAGCGCGGCGCCGATCCCGCGCGCCAGCGTCGCGCCCTGCGTCGAGGCCTCGCCGCGCCCCGCCGCCTGGGCGGTGAGCGCGATCGTGCCGGTCTTGAGGAAGTTGAAGACGACGAGCAGGCCGATCATGAACTTGGCGCCCAGTTCGACCCCGGCCTGCGCCGGCGCGTCGCCCAGCTGCCCGATCACCCACAGATCGGCGAGCCCGAACAGCGCGGTGGCGACATTGGTCAGCATCGAAGGCAGCGCGATCGCCCAGATCGCGCGGTGGAGCTTGGCCTCGGTGGCGCCGGACGCCGGTCGATCGGTCATCCCGGCAAGCCGCTAGAGCCTCGATCGTTCCGTGGGAAGCGTCGCGTCGCCGCCCGAAGCGCCTGTCCCTCGCCCAAATATCCGCCCCCCGGCGAAAGCCGGGGCCAGCGGCGCGATGCCGGCCCGCCGCCCCGGCTCGCGCCGAACGAACCGTTCGGCAGGGCCCACTCTCCCCCGGTGCCCCGGGAAGCTTCCCGCAACCGGGCCCGGCTGCTTGGGATTAGGGAGGAACCGTGATAGATTTCTCCCTTTCTCGACGGGGGAGGATCCGGGATGTTGAGAGGCTTCGTAATCGCCGCGGCGCTCGCCGCTTCGCTCAGCGGGGCATGCGCCGCCGTTCCGGATGACGATACCCTGCCCAGCGACGACCTTCGCTGGCAGGAGATAGTCCCCGGCGTCGTTTCCTTCGCGCCGGCCCATGGCCATTGGGAGGAGGGCGCGCACGGCAGGTTCGCCCGCATCGAGCCGGGCGCCACCGTTCCCATGCACATCCACAGCCGGCCCTATCACGCGGTGCTGATGGCCGGGCGGATGACCAATCTGCTCGATTCGGGCCCCACCCGCGTCGACATCGGCCCCGGCGACTACTGGTATATGGCCGCGGGCCGGGCGCACGGCCATGTCTGCACGTCGCCGGAGCCCTGCATGGCCTATGTCCATTCCGATGGCGCGTTCGATCTGACGCTCGTCGAATAGGCGCCGCGTCGCCCGCATGCGGATTCATTCCGGCGCGATGAACCCGGCCGTTCGGAAGAGATTCGGCGCCCGCATCGCTGCGGTGAAACAGGAGCTGTCCTACAGCGGCCCCGCCTGCCATCCTCTCCCGATGGCCCCGCGAATCGCTCCTGCTGCGCTCTTGCAACTCCAACCGCCGGCCCCGGCGCGCGCCGCGCGCGCCGCCCGAAGTTTTTCTTCTATGGAGCCGCAACTTCCGCAACTTCCGCAACTTCCGCGCCTTGCTCGGCTCCGGCGCCGTCGGCTGGAGCGATCGCCTCGCGCCGTCCGCCGCCGTCCGTTCCGCGAGGCTTGGCGGTAGCGGAGGGGGCTGTGATAGGGGGAGCGGCGCCGGTTTCATCAACCTCGAGGGGCATCCATCCATGAAATTCTTCGTCGACACCGCCGACACCGCCGAAATCCGCGAGCTCGCCGAGACCGGCCTGCTGGACGGCGTCACCACCAATCCCAGTCTCGTCCACAAGGCGGGGCGCGATTTCCTCGAGGTGGTCCGGGAGATCGCCGGCATCGTCGAGGGGCCGGTGTCGGCCGAGGTCGTCGCCACCGGGCATGGGGAGATGATGCGCGAGGCCGAGGTGCTGCGGAAGATCGGCGACAATATCGCGATCAAGGTGCCCTTGACCGTCGACGGGCTCAAAAGCTGCAAGGCGCTCGCCGGCGACGGCACGATGGTCAACGTCACGCTCTGCTTCACCGCCAACCAGGCGCTGCTCGCCGCCAAGGCCGGCGCGACCTTCGTCTCGCCCTTCGTCGGCCGCCACGACGATATCGGCTTCGACGGGATGAACATCATCTCCGACATCCGCATGATCTACGACAATTACGACTATGAAACGCAGATCCTCGTCGCCAGCGTCCGCCATCCCGTCCATGTCCTCGAATCGGCGAAGATGGGGGCCGATGTGATGACCGCGCCGCCGGGCGTCATCCGCAAGCTCTTCCAGCATCCGCTCACCGACAAGGGCCTCGCCGCCTTCATCGCCGACTGGGAGAAGACGGGCCAGAAGATCGGATGAGTCGCTCCATTTCCCGGGCGTGCGAGGGAAAGAAACTCCATCGCAAATTAACTCATTTCGCGTTAGTTTCGCCTCCGTCATGGGAACGGTGATCAATTTCGAGGACCGGGCGGTCGCCAGCCTGCGCGCCCGCGTCGCCGCCGCCGAGGAGGCCAATCAGGACCTCATCGCCTTCGCGCGCGGCCATTCGGGCGCGGTCGCCTCGATCCACGAGGCGGTGATCGCCGCCGTCGAGGCCGAGGGCTTCGATCATCTCATCCATATCGTCACCCAGCTCTGGCCGCAGATACTGGGCTTGGACGCGGTCGCGATCGGCCTTTACGCCGGCGACAAGGGCTTCCGCGCCGACGCCTCGGGGCTGCAATTCGTCGAGCCCAAGGTGATCGCGCGCTCGGTCGGCGAGCTCGACGGGGTCGTGCTGCGCGGGGTCGAGCGCGGCCATCCGCTGTTCGGGCCCGCCTGCGAGCTCATCCGCGCCGAGGCGCTGATCGCGCTCGAGAACGATCCGCCGCTGCCCGGCGGGCTGCTCGCGCTCGGCCAGCGCGGCGAGCAATGTTTCGAGACCCGCCACGGCTCGGAGCTGCTCCTCTTCCTCGGCCGCATCCTCGCGCGCTCGATCGGCCGGTGGCTGACGCCCTGACGGCCCATCCGGCGGCGGCGCTCGCCGAGCAATGGGCCGCGCATCTCGCCCACGACCGCCGCCGCTCGCCGCACACGGAGCGCGCCTATCGGGCGACCGCGCGCCGCTTCATCGCCTTTCTCGGCGGCCATCTCGGCGGGCCGGTCGGCGAGGCGGCGCTCGCGGCGCTGGCCCCGGCGGACCTTCGCGCCTATCTGGGTCGGCGGCGCATGGAGGGGCTTTCGGCCGCCTCGGCGGCGCGCGAGCTTTCGGCGCTGCGCGGCTTCCTCAACCATGTCGCCCGACAGCGCGGCGGCGAAGCGCCCGACATCAAGGCGCCCCGGCGTCCGCGCGGCGTGCCGCGTCCCGTCTCGCCGTCCGAAGCGCTCGGCATCGCCGAGGACGCGGCGGGGCAGGCCGGCGAGCAATGGATCGCGGCGCGCGATTTCGCGGTGCTGCTGCTGCTCTACGGCGCCGGCCTGCGCGTCGGCGAGGCGCTGGGGCTCACCGGCGCGGCGCTGCCGCTCGGCGAAGTGCTGTCGGTGACCGGCAAGCGCTCCAAGACCCGCATCGTGCCCCTGCTTGCGCCGGTGCGCGAGGCGATCGAGCGCTATGCCGAACTCTGCCCCTATGAGATGGAGCGCGACGCGCCGCTCTTCCGCGGCGCCAGGGGCGGGCCGCTCCATCCCGAGATGATCCGCCGGGCTGTGCGCCGGGCGCGCGTCGCGCTCGGCCTTCCCGACAGCGCCACGCCGCATGCGCTGCGCCACAGCTTCGCGACCCATTTGCTGGGACGCGGCGCCGACCTGCGCGCGCTGCAGGAGCTGCTCGGCCATGCCAGCCTCTCCTCGACGCAGATCTACACCCGCGTCGATGCCGCCCATCTCCTCGACGTCTATCGCCATGCCCATCCGCGCGCCTAGGTCCCGAGGATCGCTCCCCGGCGAAAGCCTGGGCCCGGCAAGGACGGCGCCCCCAACCCCGGCCCTGACTGCCTCAGAGCTTAGCCTCGATCGCCTCCCAGATCGCCGCGCCGAGATCGGTGCCGTCGAACTTGTCGATCGCGACGATTCCGGTCGGCGAGGTGACGTTGATCTCGGTCAGCCATTTACCGCCGATGACGTCGATGCCCACGAACAGCAGGCCGCGCTTCCTGAGCTCGGGGCCCATGGCGGCGCAGATTTCGCGTTCGCGTTCGGTCAGCACCGCCCTTTCCGCCCTTCCGCCGACCGCGAGATTGGAGCGGATCTCGCCCTTGCCCGGGAAGCGGTTGACCGCGCCCGCCACCTCGCCGTCGATGAGGATGATGCGCTTGTCCCCCTCGGCGATTTCGGGGAGGAATTTCTGCGCCATGTGCGGCTCGCCATGGCTGGCGTTGAACATCTCCATGAGCGCCGCGAGATTGGCGCCGTCGGGCCCGATCCTGAAGATCGCCTTGCCGGCGTTGCCGTGCAGGGGCTTGAGGACGATCTCGGCCTGCTCGGAAAGGAAGGACCGCGCCTCGTCGAGCGAGCGGGTGATGAGGGTGGGCGGCATGAAGCGCGCATAGTCGAGCACCAGCATCTTCTCGGGCGCGTTCCGGACCGCGGCCGGATCGTTGACGACCAGCGTCTCGCCGGCGAGCCGCTCCAGCAGGAAGGTCGCGGGGATGTAGGACAGGTCGAAGGGCGGGTCCTGGCGCATCAGCACGACATCGATGTCGCGCTTGAGGTCGAGCGTCACCGGCTCGCCGAAGCGGTAATGGTCGCCTTCGGCGCGCTGCACCGTCACCGGATGCGCGCGCGTCCACAGCCGCCCGTCGCTCCAGTTGAGCTCCTGCGGGCGATAGTGGAACAGCTCGGCCCCGCGCGCCTGGCCCGCGAGCATCAGCGCGAAGCTCGAATCGCCGGCGATGTCGATCCGCTCCATCGGGTCCATCTGGAAGGCGGCTTTGAGCGGCATGGCGGGGCTCTACTTGGCGGCTTGCCCGCTGTCACCCCAGCCAGACATCGGGAAGATGCCGGGGCAGCCGGCCGGGCGCGATATAGACGGCGTCGATGCGGACGTCCTCGCCCTTCCTGGCGAAGCGCGGCGTCAGCGCCTCGGCCGCGGCGGCGACGCGGCGCAGCCGGTAGCGGTCGAGCGAGGCCTCGGCCTCGGCCAGGCTGGGGCGCGCCTTGACCTCGACGAAGACCACGCAGCGCCGCTTGCGCGCGACGAGATCGACCTCGCCCATGGGCGTGCGCAGCCGCCGGGCGAGGATGCGATACCCCTTGAGCATCAGCCACAGCGCCGCGCGCCTTTCGGCCTTGCGCCCCGCGCGCTCGGCGGCCCGCCGTGTCATTTGAGCTCGAGCGCGCGTCGATAGGCGCGCTTCCTCGGCACGCCGCGCCGTTCGGCGACCTCGGCCGCGGCGCGCGAGGGCGAGCGCCGCCGGAGCGCATCTTCGAGCGCCGCGTCGATCTCCGCATCGCTCGCCGGCCCGGCCTTTCGGGGCGGTCCGATGACGATCACGATCTCGCCTCTGGGCGGCGCGTCGGCATAGCGCCGGGCAAGCTCGCCGAGCGGCCCGGTGGCCACCTCCTCGTGCCTTTTGCTGATCTCGCGCACGACCGCCGCCTCGCGCGCGCCGAGCCCTTCGGCGAGCGCGGCGAGCGCCGCGCCCACCCTTTTCGCGCGCTCTTGGAGGATGAGCGTCGCGCGCGCCTCCGCCAGCCCGGCGATCGCTTCGCTCCGCGCCTTCGCCTTGGCGGGGAGGAAGCCGGCGAAGAGGAATCGGTCGGTCGGCAGGCCGGACAATGTCAGCGCGGCGATCGCGGCGCTGGGGCCCGGCGCGGTCGTCACCATGCGGCCCGCGGCGCGCGCCTCGCGCACCAGCCGGTAGCCGGGATCGGAGACGAGCGGCGTTCCGGCGTCGGAGACCAGCGCCACCGCTTTCTCGGCCATCGCCTCGATCAGGTCCGCGCGCTCCTTCGGGCCGCTATGGTCGTGATAGGCGCGCATCGGCGTGTCGGCGCCGATATGCGCGAGGAGCTTCGCCGTCACGCGCTTGTCCTCGGCGGCGATGATGTCGGCCGCGCGGAGGATTTCGGCGGCCCGGAACGTGATGTCCGAAAGATTGCCGATCGGCGTCGCGACGATGTAAAGGCCGGGTGGAAGCAGTTGGCTCATAGGGCGAATCGGAACATGGCAGAGCATGAACGGCGCCGGCAAGCATGGCCTCGACTGAAGAGCCTGGCGGCGGCCCTGCTCATCGCCGCGCTCGGCGGCTGCGAGCTCATTCCCGACGGCGCCGACCGCGACGAGCGGCCGCCCGTCGAAGCGGCGCCTCCGCCGCCCGAGACGCAGGCGCCGCCGCAAGCGCGCGCCGACGAGCGCAATTTGGTCGCGGTGCTCGTTCCGCTCAGCGGAGAGAATGCGCCGGTCGGGCGCTCGATCGCCAATGCCGCCAACATGGCTTTGCTCGACGCCGGCAGTGACGACATCCGGCTCAGCATCTACGACACCGCCAGGGGCGGTGCCGCGGCCGCCGCCAACGAGGCGCTCGCCGACGGCGCGGGGCTGTTCCTCGGGCCGCTGCTCGCCGAGGATGTGCAGGCCGCGGCGCCCGTCGCCCGACGTGCGAGCGTTCCCGTGCTCGCCTTCTCCAACGACAGCAGCGTCGCCGGCAATGGCGTCTATGTGCTCGGCTTCACCCCGGCCCAGTCGATCGAGCGCGTCACCCGTTATGCGCGCTCGCGAAATCTCGCCCGCTTCGCCGCGCTGGTCCCCGAGGGCGAATATGGCCGCCGCGCCTATCGCGCGCTCTACGAGGAGCTCGACGGGGGCCGCGGCGAGGTCGTCGCGATGCAGGAATATCCGCGCAACTCCGAGGCGTTGCGCGAGGCGGCCCGCAAGCTCAACGTCCAGGCCGGCTTCGATGCGGTGCTGATCGCCGACAATGGCCGCATCGCCGGGGTGGCGGCGCCGCTGATCCGCCGCGGGCCGTCCAGCCGGGCGCAGATATTGGGTACCGAGTTGTGGAATGTCGAAGCCGGCCTCGGCGAGAATGAGGCGCTGCGTGGCGCCTGGTTCGCGGCGGTGCCCGACACGATGTTCGAGCAGCTCGGCAGCCGCTACCGGGCGCGCTACGGGTCGGCGCCCTATCGTCTCGCGAGCCTCGGCTATGACGCGGTGCTGCTCGCGATCCGCGTCGGCGAGGCGTGGGATCGGGGCGCGCGCTTCCCCGAGCGCGAGCTCGTCGATCCCGGCGGCTTCAGCGGCGTCGACGGGCCGTTCCGCTTCATGCGCTCGGGGCTGGCGGAGCGCGCGTTGCAGGTCGAGGAGGTGACCGCCACCGGCCCCCGCATCGTCTCGCCGGCGCCGGCCCGCTTCGATTAGCGGACGATCGCGGCGAGGATCGCATCGGTAAGCAGCCGCCCCTCGGCGGTGACTGCGATCCGCGATCCTTGGCGCCGCAGCAGCCCCCGCTCGGCGAGCGAGCCGATGCGATCGAGATCGACCAGCGCCGCCGCCGGCGCCTCGCCGAGCGCGGCGATCCGCTCCAGATCCACGCCTTCTGAAAGCCGCAGCCCCATGAGCAGCGCCTCGGCCGCGCGCTCGGCCGGGACGAGCGGCTCCTCGCGCGAAAGTCCATGGCCGTGCGCGCGCACCGCGGCGAGGAAGTTCTCGGGCTTCTTGTGGCGCTCGGTCGCCTTCCCGCCGCGCCGGCCATGCGCGCCGGGGCCGATGCCGGCATAATCGCGGTAGCGCCAGTAGTTGAGGTTGTGCCGGCTCTCCTCGCCGGGCCGGGAATGGTTGGAGATCTCGTAGGCGGGGAGCCCCGCCGTGTCGCACAGTTCCTGTGTCGCCTCGTAGAGCGCGGCGGCCCGGTCGGGATCGGCGGGCGCCAGCTCGCCGCGCCGGACCATCGAGGAAAAGCGCGTGCCTGGCTCGATGGTGAGCTGGTAGAGCGAGGCATGGCCGGCGCCCCAGGCGAGCGCTCGGCGAAGCTCGTCCCGCCATGCGCGCTCGCCTTGGCCGGGCAGCGCGTAGATGAGGTCGAAGCTGAGGCGCTCGAAATGCCTCCGCGCCGCGTCGAGCGCCGCCAGGCCCTCGGCGGCGTCATGGGCGCGGCCGAGGAAGGCGAGCGCCCCGTCGTCGAGCGACTGCAGGCCGAGCGAGACGCGGTTGACTCCGGCGGTCGCGAGCCCGGCGAAGCGCGACGCCTCGGCGCTCGACGGATTGGCTTCGAGCGTGATCTCGATGTCGGATGCGATTTCCCAATGTCCCGCCGCCGCGTCGATCAGCGCCGCGACCGTCGCCGGCGGCATCAGCGATGGCGTGCCGCCGCCGAAGAAGATCGAGCCGAGGCGCCGCCCGGGCAATAGCGCCGCTTCGTGCGCGAGGTCGGCGAGCAGCGCCCCGCGCCACGCCGCCTCGTCCACGCTTCGGCGGACATGGCTGTTGAAGTCGCAATAGGGGCATTTGGAGATGCAGAAAGGCCAGTGGATGTAGAGGGCCAGATTGCTCGAAGATCGTTCGTCCCCCGCCTGTCGAGCGGCGCTTGCATGTCGGAGAAGGCGCCCTTCGACTTCGCCCGGGACGAGCGGGACCGCGATTGGGCTGTCCATTATCCCAGCAACCCCGCCTTGAGTCTGGCGAAGGCGTCGGCGCGGTGGCTGATGGCGTGCTTCTTCTCCGGCTCCATCTCGCCGAAGGTGACGTCATGGCCGGCGGGAACGAACATCGGGTCGTAGCCGAAGCCCTTGTCGCCGCGCGGCGGCCAGACGAGCATGCCCTCGACGCGGCCTTCGAAAATCTCGCACTGGCCGTCCTCGGGCCAGGCGACGGCGAGCGCGCAGACGAAATGGGCGTTGCGTCCGGCATCGGGCCCGAGCGCCTCCAGCGCGTCGTGAACGCGCCGCATCGCGCGGCGGAAATCCTTGTCGGGACCCGCCCAGCGCGCCGAGAACACGCCAGGATCGCCGCCCAGCGCGTCGACGACGAGGCCGCTGTCGTCGGCGAGCGCGGGGAGCCCGGAAAGATCGGCGGCGAGCCGCGCCTTCAATTCGGCATTGTCGACGAAGGTGACGCCGTCCTCGGGCGGCTCGGGCAGGTCGAGCTCGGCGGCCGGGACGGGCTCGACCCCGTGGGGTCCTAGCAGATCGGCGATCTCGGCCACCTTGCCCGGATTGTGGCTGGCGATGACGAGCCTGCCGGGCTTGAGCTTGCGGTAGGGCAGATCGTCGGTCATCCGCGCACCGCCCTTTGCTGGGCGGCGAAAATCTCGCCGCAGCCCAGGCGCGCGAGCCTCAGCAGGCGCAAAAGCTGCTCCTCTTCGAAGCTCTCGCCTTCGGCGGTCGCCTGCGCCTCGACGATGCGGTTATCGGCGGTGAGCACGAAATTGGCATCGGTGCCGGCGGTCGAATCCTCCTCATAGTCGAGATCGAGCACCGGCGTTCCCGCGTGAATGCCGCAGCTCACCGCCGCCACCTGTCCGGTGACGGGATCGGCATCGACCAGCTTCTCCGCCAGCAGCCCGTCGATCGCGAGGCGGAGCGCCACCCAGGCGCCCGAGATCGCCGCCGTGCGGGTGCCGCCGTCGGCCTGGATCACGTCGCAATCGAGGGTGATCTGGCGCTCGCCGAGTTTTTCCAGGTCCGTGACGGCGCGTAAAGATCGCCCGATAAGCCGCTGTATTTCCTGCGTGCGCCCCGACTGCTTGCCGCGCGCCGCCTCGCGGCTGCTTCTTGTGTGCGTCGATCGCGGCAGCATGCCATATTCGCCGGTCACCCAGCCTTTGCCCTTGCCGCGCAGCCAGAGCGGCAGGCTCGATTCGACCGAGGCGGTGCACAGCACCCGCGTGTCGCCGAAGGAGATGAGGCAGCTCCCCTCGGCGTGGCGGGCGAAGCCGGGCTCGATGGCGATGGCGCGCATCTCGTCGGGCGCGCGGCCGGAAGGGCGCATGGGGGTTCTCCGCTTGGCTTTGGACGGGGCTTAATCGCACCTCGCCATCCTCACCACCCCGAAACGTCATCGCGAAGGTGTGTCGCATCCAACCCGACTGGCGTTCGGAAGGTGGAGAAGGGCCCTCAAAAACGGGTTCGGGGTGACGATTCGCCGAGAGGATGCTTACATATTTCGCATGACCCCGCCCATTTCCCAACTTTCCGACCGCGCGCGCGAGGTCTTCCGTCTCGTCGTGGAATCCTATCTCCAAAGCGGCGCGCCGGTGGGCTCGGCGACCGTCTCGCGGCTGCCGGGGATGAACCTCTCGCCGGCCTCGATCCGCAATGTCATGCAGGATCTCGAGGAGCGCGGGCTGCTCTCCCATCCACACACCTCGGCCGGCCGGGTCCCGACCGAGGGCGGCCTGCGCCTGTTCGTCGACGGCATGATGCAGGCCGAGGACCTCACCTCCGAGGAGCGCGCGGCGATCGAGAAAGGTCTGCCCGCGGACGGGCCGATCGAGGAGGCGCTGTCGGCTGCGACCGCCGTTCTCTCCGGCCTGTCCGCCTGCGCCGGCATCGTTCTCGTGCCCAGGCGCGAGCTCGTCATCCGCCGCTTCAGCTTCGTGCCCCTCTCCGAGAACAGGGCGCTCGCGGTGATGGTCGGCGCCGACGGCGAGGTCGAGAACCGGGTCGTCTCGCTGCCGCCCGGCACCGGCTCTTCGGCGCTTTCCGAAGCGGGCAACTATCTTTCGGCGCGGCTTTCGGGGCTGACGCTCCAGGAGGCTGGGATGCGGCTCGCCGAGGAGATTCGCGCCGGCAAGGCGGCGCTCGACCGGGCGGCGCGCGATCTCATCGCCCGCGGCCTCGCCGTCTGGTCGGAGGACGGCGAGCGCCGGCCGGTGCTCATCGTCCGCGGCCAGGCCAATCTGCTCGACGAAGGCGCCGTCGCCGATCTCGAGCGCGTGCGCCAGCTCCTCGACGAGCTGGAAGGCAAGGAGGATATCGCCCGCCTGCTCGACCGCGCCCGCGCCGGCGAGGGCATGAAGATTTTCATCGGCTCGGAAACGAAGCTCTTCTCGCTGTCGGGATCGTCGGTCATCGCCTCGCCCTATCGCGGCGATGGCGGCCGGCTGGTCGGCGTCGTCGGGGTGATCGGCCCTACTCGGTTGAACTATGCGCGCGTCGTGCCCATGGTGGATTTCACTGCCAGGACATTATCGAGAATAATCGCATGAACGACGATGAAGAGGCGCGCGAGGACGAGGAGGAGCGCGTCGAGGAAGCCGAGGATCTTCGCGAGGAGACGGCCGAGGAGGCGCCCGAGCTCAGGGAGCATGACCGGCTCGCCGAGCTCGAGGCCGAGCTCGAGGAGGTGCGCCAGCACGTCCTCTACGCGCAGGCCGAGACGCACAACGTCAGGCGCCGGCTCGAGCAGGAGAAATCGAACGCGGCCAATTATGCCGCCACATCCTTCGCGCGCGACATATTGTCGGTTAAGGACAATCTCGATCGCGCGCTCGCCGCGGTTCCCGACGAGATGCGCGAGAAGGAGAAGTTCGCCGGGCTGATCGCCGGCATCGAGGCGACCATGCGCGAGATGGAAAACGTCTTCCAGCGCCACGGTATCAGTCGCATCGAGGCCAGGGGCTGCGAGCTCGATCCCAATCGCCATCAGGCGATGGTCGAGATTCCCAGCGACGAGGCCGAGCCCGGGACGATCGTCGAGGAGATGCAGACGGGCTATATGATCAAGGACCGGCTGCTCAGGCCCGCGCTCGTCGGGGTCGCGAAAAAGCCTTGAGCGGGTGGGCCGTAACCGGGGCGCAGTGACAGCTGCGGCCCCAGCCCCTATCTCTTGCCCATGCCCAGACGCCACCGCGCCGGCCTTCCCACCCGCGAGCAGATCCTCGATTTTCTCGATTCCTCCGAGCGGCCTGCCGGCAAGCGCGAGATCGCGCGCGCCTTCGGCATCAAGGGGCAGGACCGCGTCGAGCTCAAGAAGCTGCTGCGCGCGATGGCCGACGAAGGGTCGATCGAGCAGGGGTCCGGCCGTAGCCTCCACAAGGGCGGCAGCCTTCCGCGGGTAACGGTGCTGCGCGTCGCCGACGCCGACGACAGCGGCGATGTCTGGGCGGTGCCCGAACGGTGGGAGGGCGAAGGCCCCGCCCCGCGCCTGCGGGTGATCGAGCGCAAGGGCAAGTCCGCGCTCGGGGCCGGCGACCGCATCCTCGCCCGCACCGAGGCGAAGGGAAAGGGCCATCTCGCTCATGTCATGAAGAAGCTGCCAAGCGGCAGCCGGCTCCTGCTCGGCGTTCTCCATCGCGAGGGCGAAAGGCTGTGGCTGAAGCCGGTCGAGAAGAAGGAGCGCCGCGATCTGCCGGTCTCGCAGGCCGAGGGCGCCGAGGCGGGCGATCTCGTGCTCGCCGAGAAGGTCGGGCGCGGGCCGCGCCTCTCGGCCCGGGTGAGCAGCATATTGGGCGATCCCTTCGCGCCGCGCAGCTTCAGCCTCATCGCGATCCACAAGCAGGGCATTCCGCATGAATTTCCCGACGAGGCGCTCGCCGAGGCGGAGCGCGTCGCCAAGTTGCCGCTTGGCGAAGGGCGGGAGGATTTGCGCCATCTTCCCATCGTCGCCATCGATCCCGCCGACGCGCGCGATCATGACGATGCCGTCTGGGCCGAAGCCGACGGCGAGGGCGGCTGGCGCGCGATCGTCGCGATCGCCGATGTGAGCTTCTACGTCCGCCCCGGCTCGGCGCTCGACAAGGAGGCGCGGCGGCGCGGCAACAGCGTCTATTTCCCGGATCGCGTCGTGCCGATGCTGCCCGAGATATTGTCGGCGGACGTCTGCTCTTTGAAGGCCGGCGAGGACCGCGCCGCGCTCGCCTGCCATTTGCGGATCGCGAAGGACGGCCGGCTCGAGGGCTGGCGCTTCTCGCGCGCCGTCATCCGGGTGGCTGCGAACATTCCCTATGAGGAGGCGCAGACAGCGATCGACGGCGACGAGACGGTCGTCGATCCGCGGCTCGTCGACACCGTTATCCGCCCGCTATGGGCGTGCTGGCGGGCGCTCGCGAAGGCGCGCGCGAAGCGCGAGCCGCTCGAGCTCGACCTTCCCGAGCGGCGCATCGAGCTCGACGAGAAGGGGCGCATCATGTCGGTCGCCCCGCGCGAGCGGCTCGACGCCCATCGTCTGATCGAGGATTATATGATCGCCGCCAACGTTGCCGCCGCCAAGGCGCTCGAGGCGAAGAAGGCCCCGGTCATGTACCGCGTCCACGAGCCGCCGGGGCGCGAGAAGCTCGTCGCGCTCAAGGATTATCTCGCCAGCTTCGAGATCGAATTCACGCTGGGACAGGTCATCCGTCCCGCCACCTTCAACCGCATCATCGAGCGCGTGCGCTCGGCGGCGCACCCCGACCAAGGCCGGGCCCCGGAAGAGCCCGATTCCGCCGTGCGCAGCAAGGGTCAAAGGGAGGAGGAAAAAGATTCGGCGGACATCCTGCCCCAGATCATGGAGCAGATATTGCGCACCCAGACCCAGGCCTATTACGCCCCCCAAAATGGCGGCCATTTCGGTCTCGCGCTCGGCAGCTACGCCCATTTCACCAGCCCCATCCGCCGCTATGCCGATCTCGTCGTCCACCGGTCGCTGGTCCGCGCCTGCGGACTTTCCCCGGCGGTCGCCAAGACCGGCCTCGCGCCGGAGGAGGCGGCGGCGATGGAAGTCACCGGCGAGCTCATCAGCCAGCTCGAGCGCCGGGCGATGGAGGCCGAGCGCGACACCGTCGACCGCTATGTCGCCGCCTATCTGGCGAGCCATGTCGGCGAGATCGTCGCGGCGCGGATCACCGGCGTCCAGCCCTTCGGCTTCTTCGCCACCGTCGAGGGGCTGGGCGGCGACGGCCTGGTCCCGGCCTCGACGATCGGCGGCGAATATTATCGCTATGACGAGAAGACGCAGACGCTGACCGGAGAGGAAAGCGGCACGAGCTACGCGCCGGGGCAGAGGCTGCGGCTCAGGCTCGTCGAGGCCAGCCCGGTGAGCGGGGGCCTGCGCTTCGAGGTGCCGGACGGTGGCGAAGCGTCGCGGCGGGGGCCGCGAAAGGTTTCCGGGCCGGGCCGCAGACGCGCGCAAGGCGGCCGCGCACGGCCCGGGAATGTCGGCCCTTCGGCGCGCAAGCGGAAATGAACCCGATCGCCGCCCCGGCGCAGGGGCCGGCATAACCGATCAGAGCTTGGGCAGCGTGACGCCCTTCTGGCGCATATATTTGCCGGCGCGGTCGGCGTAGCTCGTCTCGCACGGTTCGTTGCCCTTGAGGAACAGGAACTGGCACGCGCCCTCATTGGCGTAGACCTTGGCGGGGAGCGGCGTGGTGTTCGAGAATTCGAGCGTCACATGGCCCTCCCAGCCGGGCTCGAGCGGGGTGACGTTGACGATGATTCCGCAGCGCGCATAGGTCGATTTGCCGAGGCAGATGACGAGGATGTCGCGCGGCACGCGGAAATATTCGATCGTCCTGGCGAGCGCGAAGCTGTTGGGCGGGATGATGCAGACATCGGTCTTGCGGTCGACGAAGCTGTTCGAGGCGAAGTTCTTCGGGTCGACGATCGCGTTGTCGACATTGGTGAAGATCTTGAAATCGTCGGCGACGCGCGCGTCATAGCCGTAGCTCGACAGGCCGTAGCTGATCGTCCCTTCGCGCCGCTGGCCGTCCTCGAAGGGCTCGATCATCCCGTCGCTGCGCGCGCGCTCGCGAATCCAGCGGTCCGACATGATGGTCATCGGCCGCTCCTAGTCGAGCCCCGGCCATGCTGGCAAACCGCCGCATGGGACTTCATGCCCCGAGCATCGCTTCCAGCTCGCCGGCCGGCGGCCGCGCTCCTTCGAGGATCATCGCCATCAGCTTCGGCGTTTTGCCCGGGGTGCTGCTGGCGTCGAGCAGCCGCGCGCCGAGCATGCGCAGGATCTCGAACAGCTGATATGTGGCACGGCGGAAGACCCGCTAGCGAACGTGGAGCACGCAGATCAACGTGAACAGGCGCCGCGCGGTTGCGTGGTCGAGGTCGATCTTGCCTTCGAGCTCTTCGACGAGCTGCTCGGCGGCTTCGTTGTGCAGCGCGCGCCGGGCCATGTCGATGGGCTCGATGGCGTGTGGCGAGGCGCTGCCCAGCGCCTTGAAATAGCTTTCGCAGATGGTGAAATAGTCCCGGATCGCGGTGCGGAAGCTTTGCAGCGGCACGCGGATGGTGTCGAGCTCGGCCCCCTCCTCGTCGCGCAGGTCGATCGCGAGCCGGTCCTCCTCGACCCGGAGCAGCACGCGGAACGGTCCCTTGTGGCCGAGCGGTTTGAAATGATTGTCCTCCAGCAGGTCGAAGATCGCCACCCGGCGCTCGCGCTCGATATCCTCGCGACGCCGGAGAATGCTCCTTTCGTCGAGATCGACGGCGATGATGCGATGCTCCCCCATGATTCTCCGGGAATAGCCAGAGCCGGTGCGCGGCGGCAAGCTTGGTCCACACGCCCTCCACAACCGGCGCCCGCGATTCACACTCGATCCACCGGCGATTCCCGAAGTTCACAGCGCATCGACAGCGCTCGAAGCCGCCCCTCCACCATCTTAATCCGGCTTGAGGCCGGCTCTCGAACGCGCGAAAAGGGCGGCGATGGCCGATCCCGTTCGTCTCCTTTCGCCCGCCGGGGGCGATGGCGCCGCGCTGCCGCACAATGTCGAGGCCGAGGCGGCGCTGCTCGGCGCGCTGATGATCGACAACCGGCTCGCCGAGGACATCCAGCTCAAGCTCCTCCCGGCCCATTTCTACGAGCCGCTCCATGCCCGCATCTATGAGGGGATATTGAAGCTCATCGACCGCAACATGATCGCCAATCCGGTGACCTTGCGGCCGATGTTCGATGGCGACGAGGAGATGAAGGAGGTCGGCGGCCCCGCCTACCTCGCCCAGCTCACCGGCACCGGCGCGGCGATCATCGGGGCACGCGACTTCGCCGAGCAGATCTACGATCTCGCCCTCTTGCGCGCGCTGGTCACGGTCGGCCGCGACATGGTCGAAACCGCGCTCGACACCAGCGAGGACATCGCTCCGCGCGAGCAGATCGAGGACGCCGAGGCGGCGCTCTACCGGGTCGCCGAGGAAGGCGGCGGGGAAGGGACGGTGCAGAGCTTCGCCAAGGCCGCGACGCAGGCGGTGCGCATGGCCGAAAAGGCGCTCAACACCGGCGGCGGCCTCTCCGGCATCACCACCGGCCTCGACAGCCTCGACGCCAAGACCGGCGGGCTGCATCGCAGCGACCTGGTCATCGTCGCCGGCCGGCCCGGCATGGGCAAGTCCGCGCTCGCCACCAATATCGCCTTCAGCGCCGCGCGGCGGCTCGTGCGCGACCGCGAGGAGGGCATCGAGGACGCCAGGAGCGCTGGCGCGGGAATCGCCTTTTTCAGCCTCGAAATGTCGGCCGCCCAGCTCGCCACCCGAATCCTCGCCGAGCAATCGGGGATCAATTCGGAAAATCTGCGCATGGGCAGGATCAGCCAGGGCGATTTCCGCAACCTCGCGCGCGCCGCCGCCGAGCTCGAAAATCTGCCGCTCTATATCGACGACACCCCGGGGCTCAGCATCGCCGGCCTGCGCACCCGCGCGCGGCGGCTGAAGCGCCGTCACGGCATCGGCCTCATCGTCGTCGACTATCTCCAGCTGCTCCAGGGCACGGGCAACCGCTCGGCCGACAACCGGGTGCAGGAAATCTCCGAGATCAGCCGCGGCCTCAAGACGCTGGCCAAGGAGCTCGACGTGCCGGTGCTCGCCGCCGCCCAGCTCTCGCGCGCCGTCGAGCAGCGCGAGGACAAGCGCCCGCAGCTTTCGGACTTGCGCGAATCGGGCTCGATCGAGCAGGACGCCGACATCGTCGTCTTCATCTACCGCGAGGAATATTATGTCGCCTCGCGCGAGCCCAAGCGGCCCGTCGAGGGCGACGATCCCAAGATTTTCGAGGCCTATGAGCAATGGCAGCGCGACATGGAGCGCGTCTATCAGCTCGCCGAGCTCATCATCGCCAAGCAGCGCCACGGCGCCACCGGCAAGGTGAAGCTCAAGTTCGAGAGCAAGATCACCCGCTTCTCCGACGTCGCCGACGAAGCCTATCTTCCCGAGCCGAGGGGATAGGGGCGGCTGCGCCGTCACGGCGAGCCCGGCCCGGGCGCGGCAATCCAGGGAACGCTCCTCGGATTCGGGAGCGATGGGTCCGCTATGGCCTTCCGACCCTGTGCGGGGAGGGGACTCAATCCTCGATCATCACGGGATCGGCGAGGCCGATGCCGATCGAGGCGCGGGGGGCCTGCGCTTCGGAGCTGGTCACCGGATAGGCGCAATAGTCGGCGGCATAATAGGCGCTCGGGCGATGGTTGCCCGACAGCCCAAGGCCGCCGAAGGGCGCGTTCGAAGGCGCGCCGTTGGTCGGCTTGTTCCAGTTGATCACGCCGGCGCGGACGGCGGCCCAGAAACGGTCGTAGAGCTCGGGGCTGCCGCCGACGAGCGAGGCCGAAAGGCCGTATCGGGTATCGTTCGCTTCGGCGATCGCGGCGTCGAAATCGGGCACCCGGACAAGCTGCAGCACCGGCCCGAAAATCTCCTCGTCGGGGCGCGCGGCGACATCGGTGACGTCGATGATCGCCGGGGTGAGGAAGGGCTTGTCCTCATGCGGGCGGTCGAGATGGCGGATCGCGACGCCGCCCTTGACGATGAGGTCGAGGAAGGATTCCTGCAGCCGGTCGGCGGCGTCATTGTCGATCACCGGGCCCATGAACGGCGCCGGCCGGTCGTGCGGGGCGCCAACGATCATCCGGTCGACGAGCCTGTTGAGCTCGGCGAGCAGCGGCTCATGCTCGCCGTCCCTGACGATCAGCCGCCGGGCGGCGGTGCAGCGCTGCCCGGCGGAAAGGAATGCCGATTGCGCGGCGATCGTCGCGGCGGCGGGAATGTCGCCGCTGTCCCACACCACGAGCGGATTGTTGCCGCCCATTTCGAGCGCCAATATCTTCCACGGCGTGTCTGCGAACTGGCGGTGAAGTCCAAGGCCGGTCGAGGCCGAGCCGGTGAACAGCAGGCCGTCGATATCGTCGTGGGTCGACAGCGCCTTGCCCTGCTCGGGTCCGCCGATCAGGCAGCGGACGACATTTTCGGGGATTTTGGCTTCGTGGAAGCAGCGGACGAGATATTCGCCTGTCGCCGGCGTCTTCTCGGACGGCTTGAAGACCACGGCATTGCCCGCGATCAGCGCCGGGACGATATGGCCGTTGGGCAGATGGGCGGGAAAATTATAGGGGCCCAGCACCGCGAGCACGCCATGCGGCTTGTGGCGCACCGCGACCCGCGTGCCGAGCGCGCCTTCGAGCTTGCGCTGCGCGGTGCGCTCCGCATAGGCGGCGACCGAGATATCGACCTTCTTGACCACCGCCTCGACCTCGGTCGTGGCCTCCCACAGCGGCTTGCCGGTCTCGCGGGCGATGAGGTCGGCGAATTCCTCCGCCTTGCCGCGCACGACATTGGCGAAACGGCGCAGCGCCTCGACCCGATAGGTCTGCGCGCGCGAGGCCCAGTCGGCCCACCCTTCGCGCGCCGCCGCGACCTCGGCATCGACGTCTCCGATCTCGCCTTCCCAGAGATGATCGCCGGTGGCGGGCTCGGTCGAACGCAATGTGGATGCCATGAAAACCGTCTCTCCTGAGAGCTATATTCTCAGCATCGATCACTCAACGCGGTCAAGCGGGCGATGTGCCGCGCCCATCCTGCGGATCGCGGCGATCTTGTCCTCGAGCGGCCCCCAGTCGTCCGCCTCGTCGATTCGCGCCCAGATCGCCTCGAGCTCGTCGATATGCATCGAACAGGGCGCATCGTCAGCCCAATATTCATGGTCGAGCGCGCCGGGTGCGGCCTCGTAAGCGGCGATCGCTTCCCCGAACGCCGCGAAGGCCTCCCCCTCATAGGCTTGCTCGGCCGGGGAGGAGCCGCGTCGGGCGCCGCCGCGCCAGTCGAAGAAGACGCGGTCGAGCTCGGCCGTCCGCGCCGCCAGCGCCCGCTCGAAAGTCCGCAGCATCGTCCGGTCCTTCTCCTCGCCGCGCGGGACGACCCCGAGACGGGCGAGCAAGGCCGCCTGCAGCGCCCGGTCGAAGCGCTCCGGCCACGCCCGAAGCGCCGGCATCAGCTCCTCGGCCTCGGCGAGCGCGCGCAGGGCGACGGCAAGCTGCACCAGATCCCATTGTATCGCCTCGGGCTGGCGACCGAAGGAATAAAGCCCGGCATGGTCGAAATAGGCGGCGGTGAAGGCCGGATCCCAATAGGGAGTGAAGCGCCAGGGGCCGTAATCGAAGCTTTCGCCGGTGATATTGATATTGTCGCTGTTGAGGACGCCGTGGACGAAGCCCGCCGCCATGTAGGAGGCGGCGAGCGTCGCGGTGCGGCGGCTCGCTTGGTCGAGCAGGGCGGCCGGCCCTTCCGCGCCTTCGCCTTCGAAGAAATGACGATGGCAATAGGCGACGAGCCTTTCCATCTCCTCTGTCTGCTCGAAATAGGCGAGGCGCTGGAAGGTGCCGATGCGGATATGGCCGTGGCTGAGGCGCACCATCGCCGCCGAGCGCGTCGGCGAGGGCTCGTCGCCGCGTTCGAGCGCCTCGCCGGTCTCGATCAGCGAGAAGGTCTTCGAGGTGTCGACCCGCAGCGCTTCGAGCATCTCGGTGGCGAGCAGCTCGCGCACGCCGCCCTTCAGCGTCAGCCGCCCGTCGCCGAAGCGGCTGTAGGGCGTCTGGCCCGAGCCCTTGGTGCCGAGATCGAGCAGCCGGTCGTGGCCGTCGGCCAACTGCGCGAAGAGAAAGCCGCGCCCGTCGCCGATGTCGGGATTGTAGATGCGGAACTGGTGGCCGTGATATTTGAGCGCGAGCGGCATTTCGAGATTTTCGGGCAGCGGCTCGAAGCACGCGAAATGCGCGGTCCATTGCTCGTCGGAAAGCTTTTGGAGCCCCACCGCCCCGGCCCAGCGGTCGTTGCGGAAGCGCGGGATGGCTTGCGGGAAGTCGGCCGCCTCGACCCTGTCGTAAAAGGCCTCGCCCAGTTCGAGGATCGCGGGTTGGGGACGATAGCGGCTGGGGCGCGGCGGCAGGGCCATGCTCCCATAAGCCCGCGCCGGCCTTCGCGGTTCCGAAGGCGGCGGGACGCTTTCCTTATCGCGGCGCCGTGCTAAGCCTCCGGCGCAAGGCAGCGACTTGCGCTAACAAGGGAGAGAGTCATGATCTGGCTGCGATCGGTCGGCGCGGTGCTCGCCGCCCTCATTCTCGTCGTGTTGCTGGCGATGGTCGGCACCAGCCTCGCCTCGGGCCTGCTCGGCGAGAGCGGCGAGGCCGAGCCGGGGGCGGCCTATGTCGCCGTCAATCTCCTGCTGTCCTTTCTGAGCGCGCTCGCCGGCGGCTGGCTCGCCGCCCGGCTGGCGCCGCGCGCTCCGCTCGCCCATGCCGCGGCGCTCGCCGCGGTGATCGCGATAGCGGGCCTGGTCGAGGGGGCGAGCGCGGAGGCGGTCAACCGGCCCGGCTGGTATTTATGGACGGTGACGCTGCTCGGCATGGCGGGCGCGCTCGCCGGCGGGTGGATGCGGTCGCGGACGTCGTCCGCCGCTCTGCCTGCCGCGGCGGAGGAGGCGGGGCATTAGTCCGCCACGCCAGGCGAGGGGCGGCTGGGGCGACGGCTATTGGCGCTCGAAGGACGGCCTCGAGCTCCATTATCGCGACTATCCCGGTCCCGCGCACAAGCCGCCGATCCTGTGCATTCCCGGCCTCACCCGCAACGCGCGCGATTTCGAAGGGGTGGCGGAAAGGCTCGCCGGCGACTGGCGGCTCTTGTGCGTGTCGCTGCGCGGTCGCGGCGAGAGCGGCCATGCGAAGGACGCGCTCTCCTACGTTCCGCAAAGCTATGTCGAGGATCTGGAGGCGCTGATCGAGGAGCTGAAGCTCGGCCCTTTCGTCGTCTTCGGCACCTCGCTTGGCGGGCTGCTTGCCATGCTGCTCTCGGCCGCCGGCCCGGACCGCATCGCCGGCGCGCTCCTGAACGACATCGGCCCCGAGATCGAGGAGGCGGGCCTTGTGCGCATCCGCTCCTATGTCGGCCGTTCGCAGAGCTGGCCGAGCTGGGTCCATGCCGCGCGCGACATCGCCGCGCTGTTCGGCGAGGCCTATCCCGACTATCGCCTGGAGGACTGGCTCGTCATGGCCAAGCGGCTCGCCAGGCTGACGCCGGGCGGCCGCATCGTCCTCGACTATGACATGAAGATCGCCGAGCCCTTCGCGGTCTCCGCGGCGCCCGCCGATCTCGACATGTGGCCGGCCTTCGAGAGCCTTTCTGGCACGCCGCTCGTCGTCGTGCGCGGCGAGCTCAGCGACATATTGAGCGAGCGGACGCTTGCCGAGATGCGGCGCCGCGTGCCTTCCCTCGAAGCGGTGACGGTGCCCGATGTCGGCCATGCGCCGACGCTGGAGGAGCCCGCCGCGGCGGCGGCCATCGACCGGCTGCTCGCCAGGGTCGGGCGCTGAGCATGGCGGCGCCGGTCCGCATCCTTCATTGCCATTCCACCTTCACGCTCGGCGGCAAGGAGGCGCGCGCGGTGCGGCTGATGAACGCCTTCGGGGATCGCGCCCGCCATGCCGTGCTGAGCGCCGTGCCGGGTGCATTTTCCGCGCGCGAGGCGATCGATCCCGAAGTCGCGGCGGCCTTTCCCGAGGACGCGCCGCCGCTCGCCGGCCGGCCGGGCCTGGGGCGCCTCTACCGGCTGGCGCGCTACATGCGCGGCTTCGATCTCGTGCTCACCTATAATTGGGGCGCCTTCGACGCGGTGATGGCTCGCTATCTCTTCCGCGGCGCCCCGCTCGTCCATCATGAGGACGGCTTCAACGCCGACGAGGCGGGCGAGCTGAAGCCGCTGCGCAACCTCTACCGCCGCCTCGGCCTGTCGGCGGCGCACCGGCTGGTCGTCCCCTCGCGGCGTCTCGAGGAGATCGCCCGGCGCGTCTGGGGCCAGCCTTCCGGCCGCATCGCCCGCATCGCCAACGGCATCGACGTCGCGCGCTTCGCGCACCCGCCCGATCCCGACGCGATTCCCGGCTTCGCGCGCCGCGCGGGAGAGGTGGTGATCGGCACCGTCGCCGGCCTGCGCCGCGTGAAGGACCTGCCGGCGCTCGTTCGCGCCGTCGCGCCGATCGCCGATGCTCGCCTCGTCATCGTCGGCGATGGGCCGGAGCGCGAGGCGATCCGCGCCGAGGCGCGGCGCCGCGGCATGACGGAGCGCGTCCATCTGCCCGGTTTTCTTCCCCGTCCGGAGCGCTATATCGGCCTGTTCGACATTTTCGCCCTGTCCTCGCGGAGCGAGCAGTTTCCGATCTCGCTGATCGAGGCGATGGCGGCGGGGCTTCCGGTCGCCGCGCCCGCGGTCGGCGACGTTGCGGCGATGGTCTCGGCCCCCAACCGCGCCCTTATCGTCCCCGCCGGCGACGAACAGGCGCTGGGGGCGGTGCTGGCGCGGCTCGCCGGCGATCCGGCGCTGCGCGTCCAGGCGGGGCGCGCCAATGCCGAAAAGGCGCGCGAGCGTTTCGGCGAGGAGCGGATGATCGCCGCCTATGCGCGCCTCTACGGCGAAGCCATCGGCGCCCCTCGCGCGTTCAGGGCCTGAGGCGAGGGCAAAGAATTCGCGCAATTTTGCCGTCGACAGCTATATAGAACGGCCATATTGGAGTTCCACGAATGTTCAAGGGTATCACGCCGATCCGCTATGCAGGCCGCGAGGTGCTGCCGCTGATCGAGGGCGGCAAGGGCGTCTCGGCGACAAATCACGCAAGCTCGGGGGCCTGGGCGGCGGCCGGCGGGATCGGCACCGTCTCGGCGGTCAATGCCGACAGCTACGATCATGAGGGCAGGATCATCCCCCAGGTCTATCATTCGCTGACCCGCCGCGACCGGCACGAGGAGCTCATCAAATACGCCGTCGACGGCGCCGTCGCGCAGGTCCAGCGCGCCTATGAGATCGCTTCGGGCAAGGGCGCGATCAACATCAACGTGCTGTGGGAGATGGGCGGCGCGCAGCGCGTCCTGCACGGCGTGCTCGAGCGCACCAGGGGCCTCGTCGCCGGCGTCACCTGCGGCGCCGGAATGCCCTACAAGCTGTCCGAGATCGCCGCCTCCTACGGCGTCAACTATCTGCCGATCATCAGCTCGGCGCGCGCCTTCCGCGCGCTGTGGAAGCGCGCCTATCACAAGGCGTCCGAATGGCTCGCCGCGGTGGTCTACGAGGACCCCTGGCTCGCCGGCGGCCATAACGGCCTTTCCAACGCCGAGGACCCCACCGAGCCGCAGGACCCCTATCCGCGCGTCAAGGCGCTGCGCGAGGTGATGCGCGACGAGGGGATTTCGGACGAGCTTCCCATCGTCATGGCGGGGGGCGTGTGGAACCTGAAGGAATGGGAGCACTGGATCGACAATCCCGAGCTCGGCCAGATCGCCTTCCAGTTCGGCACCCGGCCGCTGCTCACCCGGGAGAGCCCGATCCCCGACAAGTGGAAGGCGAAGCTGATGACGCTCGAGGAGGGCGATATCCTGCTGCACAAATTCTCGCCGACGGGTTTCTACTCGTCGGCGGTGCGCAACAGCTTCCTCCGCAACCTCGAGGCGCGCTCGCACCGGCAGATCGCCTTCACCAAGGAGCCGCTCGGCGACCATGCCTTCGAGCTCGATGTCGGCATCGCCGGCAAGAAGAGCTTCTGGGTCACGCGGGGCGACCTCATGGAGGCGCGCCGCTGGTATGGCGAGGGCTATACCGAGGCGCTCAAGACCCCCGACGAGACGCTCGTCTTCGTGCGCCCCGAGGAGAAGAAGCAAATCCGCAAGGACCAGGCCGAATGCATGGGCTGCCTGTCGCAGTGCAGCTTTTCATCCTGGGCGGACAACGAGAAGAACACCACCGGCCGGCTCGCCGATCCGCGCAGCTTCTGCATCCAGAAGACGCTGCAGGACATCGCCCATGGCGGCGATGTCGACAACAATCTCATGTTCGCGGGCCATTCGGCCTTCCGCTTCCAGAATGACCCCTTCTACTCGAACGGCTTCGTGCCGACGGTGCAGCAGCTCGTCGACCGCATCCTGACCGGCGATTGAACGGCGGACCCCGGCTCGGGGCCGGGGTCACGATTCAGGCAGGGTCGACGGGAATAGTCCTAGCGCCGGTAATAATCGTCATAGCAATCGTCGTCGAGGCGGCCGTAGCGGTCATAGCCGTCGCAATCATCGTCCTTGTCGATGAAATAGCCGACCGCGGCGCCGACCGCAGCGCCCACCCCGGCGGCGGTGGCGGTGTCGGTATCGACCACGCCGACTTCATCGGCGAGCACGCCCGCAGCGGCGCCCACCGCGGCGCCTTCGACCGCGTAATTTTCGGCGCAGGCGCCGAGCGGAAGCGACAGACTGGCCGCGGCGGCGGCAAGGACTAGATGTTTCATTGCACAGACCCTTCTCACAAGACTCAACAGGACAACCGCCCGGAGGATAGAACGTTCCGGCTGAACCTTAGCTGAGTTCGCCGCGCTGCGCGCAAAGACCGGAAGGAGAAAGCCCGGCTATTCGGCTTTTTTGGCGACCCCGACCAGGGCCGGCCTGAGCAGCCGGCCGTTGATCGTATAGCCGGCCTGCATTTCCTGGACGATCGTGCCGGGTTCGGCCTCGCTGCTCGGCACTTCCATCATCGCCAGGTGGAAATTGGGATCGAGTTCGAGGCCCATCGCCGCGATCCGCTCGATGCCATGTTTCTTGAACACCGCTTCGAGCTCACGGCCGGTGGCCTGGATGCCGGTGATCAGCCCCTTCCATTTCTGCTCGTCGCGCACCTCCTCGGGGATCGCCTCGAGCGCGCGCTGGAGATTGTCGGCGACCGAAAGCATGTCGCGGGCAAAGCCGGTCGCGGCATAGCTGCGCGCATCCTTGGCGTCGCGTTCGAGCCGCCGGCGGACATTTTCGGTCTCGGCATGCGCGTAGAGCGCTTCCTGCTTCGCCGCCGCGAGCGCCGCCTCGAGCTCGGCGACGCGGTCATGCTCGGCGAGCTCGGGCGCATCCTCGGCGGTTTCCTCGCGCAGATCGCTGGCCTGCGCTTCTTCGGGCACAGCCTCGCGCAGCGTCTCGGGCA
>JBHJHL010000091.1:0-38121 GCA_050330935.1 Sphingomonadaceae bacterium | reverse complement strand
GTCTTCACCTTCCGGAGGCTGGGGGTCCTCACGCCGAGCGCGCGATCGATCGCATGCCGCAGGCTGTTGGAGGCGAGGCCGCTGTCGCGGACGGTTTCCAGATAGCGGCGGCGCTGCTTGTCGCTAACATCCTCCGCCTCGGGATCGGACCCGATATCCCGCAGCTCGGGCTCGACCTGTTCCGTTCCCGCGATCTGCAGGATTTCGAGCTCGAGCATCCGCTCGCGCGGGGCAAGGGCCGCCGCGGCGACGCCCACGCCGCGTCCCGTCAGCAGCCTCAGCCAGGCCCAGGACGCGCTCGCCACCGGCGCCTTTTCGAGTTTTCCCGCCGCGAGGGGCCAGGCCGCGAGCGCGGCGCGCGCGTCGAGCGCGCCGGCGCCGAGCATTTCGCGTACCTCGACCTTGTCAAGCCTGGCGGTGGTCTTGCGCGCCGAGCGCATCAGCGCCTGGCGCACCGCCTCGCCCTTCATCCAGGCTTCGGGATATTTTGCGAGCTTTGCGCGATAGTTCGCGATCCACAGCGCCGCCGCGGCGGCGACCTGCGCGGTGGAAGAGGACGTGCCGGCGCCGTCATGATCGATCACATCGGTGCAGCCGAGCTCCGGCCACAGGATGTTCGGCGTCCAGCCGGCGAGCGCGGTGTCCATCTTGCTGTCGGGGCCGTGGCAGCCCTGAAGCTCGCCGGCGGCGAGCCCGTAATAGGCGTTGCCGTCCGCCATCACGCCGGTGGCGGCGAGCACCCGCCGCATGCGCGCCGGGTAGACGATCGAGCGGGGGCTCGAAAGCCTGCCCTTGCGGACGAAATTGCCCGCCGCGGTGACCATGACGATGCCCTTGTCGTAGCAGAGGTTGACGGCGTCGGCGACGGCGGCGGAGGCGAGACCGCCCATGCTCATCGAGACGATGTCGGCAGCGCAGTCGGCGGCATAGCCGAAGCCCCTGGCGACCGTGCCGGTGCTGAGGCGCACCACCGAATTGGCGATCCGCACCGGGATGACGGCGACATCGGGCGCGCCGCCGATCTCGTCGTCGTAACCGCCGATGGGCGCGGCGGGCTCGGCGCCGGCGAGGATGCCGATCGTCCCCGGCCCATGCCCCCTGCTGTTGAGCAACCCTCCCGTGGGCGTGACGTCGATCGCGCTGTCCGGCTTGCCCTCGCGGGTGAAGTTCCGCTGCCGGCCGGCGTCGATGTTGCGCGGGCAGGTGACATGTTGGGGGTCGTAGCCGGTATCGAGATGGACGACCGTGACCTTCGCCTGATCTTCCGCCGAAACCTCGCCGCGGGCCGAGCGCAGCCCGCTGAACTCGTCGCGCAGGTGCCAGCCCTCGGGTTTGCCAACGGCCTTGCCTCCCTTGCCGCTCTGCCCGGCGCGCTGGCAGGGCGCTTCGGTTTCGCGTTCCCACATCGGCCATTGCTCGGCCATGTCGGGCTCGGCGGCGAGAACCTCGTTGCCGTCGGCGGCGAAGCCGCGCGCCATCATGTGATGGGCGCGGTCCCAGGCATCTCCGCCGGCATCGACGCGCACCCAGACAGCGGGATCGGGGGAGGCGAGGCCGAACGCGTCGGCGGTCCCCCGGGGCACTTCCAGGATCGGCTCGAACTCGCCCAGGGATTTCGCCGCCGCGAAGCCCCGATTGCCGGAGCTGCGCAATTTGACGAGAAGCCCTTCGGTCTCAGCCATGCGCCGCCGCTCCCCGCCGGTCTGCGGACTTGACCAGCCGATGGTAGAAGAAAGCCAGTATCAGGGCGAAGCAAAGGTCGAAAACGCCGAACCAGAACAGCCCGCCGCCGATGAAGAACCATATGGTCGCCATCCACAGCCGGCCGAAAATGCCCGCGATATTGGGGTAGCGGACGCCTAGCGGATGGCGCAGCCCCGGAACGTAAAGCGCGGTGACGAGGATGAGGGTCGCCCCCCAGCCGCGGATCCAGCCGCTCGGCACCGGCGGCGGCAGATCGAATACCGCCGAAACGAAATAGGGCAGGAACATGCAGCCGAGGCCGATGCCGAGATGAAGCAGCATGTTGAAGCCCAGAATCGATTGATAGATGCGCCGGCGATTTTCCACTTCGCTCTGTGCGCTTCCTGCGATCATCTCCGTCACCCGCCCCCCTCAAAAAGTCATCAGATAGGCCAAGAGATCGGCTTTGGCGTCCGCCGGCAGCCCGGTGCCGTAAAGATGCCCGCCATTGCCGTTGCCCGGCAGGCGCGTGTCGAAGCAGAAGCGCAGCCGCCCCGGCCCCGCGCCGCCGCGCAGCGGGGCGGAAGGATCGCAGGGCGGCGCGATGAAGCCGCCGCGCCGGCGATCGGGAATGTCGAAGCCCCTGACATAGGCCGTCGGCCGCTCGCCCGGCGGAGCGAGAAGCGCGGCCAACGTCGGCACCGAGCCGTTGTGCAGATAGGGCCCGCGCAGCCAGAGGGCCTCGAGCGGCTGGTTGGCATAGCCGCCCGTCTTGACGAAATGCTTGAAATCATAGGGGGTGCCCTCGAAAATCTCGTCGAGCTGGCGGCGGCGGAATGCCTCGGTGTAGGAATCGAGCCGCGCCCGATCGGTGCCGATCTCCTCGATCGGGGTCACCTTGCCGAGGCGCTCGCCCTCGAAGACATAGGCTTGCTCGCCGCGATAGCCATGACAGGAGGCGCACTCGCGCATATAGATGTCGCGCCCACGGGCCGCGGCCGCGGCGGGAGGGCGCAGCGGGCTCGGCGGCGGCCGAAGGTCGAGCAGCCAGTCGGCCACCCGCTCGATCGACGGGATGGCGACCGTCCCGGGCGTCACTCCGGCGCCGATCGCCGCGGACAGGTTGCGCTCCATCAGCGAGGTGTTGTTTCCGTCCCAGTGAAGCTGCATGCCGGCGCGCGGGCGCTGCAGGAAAATCGAGGGAAAGTCCGCCGCGCCCACGCGCTCCTCGGCGCTCATGTCGCCGGGCGACATGCCGAGCTGCAACGCCTTGTAGGGATTGAAGGTGTCGACCCGTCCCGGCCCCCATGGCGGTTGCATGTCGAGCAGCGGCAGCAGCCGGGCGCGCCGATCGAGCAGCCCCTCGCGCAGCTGCGGCGCGATATAATGGAGCCACAGCCGCCGTTCGACCGGGCCGAAATCCGCGCCTGCCTCCTCCGCGGCACGGACCAGCGCCGCCGGCCCGATGCGGGCATCCACCGCCGCGGTGCCGAGCAGGAAGCGGACGAAAGCGCCGAAATCCAGATTGTTCGACGGCATGCCGAGGACGACGCGCGCGGCGCTCGCGGCATCCGGCCGCCAGGTGCCGGCGTGGCAAACCGCGCAGTTGAACCACACCATGTCGACGCCCTGGCTGCGCCGCCGCGAGACCCCGATCGGCAGCGCGCGGCGATCGCCCGCGGCCTCGCGGTCGTAGAGAAAGCCGAAGGCGGCATAGTCGGTGCGGCCGGCGAACTCTTCCGGGAACAGCCGGGGCAGGGCCTGCCAGGCCCAGTAGGGAATGCCGCTCGCCACTTCAGAGCCGATCGAGCCATGTTTGAAATGGGCGTCGATATCCTCGAAATAGGGCGTCGACTGATCGGCGCGGCCATAGCGGAGATAGAGGCCGACGGCGAAGACGAGCGCGAGCAGGGCGAGCGCGGCCAGGATCGCGGCCGCAACCCAGAGCCAGCGGGGCTTGCCGAGAGCTATGCGGGCCATCTTCCCTTCGCGTCCCTCCCTTTCAGGGCCGGCTCATCAGCTCGGCGCGGAAAAACGAAAAATAGAGGCTGGCGAGAACGAGCGTCGCGAGAAGCTCGAACAGCCCCGCCCACAGCAGGCCGGCGCCGAGCAGCAGCAACAGCAGGGCGAGGACGAAGCGGCCGACGAGCCCGATCAGGTTGGTGAGCTTGGCGCGGTCGGGAAAGCCGCTGCCGACGGCGAGCAGCGCGGCGAGCACGAGAAGCAGCAAGCCCGCGAGCCGCGGCCATGCATCCTCGACCGCGCCGAGCCCGAGCAGCCGCGACGCCGACAGGGGAAACAGCAGCAAGGCGAGCCCGGCCGCCGATTCCGCGGCGAGGACAACAAACAGCACCCGCCGATAGCTCCCCCGCGCCCGCCGGGCGGCGGCGGCGGTGTCGCTTCTCGACAAGGGGTCGGAGGCGGCCCGGTTCATCGCGTCACCAGCCCCGCTTCGGCGGGCACCTTGAGCCCGGCATGGGTCGAATAGATCGACATGATCGTGTCGATCATCGTCTGATAATCGGGATAGCGCGCCTGCTCGTAGCAGCCGAGCGGGTTCTTGGGCGCATTGACGAGGCAGCGGTTGCAATAGGTGCACGGCCGTTCGGGCAGATCGCTGCCGTCCTGCCAGATCTTGACGAGATCGTTGTTGGCGATGAGCGAGCGGGCGATGGCGACGCCGTCGCACATGCCCTTCTCTATCGCCCCGGCGACGACCGAGGCGGTCTGCAGCCCGCCGGTGACGATCACCGGTATCGTCACCGCCCGCTTGAATTCGCGCCCCTCGTCGAGGCTCAGCCCCTCGACCGGCTGGCCCTTCTTCTGGCGATACCAGATCCGGCGGAAGATCCAGCGCAGCCAGGGATAGCGGAACAGCAGATAGTTGCGCAGCCCATGGTCGCCCGAGCTGATCATCGTGTCGTAGGTCGTCGCGAGCAGCCCGATCGGCAGCTCGCCGGGGGGATTGAGCGGATGCGGAAAGCTCGATCCGGTCGAGACGTGAATGCCGTCGGCGCCCGCCTGCTCGCACCAGCGGGCGACCTCGATCTGTTCCCGAAGCGTGTTCCCCCGGTGGCGCTCCCAGGGCAGGACGTTGTTGTGGTCGGCGCCGTTGAGCTTCACCTGAAGGTGAAAGTCGCGCCCCACGCGGTCGCGGATCGCGGCGATCACTTCGAGCAGAAAGCGCGCGCGGTTTTCAAGCGGCCCGCCATATTCGTCCTCGCGGTCGTTGATCGCCGAGCTCAAGAACTGAACGAACAGATAGCCGTTGGCGGCATGCAGCTCGCAGCCGTCGAGCCCCGCCTCGCGGGCGCGCCAGGCGCTGGCGGCGAAGGCGGCAACGACATGGTCGATCTCGTGCCTGTCCATCGCCTTGCAGCGGAAGCCGTTGATCGGCTCCCTGCGGCCGGTGGCGCTCAAGGGAATGCGATGCTGGTTGTGGATGCCGGGCAGATCGAGCTGCCGGCCCGAATGGCTGAGCTGGAGGATATATTTGGCGCCATGGGCGCGCACTGCCTCGCCGAGCTTGGCCCAGAGGGGGATGAAGTCGTCGCGGTGGATGGTGGCGTAGCCGGCGATGATCCTGCCTTCCATCAGCACCGGCACATAGGAGGAGATGATCGCCCCCACGCCCCCGGCGGCGAATTTGGATTCCCAGTTGATGCGCGTCTGGGTGAGCGAGCCGTCCTCATGGTCGAAGCGGCCGGAAATGCTCGAGCGGAAAACGCGGTTCTTGACCGCCAGCCGGCGAAACTGGAGCGGCTCGAAAATGGCATCATAGGGCATCGCCGCCCTCCTTCGCCGCTTGCCGCCAGACCGCGGCGAGCAGCGCCGGCACCCAGTCCCGCGCCGGGCAGGCGCTCCAGCTGCCGCGCATTAAGGGGGGGCCCGCCCCGGGATCGCGCGCGCGCGCCGCCCGCAGCCTCAGCCGCACCAGGCTGTCGCGCCCGAAGCGCAGCCCGCCGGCGGTTTCTCCGGCCTCCTCGGGCTGACGCAATATCTGCGCCGGAGCGACGAGCGCCCGGGCGACCGCGGCATGAGAGGAAAGCCGCGCGCGCAGCGCCGGATCGCCGCACAGGTCGCGCATATTGGCCAGCGATTCGGCGAGATTGTGGACGGCGATTCCGGTCGCGTGAAGCGCCGTCCTGTCGCCCGCCACCATCGCCGCGAGCAGCGCGCGCGCCTTGCCGACCCGGCCGGTGAGCGCCCAATAGAGCCGGCGCAGGGGATTGAACGAGCTCGCCCCGGCCTCGAGCAGCTCGGCCGCCGCCCAGCTCGCCGGGGTGGCGCGATAGCCGGGGACGAACAGCCGTCCGATCGCCTGCTGGGCGAGCCTTCCCGCATCGCTTCTTGGTCCCCCGCCGCGCACATAGTCCGCGAGCCTGCGCACCGCGGCGGGATCGAGCCGCCGCGCCCGCTCGCTCAGCATTTCCTCGCTCTCCCGCTGGCGGCGCCCGCGCTCGGGGTCCTCGCGGGGCGCGATCGTCGGCAGCAATTTGCCCTCATGGCTGAGAATGCTGGCCAGCCGCCGCCAGACGAGCCGGTTGACGAGCGGGCCGCGCACCTCGTAGCGGCGATCCATGCGCGGATCGCTCGCGATCTGCGCGATCGCCGCCGGGCTCGTCACGCTCACCAGATCGATGAGCCCCGCGATGCGCAGCCGGCTCATCGCTCGGCCCCCTTGCGCCAGGGGAAGAAGGGGTTGCGCACCCCGGCGAAATGATCGGCAAGCTCGGGGCAATGGCGGCGCACGACCGAGGCGAGGCCATTGTCGGCGATCCATTCGAACCCTTCCGGCGTGTAGATTTCGGGCCGGAAATCGTCGGTATAGAAACGGTCGCTCTGCAGGCGGCGCGAGGCCATGAGGATGAAAATCCGAAAGACGGTGCTCGAAAAGCCGAAACCGGGCGGGGTGTCGCCCGAGGCCTCGCACAGCGTCCCCACCAGCAGATCGACATCCTCGATATCGTCATAGACTTCGGCGACCGCGCGGCGCCATTCCGGCACCGTGGTGAGCTCGTCGAAACTGCGCGGCGCCTTCATCCCCAGCAGCCGGCGGAAGCGGCAATAGCGCGGGATGCCGCGTTCGCGGTCGCGGAGGATGTCGATCGTCGCGACATCGTTGAAAATCCCCTTTTCGGGATCGATGCTGAGCTTGCGCAGCGAATTGGGGAAATTGTGCAGCACCAGCGCGCCGGGATGGCTGGTGCCGAGCGAGTAGACGATGTCCTCGAACCGGGCCCGCTCGTAGAGCCTGGACACCTCGCCGTGCGAGACCTCGGCCATTTCGGCCTCGAACAGCGCGCCATCGTCGCGCGCCCGACGGAAGGAGAAATGGTCGGGGATGAGCGAATGCATGCGGTAGCAGGCGACGAACTCCTCGGTCATCGCATAGGGCGCGGCATGATGGTCGGCCGGAGAACCGGCGATGCCCCAGATGACGTCGCTGGCTCCCAGCCGTCCGAAGCCGCGGCGGAAGCGCTCGCCGGCGAAGCCCCACCAGTTGGCGCGCATGACGAACCGCCCCGCGGGCGAGTTCATCAGCGCCGGAGTCCACTCCATGGTGTGGATTTTGGCCATCAGCGCGGCAGTGACGAGACGCGCCTTCTGGAACAGCCATTCGCCGTCCCGATGGGGGTATTCCAGGGCCAGGCGGTCGACGATCGCATTATGTTCGCGCGCGAACAGGGTCTGCAGCACCGACAGCGCCACCCACCAGTTCCCGGTCACTCCGGCAAGCTCCTGGCCGGCGAATTTGCCGCACGCCTGCTTGCCTCCCTCGCCGGCGACCGGGCAGACGGGCAGATGGCCGCTGTCGCTCAGCCACAGCTTGCCATTGCCGAGCAGCTCGCCGCTGCGGGGGTCGCTGCGCACCAGCTTCTGCCTCACCCGGTCCGAGCCGTAGATCTGCGAGCCGTCCCACCAGTGGGTCTCCATGTTGGTGTAGCTGTCGGGGCGGCCGGCATCGGCGTCGTTCGGCGGGTCGATCTCGGTGCTGAGGACGACCATCGGGTCTTCCTCCCAGTCGTCGCCCTCCCCGATCGGGACGTGGTGGCGCTTGTCCTTGGCATTGGGGCCGTGGCTGAACCAGTCGTGGACCATGAACTGGAGCCACCCCGCCGCGAGCAGGTTGATATGCGGCACCGGCACGAACTCCCGGCGCGCGAGAAGCTTGTTGCTGATCGTCCGGGGATTGGGAGCGAGCACCCGGGCGCCCTTTTCGGCGAAGGATTCGGCGAGCGGGAGATTGCGGCCGAAGCGCGTCTTGCTCATCCCCATCCAGGGCTTTTCGAGATCGTTGTAGCTGCCGTCGGCGGTGCGCTGGGTGCGCACGTCGACCTCGGGCTCGGGCACCTCCGGCGGCACCGTCTGCTGATCGAAGATATTGGACCAGCGCATACGCACCCTGATCCCGCCAAGCGCGGCAATGCCGAGCAGGAAAGGCCATCCATACCAGGGGCGAATTCGCTCGACGCTCGCGAACAACCGTAATAGGCGATCGAGAACAGCGACTCGCAATCCACCTCTCCCCCGACCGCGACTATACATAAATCGACGATTTGAAGAAACGGGAGGAAGATTTCGCCCAAGCGGGCGCCAAGCGCGGAACGAGGTCTCGCCCGCTTTTATTTGCTCCGCAATGGAGTCAATTCAACGCCGAAATAGAGCGCGGCAAAAAGGCCTTGCCACTAGCCGAGACAAGCCGTGATCGGCGGGCGGATCATTCCTCCGCGGGCAGAGGCGGCTCGCCCGGCGGCACGTCGCCGGCGGCGGGCATTTCCTCGAGCGCGGGCTCGGCCCCCGGGTCGGCGATGAGATCCTCGTCGACCGTAAGGTCCCCGGCCGGAGGAAGCGCGGGCTCGAGCGCCGCCTCGTCCTCGGCCGCTTCCTCCTGCTGTTCCCTCAGGCGGTCGGCGATCCGAGGATCGGGCTCCATATCGCCCTGATAGACGAAGAACAGACCCACCATGGTGACAAGGAAGAGGATGATGAGGCCGATGACGATGAACGGCCGCCAGCCGGTGGTGTCGTCGATCTCGAGCGCGCTGTGATATTCGTCATGCTCGAATTCGGGCTCTTCGTCCCGGCTGCGCTCGTCGGTCATGGCTTCCTCCCTCTGGAGGCCGGCGGCGGTGGCGACGCGAACTCCGGCCCTTTCCAGCAACGACGAAGCGTGCCGCCGGGTTCCCGCGATCGGCGGGCCGCCAGCGGCGGCGAAACCCGCCGCGTCCCGAAAGATTTTCCGGCCGAGCATAGCAATTCGCTAACCTCTGCCGGCGATGATCGGCGCGAGGAGGCGACGATGGCGAGCGAAGCGCGCCCTGCCGTGCTGGCCGGCGATCTCATTCCGCGCTGCGTCGCGCGGAGCGTCGACCAGCGTTCGGAGCGCCGCCGCCCGGACCTCGTCCGGCGGGCGATCATCGCCTTTCGCGGCGATCTGCATTGCGTGCCGGTGATCAACATTTCGAGCCGCGGAGCGATGATCGAATGCGATCTTCTCCCCCCCGCATCGGCGAGAACGTCACCATCGAGTTCGAAGGCTGCAGTCGCATCGTCGCCTATGTGCGCTGGGTGAAGCAGGGCCGCGTCGGGCTCAATTTCGGCCACGAGATCGTGCTTTGCGCCTGACGGCTTGAAGCGGCGCCCGCGGCCCCCAATTGTGCTTGCGAGGGGAGCCCGCGCGATGATCGAGCGCATCGCCGCGCGGCCGGCGGTCGAGAAGGGCCTCGAGGCCCCGCCGCGCGAGGACAGCCCCGAAGCGCGGGAGAAGCTGGTCGAGAAGGCGCGGGGCATGCTGGCCTGAAAGCGTCCCGGCCCGTGACACCCTGCGTCATGCCGGACTTGATCCGGCATCCATCTGCTTTTGGAGGCACCGGAAAAGGTGGCCCCCGGATCGAGTCCGGGGTGACGAAGAAGGGGAAAGACGGCCCGGCTGCCGACGAAAGCCGCCCGAGGTGAACGGGCAATCCCTTCGCGGCGCGTGAGAGGGGCGAGACCGGGGCCTTCTCCCGGGCCTGCCCCTGTCGGCGCCATTGCGATATAGTGCCTTCCGAAGGAGAACTTCCATGAACGATGTCGTCACCCCCGACCGCCCGAAGATCGCCGCGCAGCCCGAATATAGCGAGGCCGCGCGCGATTTCCTGAAGCGCGAGCCCAAGCTGTTCATCGGCGGCGAATGGGTCGATTCGACGCATGAGGCGACCATTGCCGTCCACGACCCCTCGACCGGCAAGGAGATCGCGCGCATCGCCGACTCTTCGGACGCCGATGTCGACCGCGCCGTCGCCGCCGCCCGCGCCGCCTTCGACGAGGGCCGCTGGCCCGGGCTGCCGCCGGCCGAGCGCCAGCGCCGCATCCACCGGCTCGCCGACCTTGTCGAGGAAAATGTCGAGCTGCTCGGCGAGCTCGAGGCGATCGACAACGGCAAGCCGCGCTCCATCGCCCAGGGCTATGACGTGCCGCGGGCGATCGCCACGCTGCGCTACATGGCCGGCTGGGCGACCAAGCTTTCCGGCCATCATATCGAGCCTTCGGGCTTTCCCGCCGGCGCGATCCACGCCTATGTGCGCCGCGAGCCGATCGGCGTCGCCGCGCAGATCGTGCCCTGGAACTTCCCGCTGATGATGGCGGTGCAGAAGATCGCCCCCGCGCTCGCCGCCGGCTGCACGACAGTGCTCAAGCCCGCCGAGCAGACGAGCCTCACCGCCCTCCTGCTCGGCGACCTGATCGCCGAGGCGGAGATTCCTCAAGGCACGGTCAACATCGTCACCGGAATGGGCGAGACCGCCGGCGACCGGCTGGTGAAATCGCCCGGGGTCGACAAGGTCGCCTTCACCGGCTCGACCGAGGTCGGCAAGCTCATCAGCCGCAACGCCGCCGGGACGCTGAAGCGCGTGACGCTGGAGCTCGGCGGCAAATCGCCTGTGATCGTGCTTCCCGACGTCGATCTCGAAGCCGCCGCCGCGGGCGCCGCGCGGTCGATCTTCGCCAATTCGGGGCAGGTGTGCATCGCCGGCTCGCGGCTGTTCGCGCACCGCGAGGTGTTCGACCGGCTGATCGAGGCGGTGGCGGAGAACGCCAAAGGCTGGAAGGTGGGTCCCAGCCTCGCCGAGGACACGATGATGGGCCCGCTCGTCTCGACCGAGCAGCACGAGCGGGTGATGTCCTATATCGACCAGGGCAGGAAGGAGGGGGCGAGCGTCTTCTTCGGCGGCGACGCGCCGGGCGGCGAGGGCTATTATGTCAACCCGACGATCCTTGTCGACGTGAAGCCCGAAATGTCGGTCGTGCGCGAGGAGATTTTCGGGCCCGTGCTCGCCGCCCAGCGCTTCGAGGATCTCGACGAGGTGGCCGACGCCGCCAACGACACGAGCTACGGCCTCGCCGCCTCGGTCTGGACCCGCGACGTCTCGGCGATGCACCGTCTCGCGGCGCGGATCAAGGCGGGCATGATATGGGGCAACATCCCCTTCGCCGCCGATCCGGCGCTGCCCTTCGGCGGCTACAAGCAATCGGGCATCGGCCGCGAATCGAGCCGCGAGGGCGTCGAGGCCTATACCGAATTGAAGACCGTCGCGATCGCGCTCTAGGCCCGGCGGGCCCGGCCTCCGGTGCCGCTGCGCGCCTTGCCGCCGGCAAGCGGGGGCCCGCTGCCGACGCGCGCGCCATGGAGCGCGACTTCGGGCTCGAGCGGGCGCTGGAGAAAGAAGCCCTGGCCGTAGCGGCAGCCCAGTTCGAGCAGGGCCGCGAGCTGGGCTTCGGTCTCGATATGCTCGGCGACGCAGGGCAGATCGAGCGAATTGCACAGCTCGAGCACGCCGCGGAGCAAAGCCCGCGCTTTGCTGCGCGAGCCGATCGCCGCGACCAGCGACCCATCGAGCTTGATCTCGTCGAACCGCATCTCGCGCAGATAGGAAATCGACGCGTAGCCGGCGCCGAAATCGTCGAGCACGAGGCAGACCCCGGCCTCTTGCAGCTTGCGGAAATTGTCGCGCGCGCCTTGAAAATTGTAAAGCGCGGCGGTCTCGGTCACTTCGAGCTTCAGCCGTTGCGCTGCCAGCTTCTGGGCCGCCAGCACCTTCAATATCGCTTCCGCCGCGTCGATCGCGCAGATATGCGCGGCGCTGAGGTTGAACGACAGCGACACCTCCTCCGGCCATCGGGTCGCCGCGCGCGCCGCCTTTTCGAGCAGCTCGAGATCGAGGTCGGCGATGACGTTGGTCTGCTCGGCGATGGGGATGAATTCATTCGGAAGCAGCAGGCCCAGCTTGCGGTCGGACCAGCGCGCCAGCGCCTCGAGCGAGACCAGCCGGCCGGTCTCGAGCTCGAAAATGGGCTGGAAATGGAGCGCGATCTCCCGCCGCCGCCTCGCCGATGCAAGCGCCTCCTCGATCGCGAAGCGGCGGCGCTTGCCGGCCTCCATCTCCCGCGAATAGAGGGCGAGATGTCCGGCCCCGCGGCGGACCTCGTAAAGCGCCGTGTCGAGCCGCGCGAGCAGCTGCGACGAAGTGAGCTTCTCGGCCGGGCGCACGAACACCGCGCCCAGCGAGGCGGTGAGACGGAATTCCTTGCGTTCGATGCGGATGGTGCGCTCGATCGCCAGGCTGAGCTGGCTGGCGAGCGCCGCCGCTTCGGCACGGTTGGCGCAGACGGGATAAAGAAGCGCGAATTCGTCGCCGCCCATGCGCGCCACGGTCGCTCCCCCGGCGGCATCCTTGAGCCGTTCGGCGATCGCCTTGAGCACCGCATCGCCGACATTCTGCCCGAAGCTGTCGTTGACGGGCTTGAAATGGTCGATGTCCATGAGGACGAGCGCGAAGCCCTTGCCCTCCTCGCGCGCCAGCCGGTCCTCGACCGCCTGGAGGAAGGCGCGGCGATTGGCGAGCCCGGTGAGCAGATCGGTGAAGGCGAGCGCGTCCGCCTTGGCCTTTTCGGCATAGGCGGAAAGCTCGGCGCTTCGCGCCCGCTCGCGCTCGCCGCCGATCTTCGCCCGCGTGGCGACGAGCTCGGTGAAGCGCGCCCCCTCGATGCGCATCAGCCGCAAGAGCAGGAGCGCCATCACCAGGATGCTTACGCCGGCGCTGACGAGATCGGGCCGCCCTTCCATGATGAGGCAGATGGCGAGCGGCACGCCGATCAGGAGCAGCGGCAGGCGGGCGGCGGCCGGATAGCCGGTCAGCGCATAGGAGCAGCCGATCGCGACGAGGCTCGCGAACAGGGTGATATAGGGGGTGTCCGGGCCGCCATGGCTGGCGTGCAGCGCGATCACCGCCCAGGCGCCGGTGAGCGCGCTGACGAAGGCGGCGATCCACCAGGTCTTCCTGAGCTCGGCGATGATCGTCTCGCTGTCGGGCCGCGAGGGCGCGCCCGCGATCCAGTGAACCAGCCTGACGATGATTACGACGCCGATGATGGTGGGAACGTTGAGCCCGAACGCATAACGCTGCTCGGTGGTGAAATAGAGGCCGATGAAGTTGACCAGCGCGAGCAGGTAAAGCAGCGGCACCTGCCGCTTGAGGGCGCGATAGCGTTCGGCGAGCAATTGCCGCCCGGGGGAGGTGCGCGGATCGCCCAGCTCCTCGGGATCGAGAATGAGGTTCATCAACGGGCGCATGCCCTTTTTGCTAGCCGCACAATCGTTAACAGGGCGCTTACTTCTCGCCATTGTTGGGTGCCGATGCTTGCGCTAAGCGCGGCTTCGTGACCCCGCTCCATCCCTCGCAGCTTTTCGTCCTGCGAATCCGAGCCGCGATATTCGCCGCCCTGTTCGTCCTCGCCGCCGCGCTGTTCGTCGATCTGCCGCTGGCGAGCGAGGGCATTCTGCCGCCGGGCACGGCGACGGCACCGGCGCTGCTCGTCGCGGCGGCGCTCGTCCTGTGGCTGCCGCGCCGACGCTACCGGAGCTGGAGCTACGCGATGCGCCCCGACGAGCTTCATATCCGCTCGGGGCTGTGGACGCGCAGCTACACGGTCGTCCCCTTCGGCCGCGTCCAGCATCTCGATGTCAACAGCGGCCCGATCGAGCGCCGTTACGGGCTCGGCACGCTCATCCTCCACACCGCGGGCACGCGCGGCAGCGCGGTCTCGCTTCCCGGCCTGCTGCGCCAAGACGCCGAGGCGATGCGCGACGAGATTCGCGAAAAGATCCGCGAGGATCTTCGCCGCGAGCCGGCATGAGCCCGGCGACCAGCAGGCTACATCCGGCGACGCTCTTGAGCGGGCTGCTGCGCTCGCTGCCCCAGACCGCGCTGGCGATGCCGGCGGCGGTGGGGTTCGCCTCGGAAGCGCGCTTCGGACTCATCCTGCTGCTGGCGCTCGCCGGGCTCGGCCTGTCGGCGCTCATCTCGTTTCTCGTCTGGACGCGCTTCCGCTACGGGGTCGGCGACAACGAGCTGGTGATCGAAAGCGGCGTGCTCGAGCGCAAGCGGCGGGTCATTCCCTTCACCCGCATCCAGGACGTCGATATCGAGCGCGGCCTTGTCGCGCGGCTGTTCGGCACCGCCAAGGTCAAGATCGAGACCGGCGGCTCGGCCAGCGACGAAGGCGTGCTCGACATGGTCGAGCTCGCCGAGGCGCGGCGCCTGCGCGAATTCATCCGCCGCCGCCGCGACGGCTCGGGCGCGGCGCAAGCCTTCGGGGAGGAGGCGGCCGAGCCGCTGCTCTTCGCGATGGACCTGAAGCGCGTGCTGACCGCCGGCCTGTTCAATTTCTCGCTGGTCTATTTCGCGATCCTGCTCGCCGCGCTGCAATATGCCGAGCCATTCTTCCCGGTCGACATCTGGGATCCCGAGCGCTGGCTGAAGCCCGCATCGGCGCTCTATGGAGGGCTCAGCTGGATCGCCAGCCTGGCCGTCCTCATCGTCATCGTCCTGCTCGGGGTCATCGCCGGCGTCGTGCGCACCTTGCTGCGCGACTATCGCTTCCGGCTGACGCGCAGCGAACGCGGCCTGCGGCGGCGGCGGGGCCTTTTCACCCTGTCGGAGGTGATGATCCCGATCCGCCGCATCCAGCTGCCGATCGTCCGCACCGGGCTGATAGCGCGCCGCTTCGGCTGGCATCGGCTGGAATTCCAGACGCTGAGCGCCGACGTCCACCGCTCGGGCCACCAGGTCGCGGCGCCATTCGCCAGGATCGAGGAAATCCTCCCCGTCATCCGCGAGGTCGAGCCGCGCGTCCTGCCGCTTCCCGAACGCTATACGCGCGTATCGCGGCGCCATATCGCGCGCCAGACGCTGCGCTACGGGGCGATCCTCATGCTCCCGGCACTGTCCCTGACCCTGATCGGCGAGCCGGGATGGTTGCTGCTGCTCGCCATTCCCTTGGCCGCCATCCTCGCCGCCTGGCAATGGCGCCACCACAGCTATGCGCTGGGCGGCCATGCGCTCTACGTGCGGCAGGGATTCCTGCGGCGCCGGCTCTACATCCTGCCTTATTCCAAATTGCAGACGCTTGGCGTGACGCGCGGCCCAGTGCAGCGGGCTTTCGGTCTCGCCACCCTCCACGCCGACAGCGCCGGGGCATCCTATTTCCGCTATTGTCATATCGCCAACCTCAGGCATGGCGACGCGGAAGGCCTGCGGAAGATTCTTCTAGAGCGCTTCTTCGCCGCCCGCGCGGGACCCGCTGATGCGCGGGCGGCAGCGCCCGTCGATTAACCATTTCTTGACCCCATATCGCGATAAAAGGCCGGTTATCGGGGATATTCAGCCATGGCTTCGTCGAGCCCCTCATATTATGGTCCGGACCGTCAGGTCGAACGTCTGGCGGTCGATGCGCGTACCAGGCTGCACCCGAACGAATGGAGCAGCATCGAAGTCCAGCTCATAGATTTCACCCGCTTCGGCTTTCGCGCCAGATGCGAGGCCAAGCTGCTCACCGGCGGCTATGTCACTCTCGAAGTGCCCGGAATCGGTCTCGTCGAGGCCAAGGTCCAATGGCAGCGGGACGGCGAATTCGGCGCCGAATTCCAGCGCCCCATAAGCATGGTGCAGTGCGGGTGGAGCAAGGAGCCCTCGGAAACCCTGCTCGTGCGGCTGCTGTTCGAACGGGCCGAAGCCCACCGCAGCGGCCGGCTCGACGAGGAGCGCACGCTGCGCCGGCACATCCTCGACTCGCTGCCCGTCAAAAGCAGCGGAAAAGACACAGAAGGCGTGGGGAAATAGGCCTTTGCAGCGGCCGGCGCCGCCCGCCATCCGGCCCCTGAGCCGGAATAAACAGTTAAGCGGCTGTTCACGGCCGCTTTTTTAGGTAAACTCCCCGAAAGACTCGTATTTTCGTTCTTCGGGAGAGTAGCCATGGCCCGCCCCATTTTGTTCATCGCCGCCGCCTCTGCGCTTGCCCTTTCGGGCTGCGCCTATGACGATTGGGGATATGGCGGCGTTTCGGTCGGCTATCACAGCGGCTACGGCTATGGCGGCTATGGTGGTGGCTATTACGATCCCTGGTACGACGATTATTATTACGATCCCTATTTCCACGGCGGCTGGTACGGCTGGCACGACAATTACTGGTATCCCGGCTGGGGCCATTATGTCTGGGACCGCCGCGGCTATCGTCACCGCTGGAAGCGGCATCACCGCGACTATTGGGAACGCCGCCGCGACCGCCATTATCGCCACCGCCTGCGCCAGCGTCGCGAATGGCTCGACGAGCGGCGCCGGGAATCGAACTACGACCATCGCCGCCACCAGGAGCGCGTCGCCGCCTCCCCCGTCGTCGCACCGGCGCGCGACCTCCGCCGGGAAGATCTCGACATCATGGAGGGCGAGCGCCGCGGCGTCCGCGAGCGTTCACGGCCGGCGCGCGAAAGGATAGAGCGAAGGCGGAGCGAAGCCGCAGGCGCCTCGCCGGCCGCGCCGCGCCGGCAAAACATCGTCGCGCGCCCGGCGCCCCGCCGCGAGAGAGTCTCCGAGCGCCCCGCGCCCCGCCGCGAAAGGATCGTCGAACGCCGCGCAGAAACGGCGGCGCAGCGGCGCCCGACGCGCGCCCGGGCGCAAGAGCGCAAGGCGCAACGAGCCGAGCGCGTCGAACGCGCCAGAGAACGTGCCCAGCAGCGCAAGGCGCAACGAACCGAGCGGCGCGGCAAGAACGGCGCGCGCAAGCAGGACGACTGATCCCGCCTTCTTAATAAATCCTCGCTCGCTCTCATGGGCCTGCGGTCCGCCCACAATCGCGGCGGATCGGCGCTTGTGGCGCGAAAGCCACAGCTCCCCGTTGTCGGCCATTCATGAAACTTTCGCGACTCGCGGCCCGTTTTATCGGTCAAACGATCGAAGGATATGAGCCATGTTGAGATCGATGATTCAGGGACGGGGCGAATATTTCGCGCACAATCCCGCCGGTCGCGGCTATCATGTCGTGTATCGCGAAGACGCGGCGAACCATTGCCCGGGCTGCGGGCGCAGCAACTGGTATATCGGTCGCTCGATGGCCGAATGTGCCTTTTGCGCCACAGCCTTGCCGCTCGAGAACACCAAGCATATGGGCGCCAAGGTGCGGGTCGAGCATCGCCGTCGTCCCGCCTATGAGGAAGCGGAGGCCTTCGCCGCCTAGAAGCGGACGAAATCGCCGCCGAGGCCCTTGCTATCGGGCGACGCGCACCGGCACCCCGACATTGCACAGATCGACGCCGCCGGCAGGGACGGTGAAGAATTCGCCGCCGCGATTGGCGCGGCCGATGAGATAGTCGCCGAAGGCATCGCTTTCGGTCCGCATCGCTTCATAGGAAGGGCGCTCGTCGGGCGGCAGATCGGCGGCGAGGACGACGCGCTCGATCGGCAGCCGGCGCGCCTCCTGTTCATAGAAGCCCAGCCGGCCGGTTCCCCGCGGCAGCGAGGTCAGCGCCTCGATCCCGCCGATCACCCGCCCGACGAGCGCGATGTTGCGGTCGAGGTGGCGCGGGGCATGGCCGATGACCGCGTAAAGCTCGCTCCCCGTGCCGGTGTCGGGAGCAAGGCCTCGGGCCACGCCGACCGCGCCATAGCAATGGGCGAGCCAGGCCCGCAGGCCGCCCGGATCGTAGCCCACCGGCCAGCCCTCCGCGAAGCCGGCGGCCGGCGCATAGGGATCGGGATTGCCGAGCGGCCGGACATCGAGGCCGGCGAGCGGGCGCGTATATTCCGCCGGCGGCAGCTCGACGACCCCTTCGGGGAGCGGCCTTTCGCTCTCGCCGACGCCCCATTGGGCGACATAATTTTCCTGCAGCCGATAGACGGTCGCGTCGCGCCACCAGCCCGCGCGCGCGAAGCGGCGGATATTGGCGACATGAACCGGCGCGAAACCGGGCGCGAGCTCGATCGCCACCCTGGCGCCCCCGGCCAGCTCCACGAGCAGCAGGTTTTCGGGATCTACCTCCCGCCAGGCCGAAGCCGGCGCTTCGGCGACCGCGGCCGAGGGATCGGGCGCGTCGGCGCGCGGCGCCGGGCGCCACGGGCCGACATCCGCCTCCTCCATCGCCGTACAGCCCGAGACGGCCAGAGCGAGAGCGAGGAGCCTGCGCATCTTTACCCGCCCCTGTTTCACTGCCCCTGCATCGCGATCCAGCGCGCGACCTCCAGCGCGACCCGGTTGGCCGCTTCGTTGAGCGCCGGCGCGACGAGCTGCGCCTCGGCGGCGGCGACCGGGACGCGGGCCTCGAAGCGGCGGGTCCGGATGACGCCGTCGCGCTCGAAACCGGCATCGTAGAGCGCCACGACTTCGAGCGTCGCCGCGTCGAGCCCGAAACGATGGAGCTGGCCCGAAATGCGCAGGCCGGGATCGAGAACGAACTGATTTTCGTCCAGCACGACGCGGCCGGTCTCGGCGGCGGCGACTTCGGCGAGCAGACGGCCGAACAATATCGCCGGCTGCTCGACCCATTGCGCGTCCTTCAGATAAGCGACCGAAGTGGCGTCGATCTGCACCGGCACGCGCACCGTGCGCAGCGTCTGCGCCACCGACGGCGTGAGCACGGTGATCGCCTCGCTCGTCGGGGCGCTGCGCGTGGTCTGCTCCGACACCCCGCTTTGCGCGGTGAGCGTCATCAGCTCGGGCGGCGGATCGCTGCCGAAGCTCAAACATCCGCCGAGCAGCAGCGCCGCGAAGAGTGGAAGGCTCGCCTTGCTCAATCAGTCCTCCGGTTCATAGTCGGGAAGCTTGGGCGGGGCGAGGATCGAGGCCGCCCCTTCCTCGTCGAGCTTGCGCGCGATCGAGCTTAGCGCATTCGAGGTTGCGCGCAATTCGCGCACCAGCTGCCCGACCTCGGGTATGGTCTGCTTCGAAAATGTCTGCAGCCCCGGCCGCGCCTCCTCGACGACCTCCTCGGTCGTCGCCACCGTGCGGTCGATCTTCTCGAGACTCTGCTCGGCGCGGCGCACCGCGAGGCGCATGTCGTTGACCAGCGGCCGCGCATCCTCGGAGAGCAGCGTGTCGGTGGTGTCGGCGAGCTGGCCGATCTCGGCCGCGGCGTCGCCGGTCTGGCGGATCGCGATTTGCGCCTCGGCGAGCGTCGCCGCGATTTCGGGGCCCCGCGCGGCAAGCGAGTTGCTGATCTCCTCGCTGTTTTCGAGGATCGCAGCGATCGATTGCTGATTGGTGTCGGAGAGCAGTTCGGTGAGCCGCTCGGTCAGCGTCGATACGCGCTCGAGCAGTTCGGGGGCGCTGTTCAGAAGCTGGCCGAGCGCGCCGGGCTTGGTCGGAATGACCGGCGCGCCGAAAGGGCAATGGGCTTTGGTATTTTCCTCCGGACAGACGATCGGATCGGGATTGGGCCGCCCCGGAGCGAGCGAAGGGGGATCGAGCTGAATCTGCGAGACGCCGGTAAAGCCGACGCCCTCGATCGTCGCCGTCGTCCCTTCGAGCACCGGCGTGCCTTCGCGGACGGTGATCCGCACCCGGACGAATTCAGGGCTGCGCGGCATCAGGGCGATATTTTCAACCTGCCCGACCGGCACGCCCGAATAGACGACCTGGCTGCCGCGGGCGAGGCCGTCGACCGCCTGCTGGAAGAAAATGTCGTATTCCTTGCGATCCTCGCCGCTGGCCTGCGTCATCCAGACGATGAAGGCGGCGAGCGCGACAAGCAGGGCGAGCACCGCGCCGCCGACGAGCACCTGGTTGGAGCGCGTTTCCATCAGGCCTCAACGCCGCCGTTCAGCGCCGTCGATCGGGCCGCCCGCCCGCGGGGGCCGCGAAAATATTCGTCTATCCATTCATGATCCAAGGCCAAAAGTTCGGGAATCGTCCCTACCGCGACAACTTTCCTGTCTGCAAGCACCGCGACGCGGTCGCAGATCGCATAAAGCGTGTCGAGATCGTGGGTGATGAGGAAGACGGTGAGCGCCAGCGCCTCGTGCAGCTCCTTGATCAGCGCGTCGAACGCGGCGGCACCGATGGGATCGAGCCCGGCGGTCGGCTCGTCCAAAAAGAGCAGCTCCGGATCGAGCGCCAAAGCCCGCGCGATCCCCGCCCTCTTCTTCATGCCGCCGGAAAGCTCGGCCGGATATTTGGGGCCGGCTTCGGGCGGCAGGCCGCTCATCGCGATCTTGTAGGCGGCGATCTCGGCGAGCAGCTTCTCGTTGATGCGGCCGTGGAATTCGCGCAAGGGGACCTGGACGTTCTCCGCCACGGTGAGGGTGGAGAACAGCGCCCCGCCCTGGAACAATATGCCCCAGCGCTTGCGCACCTCCTGCAGATCCTCCTGATCGCGGTCGACGGTATTCTCGCCGAACACGCGCACATTTCCCGCATCGGGCTTCTGGAGGCCGATGATCGAGCGCATCAGCACCGACTTGCCCGAGCCCGAGCCGCCGACAACGCCCAATATCTCGCCCCGCCTGACCTCGAGATCGAGATTTTCGTGCACGACCTGCTCGCCGAAGCGGTTGGTGAGCCCCTCGACATCGATGATCGGTTCGCCCTGCGCGCTCATATCCAGCCGATCTCGGTGAAGAAGACGGCGAAAAAGGCGTCGAGCACGATGACGAGGAAAATCCCCTGGACCACCGCGGCGGTGGTGCGCAGGCCCACCTCCTCGGCATTGGACTTGACCTGCAGACCCTGAAAGCAGCCGGCGAGCGCGATGATCGTCCCGAACACCACCGCCTTGATGAGCGAGCCCCACAGATCGGTGATCGGCACCACCTCACGAATGCGCTGGACGAAGGTGATCGGCGGAATGTCGAGCGACAGCCAGACGAACAGCCCGCCGCCGATCAACGCGCAGATCGCCGCGTAGAAGGAAAGCAGCGGCATGGTGAGCAGCGTCGCGAGCACCCGCGGCAGCACCAGCGCCTCCATCGGCGAAACCCCGATGGTGCGCATCGCATCGACCTCCTCGGTGATCTTCATCGAGCCCAGCTGGGCGGCGAAGGCCGAGCCCGAGCGCCCGGCGACCATGATCGCGGTCATCAGCACGCCCAGCTCCTTGACCGCCGAACGGCCGATGAGGTTGATGGTGAACACCTCGGCGCCGAACTGGCGCAATTGCACCGCGCCCTGCTGCGCGATGACGATGCCGACGAGAAAGCTCATCAGGCCGATGATGCCGAGCGCGTGGACGCCGACGACCTCGATGCGCTGGACTATCTCGTGCACGCGCAGCCGCGAAGGATGCGCGACGACCCGCCCGAAGGTGAGGATCAGCGAGCCGAAAAAGCCGATCAGACCGAACAGCGTCTGCGCCGCGATCCAGGTCGAATGGCCGACGCGGGCGAACATCCGTTCGAGCGGCGGCCCATGCTGCGGGCGCACCTCGACCGGCCGGTCGGCCTCGGCGACCTGCTCGAGCAGCGCGCCCATGTCGCCCGAGACGCCGACGACCCGGCCGCCATAATCGCGCACCAGACGATGGACGACCCATGCGCCCACCGTATCCATCCGCTCGACCTCGCTCAAATCGGCGACCACCGGGCCAGGTGGCAGATTGTCGAGCTTGACCGGCATGTCGCCGAGCGCCGCCAGCACCATCGGGCCGACAAAGCGCAGCGTGCGCGCCTCGCCTTCATGCACTTCGAAGAAGTCGGCGGTCTCGGAGGCGGAAACGGACGCCAAATCGATCGTCCCGTTCAGCCGGGGATCGCCGCCAGCGCCTGATCGAAATCGGCGATCAGATCCTCGGCGTCCTCCACCCCGATCGAGATGCGGACCAGATTGTCGGTGATGGCGAGCGCCTGCTTGCGCGCGTCGGGCACGGACAAATGGGTCATCGCCGCAGGATGGCTGGCGAGCGTCTCCGTGCCGCCGAGGCTGACCGCGAGATGAGCGATCCGGAGCGCATCGAGAAAGGCGAAGGCCTCCTTCTCCCCGCCCTTGAGGTAGAGCGAGAAGGTCGAGCCCGCGCCGGTGCAATGCCGGCGGTAGATGTCGGCCTGCCGCGAACCTTCCTTCAGAAAGCCGAGATAACCGACGCTTTCGACCTTGGGATGGTCGCGGAAGAAGGCGCAGACCTTTTCCGCGTTCTCGCCCGCGCGCGTCATCCGTAGCTCGAGCGTCTCGAGCGAGCGCAGCAGCATCCAGGCGGTGTTGGGATCGGTGATCGTGCCCACCGTGTTGCGGGTGGTGCGGATGCGATCCATGAGCTCCTTGGCGCCGAGCACGCCGCCGGCGACGAGATCGCTGTGGCCCCCGGCATATTTGGTCAGCGAATAGATCGAAAGCTCGGCACCGTGGCGCAGCGGCTGCTGCCAGAGCGGCCCCAGGAAGGTGTTGTCGATGGCGATCGGCGGCCGGTCCCCGCCGTCAAAAAGCGCATCGCGCACCCGCCGCACCGCCTCGATGTCGACGAGCGCGTTGGTGGGGTTGGCCGGGCTTTCGAGATAGACGAGCGCGACCCGCCCCTTCTCGCGCGCTGCCTCGACCGTGTCAGCGATCTCCTGCTCGGTCGCGCCGGCGGGAAAATCGAGCCAGCCGACGCCGAAGCGGCCCAGGATGCGCCCGATCAGCGTCTCGGTCGCGGCATAGAGCGGGCCCGAATGGACGACCATGTCGCCCGGCTCGACGAAGCTCAACAGAAGTGTCGTGATCGCCGACATGCCGGAGGAGAAGGTGAGCGCGTCCTCGGCATCCTCCCAGACGCCGAGCCGGTCCTCCAATATCTCCTGATTGGGGCCGTTGAAGCGCGAATAGACGAGGCCCTCGGCGCCGCCCGGACGCTTGCCCGTCACTCCCTCGAAATGGCGCTTGCCGGCGGCGGCATTCTCGAACACGAAGGTCGAGGTCAGGAAGATCGGCGGCTTGAGGGCATTTTCCGACAGCGCCGGATCGAAGCCGTGACCCATCATCAGCGTCGAGGGCTTGAGCCTGCGCCCGCCCACTTCGAGCACGTCGGGCTTGGGCCGGCGGCGCGGCGTCGTGCCGGTGATGTCCGCTTCGTCTTCCATCCTCGCTCCTTCGGGCATGGCCTAGACCTACGGCAGGATGGCGGCAACCGTCCACACCGCCGCGACGATCAGCGGCGCGCCGACGAGATCGAGGACAAGGCCCGCCTTGAGCATCCGCGGCAGCGCGATATGGCCGGTCGCCCAGGCGATCGCGTTGGGGCCAGTGCCCGACGGCAGCATGAAGCCCCAGCTCGCCGCCATCGCGGCGGGCAGGGCGAGCAGCGCCGGATCGACGCCGGTGGCGAGGATGAGGCCGCCGATCACCGGGATCATGCCGCTCGCGGTCGCCACATTGGAGGCGAATTCGGTGACAAGGATGACGAGCGCGACGACGGCGAGCGCGATCAGCACCGTCGGCACGCCGCCCAATGGCTCGAGCGCGGCGCCGAGCCATTCGGCGAGCCCCGAGGCGCCGATGCCCGCGGCGAGCGCGAGCCCGCCTCCGAACAGCATGATGACTCCCCAGGGCGCCCGATCCGCTTCTCCCCATTCGAGCAGCATCCGGCCCGTGCCGTCGGGAACGACGAAGAGAAGGAGCGCGCCGATGATCGCGATGCTGCCGTCCGTCACCGCCTCCTGCGGCACCGCCTCTCCGAGCAGCGGCACGACCACCCAGGCGATGACGACGAGCGCGATCAGCGGCACGAGACGTCTTTCGGGCCGGGTCCAGGGCCCCGTATCGCCGATCCCGGCGCGCGCCGCCGCCGGATCGAAGTCGCTCGCCGCGACATGCTGGACGCGGAGCAGCACCGCCCAGGCGATCGGGATCGCGACGACGACCAGCGGCAGGCCGTAGATCGCCCACATCAGGAAATCGATCCTGAGCTCGGTGAGCCGGGCGATGATGCCGGCGGCGATGGCATTGGTCGGCGAGCCGACGAGCGTGCCGAGCCCGCCGATCGAGGCCGAAAAGGCGATCCCCATCGGCAGCGCGCCGGCGAACCCCTCGGTCTCGCCCGCGGCGATCGAGCCGGCGCGCAATACCGCTATCGCGATCGGGATCATGATCAGCGTCGTCGCCGTGTTGGAGACGATCATCGAGAGGATCGCGGTCGCGGTCATGAAGGCGAGGAGCAGTCCCGCGGGCGTGCCCGCGCTGCGCGAGACGATGGCGAGCGCGAGCCGGCGGTGAAGGCCGGTGCGCTCGATCGCGAGGGCGATCATCGCCCCGCCGAGGACGAGGAAGAGGATCGGCGAATAATAGGACGCGGCCGCGGCGCGCGCATCCATCACCCCCATCAGCGGCATGGCGACGAAGGGAAGAAGCGCGGTCGCGGTCAAGGGGATCGCCTGCGTCATCCACCAGACGGCCATCAGGACGACGAGCGCCGATATGCGCCACGCCTCGGCCGGCATGCCGGCGGGGGGCGGCAGGAGGAGCATCGCCGCGAACGCGGCCGCGCCTCCCCACAAGCCCCAGCGGGAAGCGCTCATCGCTCGCGGCCGGGCAGCGCGATAAGCGACAGTTGACGCCCATAATCGGTCTCGCCGCGAAGGGTGGCGCGGCGGTAGCTGAAAAAGCGCGCTTCATCGGCGCAGGTGTCGAGCCCCAGCGGCTCGATATGCGCGACGCCCGCTTCGGCCAGCCGCCTGGCGGCATAGGATTCGAGATCGAACCAGTGACGGCCTTCGCGGCCGGGCAGGAAGAAGCGCTCGTTCGCTCCGTCTTCTGCGAGAAAGCGCGCGCGGAACCGCTGGTCCACCTCATAGGAAGGCTGGCCGATCGCCGGGCCGATCGCCGCGGCAATGCGCACGCGCTCAGCGCCCAGGGCTTCCATCGCCTCGATAACCGCGCCGACGATGCCGCCCAGCGCCCCCTTCCAGCCGGCATGGGCGGCGCCGATCACGCCCGCTTGCGCGTCGGCGAGCAGCACCGGCGCGCAATCGGCTGTCAATATGCCGAGCGCGATCCCCGGCCGGTCGGTCACCATCGCATCGGCATGGGGGCGGGCATCGTCGGGCCAGGGAGCGGAGACTGCCAGGGCGCGATCCGAATGGACCTGATGGAGCGTCACCAGCCGCATGCCGGGCATGACCGCGGCGAGCGCGCGGCGGCGGTTCTCGGATACCGCCCCGCGATCGTCGCGCGAGCCGAGCCCGACGTTGAGGCTTTCATAAATGCCCTGCGACACACCGCCGCGGCGGCCGCAGAACCCGTGCGGCAGAGGATCGAGCGCCGCGGCGCGAACCGCCTCCACCATCAAAAACCCTCCGGTTCGGGCCATTCGCGATGCGTCAGTGCGAGCACCTTGAACAATCTGCCCATCTGGCCCGGGCCGGTGAGGCGCTCGCGCGCGGCGGCGAGCTCCTCCGCGCGCTCGGGCGAGGCCTTGGCGAGCGAGGCGGCGCGGAGCGCGATTCCCATCGAGGTCAGCCACTCGCCCTGCGAGCGCGGGCCGTGGACTCGAACATCCTCCTCGCGCGCCGCTTCCTCGAGCGCGGCGAAATCGACATGGGCGGTGAGATCGGCCCCGCCCGGATCGAGAAAGGGATCGGCATAGCCATGGCCGCGCACCGCCTGGAAGCTGTCGCCCGCGGCGTGGCCTTCATGACCGTAGTCGACGATGAGCGCGGCGCCGCCCTGGCGCGCGAGACGGCCGGCCAGCGCGCGCATCAACGCCTCACGGGCGGGCGAATGCTCATATACGGCACCCTGCCTCGACGCTGGCGGCGCGAAGGGAAGGGCCGCGAGGGGCTCGCCGAGGAGCGGCGCGAAACCTCCGTCGCGATGGCCCACGCGCCGCTCGCGCCAGCCCTCGGCGCACAGCACATATTGGCGCACGGGAAGCGCATCGAAAAATTCATTGGCAACCACCAGCAGCGGGGCATTTTCGGGCAATGTATCCGCCCCGTCATGCCAGCACGCGCCGCCCAGCGCCTCGCGTTGCAGCCCTCGCAACAGGGCGCTCGTCTCGACCAGATCGACCGGCGGCTCGAAGCGCGCCGCGCGCATCGCGCCGAGCGCGTCGGCGGCCAGCGTTCCGCGCCCCGGCCCAAGCTCGACATAACGGGCATTGCCCGGCGCTCCCGCGCGGCGCCAGAGGTCGGCGAACCAGATGCCGATCAACTCGCCGAACATCTGGCTGATCTCCGGCGCGGTGATGAAATCGCCCTTGGCGCCGAGCGGATCGCGCGTCCCATAATAATGGGCGTTGCAGCGCGCCATATAGTCGCCGAGCGTCAGCGGTCCTTCGGCCTCGATCGCCGCGGCGAGGCGGGCGGCGAACGCCCGATCCTCAGCCCGCGGCATGTCCGCGATGGGTCTGGAGCCGGTGCTCGCGGCTCGCGGCGGTGGCGACGAGATAGGCGCCGACCATGATCATCGGCAAGGTGAGCCACTGGCCCATCGACAGGCCCGATTCCAGCGCCAGACCGGTGAGATGCTCGTCGGGCGCGCGGAAGAATTCGACGACGAAGCGGCTCGCCCCATAGCCGAGCAGAAAGGCCCCGGTGAGCTTGCCGGGATGGTAGCGCGCGCGCGTCCTCCAGAACAGAAACCACAGCAGCACGAACAGCGCCAGGCCCTCGAGCGCTGCTTCGTAGAGCTGGCTCGGATGGCGCGGCACCTCGCCTCCGGCGGGAAAGATCACCGCCCAGGGCAGGTCGGTCGGCCGCCCCCACAGCTCGGCGTTGACGAAATTTGCGAGCCGCCCGAAGAACAGGCCGAAGGGCACGCAGCAGGCGACATAATCGTGAATGCGCAGCCAATCGAGACCTTCCTTCCTGGCGACATGGACCATAGCCAGGCTGACCCCGATCACGCCGCCGTGAAAGGACATGCCGCCGTCCCAGATACGGATGATCTCGAGCGGGTTGGCGAGATAATATTCGGGTCGGTAGAAGAAGACGTAGCCGAGCCTACCGCCCAACAGGACGCCGATGGTGACGAAGGTCGCCAGATCGTCGGCATGGCGGCGCGCCATCGGCGCTCCCGGCCGGTCGATCAGCTTCATGAGATACCACCAGCCGATGACGATGCCGGCGATATAGGCGAGCGCGTACCAGCGCAGCACGAAGACGCCGAGATCGACGGCCACCGGATCGAGGCCGAGCTCGCTCCAGCGGATTGCGCCCGCGGCGAGACTGGCGGTATCGAGTGCGGTCAAGGCTTTCCCCACAGGCTTTGCGCCCTCATAGTGACGGGCGCGGCGAAGGCAAAGAGCGAGGAGCATATGCCAAGCGGGCTCGACAAGGACTATGACGCGATGTTGGCAGCGATCACCGGCGAGGGCGGCCGCGTCGCGCTCGGCGAGGACGAGCAGGGCAATGTCCTGGTGACGAGCTTCCCCGCCACCCTGCCGGCTTTCTTCGATGCCTTCACCGGCTTCTATCCGGATCGCGAGGCGGTGGTCGCCGGCGAGGAGCGGATCGGCTTTCCCGAGCTCAACGCGCTCGCCGGCCGGGTCGCGCGCGCGCTCGCTTCCGGTTTCGGCATCCAAAAGGGCGACCGGGTGGGAATCGCGATGGTCAACAGCCCGGCCTGGATATTGAGCTATATGGGGGTGCTGAAGCCCGGCGGCGTCGCGGTGCTTCTCAACGGCTGGTGGGAAGTCCCCGAGCTTGCGCACGCGCTCGCCCTCGCCGAGCCGAAACTCATCCTCGCCGACGAGGCCCGCGCACGGAAGATCGCCGAAGCGCAACCCGGCGCCGGGATCGTCCCCCTCGCCGTCGACCGCCCTGCGGAGGAAGCGCTGGCGCCGCTCTTCGAAAAGGAGAAGGACAATGCGGCGCTGCCCGAAATCGTCCCCGAGGACGATGCCACGATCCTCTTCACCTCGGGATCGACGGCACGCGCCAAGGGCGTGGTCTCGACCCACCGCGCGGTGACCACGGGGGTCTACAGCTTCGCGCTCATGCTGATGGTCCTTAAAGAACTTATAGAGCGCGAGGGGCGCGAACCGCCGCTGCCGCGCACGCTCATCAACGTGCCGCTGTTCCACGTCACCGGCGAGGTGCCGGTGTTCCTGAACAGCTTCGTCACCGGGCGGACGATGGTCCTGATGTCCAAATGGGACGCGGGCGAGGCGCTGCGGCTTATCGAGCAGGAGAGGATCACCTATTTCATCGGCGTGCCGACGATGAGCCTCGAGCTGATCGAACATCCCGAGCGCGAGAAATACGATCTTTCGACGCTCACCGACATCGCCGCCGGCGGCGCGCCGCGGCCCACGGCCCATGTCGCGCGGCTGATCGAGAAAATTCCCCATGCCCAGCCCGCGCTCGGCTACGGGCTTACCGAGACCAACGCGGTGGGGTGCGGCAATTTCTGGTCCAACTATCCCGCCAAGCCCGCCTCCACCGGCCGGCCCTTTCGGCCGTTCGTCGACCTCGTCATCCTGGACCCCGGCGGAAAGCCACTCCCGCCCGGCGAGCGCGGCGAGATCGCGATCAAGTCGGCGGCCAATTTCCGCGGCTACTGGCGCGATCCCGAGGCGACGGCTGCGGCGACGACGGAGGAAGGGTATTTCCGCACCGGCGATATCGGCTATCTCGACGAGGAGGACTATCTCTATATCGTCGACAGAAAGAAGGACATCATCCTTCGCGGCGGCGAGAATATCAGTGGCCAGGAGGTCGAGGCGGAAATCTACGCCCATCCCGCGGTCTCCGAGGCGGCCGTGTTCGGCATCGCCGACGAGCGGTTGGGCGAGGTCCCGGCGGCGGTCGTCTACAGCGAAAGCGGCGTCGGCGAGGAGGAGCTCAGGGATTTTCTCGACGGACGCATCGCCGCCTACAAGCAGCCGGCGCGGATCTGGCTGGCCGAAACGCCGCTGCCCAAGCTCGGCACCGGCAAGATCGACAAGCTCAGCCTGCGCCGGCGCCACGCGGCGGAAACCGAAGGCGGGGCGTGACCGTCGCGGGCGAGAGCCGCCGAGCGAGACTGGCGGCGCGCACAGCGCCTGTCTAAATCATCCTTCATGACCAGCGGGACCTTCGAGATAAGCCGCCGCACGCTGCTGGTCGGCGGCGGGGCCGGGATCGGCCTTGTCGTCGCCTACGCGCTGTGGCCGCGCCAATATGAGCCCAATGTCCGCGCCGCGCCCGGCGAGACCCGCTTCAACGCCTTTCTCAAAATCGGCAATGACGGCCGGGTGATCGCGGTCGTCCCGCAGATCGAGCTCGGGCAGGGCGTCTATACCAGCCTGCCGCAAATCCTCGCCGACGAGCTCGGCGCCGACTGGCGCACCGTGGCGGTCGAGCCGGCGCCGATCTCGCCGCTTTACGCCAACCATATCTTCGCTTCCGAACGGGCCCGCAACCTGCCCTCGCCGCTGCAGGGCATCGGCCGCTGGGCGGCGGAGGAATATGCCACCCGCAGCGCGCTGATGATGACCGGCGGCTCGACCTCGATCCGCGCCTTCGAACCCAGGCTGCGCGAAGCCGGCGCGGCCGGCCGGGCGCTCCTCAGCATGGCCGCCGCCGAACGCTGGAACGTCGACTGGCGGCTGCTCGACACCGCCAAGGGATTCGTCGTTCACGGCGATAAGCGCATCGCCTTCGGCGAGCTCGCCGAAGCGGCCGCCGGCCACGAGCTTCCCGACGTGCTGCCCTCGCGCGCCATCGCAGCGCAGCGGCTCGCCGGACGGTCGCTGCCGCGCATCGACATCCCCGCCAAGCTCGACGGCTCTGCCCAATATGCCGCCGACATCAGGCTTCCCGACATGGTCTACGCCTCGGTCCGCCAGGGGCCGTTTCCCGACAGCGAGCTTATTGGCATAGACCGCGAGGCGGCGGGCAAGATCGCCGGCGTCCTCGCCATCGTCGAAGCTCCGCACTGGGCCGCCGTCGCCGCCACCAACTGGTGGGCGGCCGATCGCGCAGCCAAGGCCTTGCGGCCGCGCTTTCGTTCGCGCCGCCCGCTCGCCGATGACGATTCGATTTCCGGCAGCCTCGAACAGGCGCTGGAGGACGGCAAGGGGCAGCGGGTCTTCACCCGCGGCGACATCGGCAAAAGCTTCGCCCAAGGCCGGCTCTACCGGGCGCGCTACCAGACCGGGCTCGCCGCCAACGCCCCGATCGAGCCGCTCGCGGCGACCGCCAGCGTCACCGGCGACCGGCTCGAAATCTGGGCCCCGGCGCAGCTTCCTGGCTTCGCGCTGCGGGCGGCGGCGCGGGCGGCCGGCGTGTCCGAAAGCGGGGTCACCTTCTATCCCGTGCTCGCCGGCGGCGGCTATGGCCGCAAGGCCGAGGTCGCGGCGGTCGAGCAGGCCGCCCATATCGCCGCCGAGCTGAAGCGGCCGGTGCAGCTGATGTGGTCGCGGTCGCAGGAGACGCGGCACGACAGCTTTCGGCCCGCCGCCCGCGCGCAGATGATCGCCCGTATGGGCGAGAATGGCCTCGTCTCCGGCTGGCAGGCGCGGATCGCCGTTCCTTCCGCCGGAGATTCGCTGATCGGACGGCTCACCGGCGGCGGCCATGAAGGCGGCGGCGGGCCTGACGCCTCGGCGGCGGACGGGGCCGTGCCGCCCTACGACATCGCTGCGGTGGCGATCGATCATCTTCCCGCCGACATCGGCCTCGCGACCGGCCTGTGGCGGGGAGGGGCGCACAGCTACACCGCCTTCTTCACCGAATCCTTCGTCGACGAGCTCGCCCGCGAAGCGGACGTCGACCCCCTCTCCTTTCGCATGCAGATGCTGAACGGCAACCCCCGTCTCGCGCGGGCGCTGTCGAACGCCGCGGCGCTCGGCGGATGGGACGGCGGGGCCCGGGGCAGCACGATGGGCATCGCCGCGCACAGCGCCTTCGGTTCGCATATCGCCTGCCTCGTCGAAATCGAAATCGGCGAGGCGCAGCGGATCGGCCTCAGGCGCGTGACCTGCGCGATCGACTGCGGCCGGGCGATCAATCCCGCGATCGTGCGCCGGCAGATCGAGGGAGGCGTCATCCACGCGATGTCGGGCGCGACCGGCGCGCCGATAGCGATCGCAAGGGGCATGGCGGGGATCGCCACGCTCGAGGCGGTCGGCCTGCCGACGCTCGCCGACGCCCCCGACATCCTCGTCGACATCGCCGAGAGCGACGAAGATCCGGGCGGGGTCACCGAGCTCGGCGTGGCGCCGGTGGCGCCGGCGATCGCCAACGCGGTCCATGCAGCCACCGGGCAAAGGCTGCGCAGCCTGCCCCTTCGTCTCGGCGGCATCGCATGATCCCGTCCGGGGATCACCCGCCGGTCGCCCATGGCAGGATCGGCGTGCTGCTCGTCAATCTCGGCACTCCCGACGCGCCCGAAGTGTCGGCGGTGCGCCGCTATCTCGCCGAGTTTCTTTCCGATCCGCGCGTCGTCGAGCTGCCGCCGCTGCTATGGCAGCCTTTCCTGCGCGGCATAGTCCTCACCACCCGGCCGCGGCGCTCGGCCGAAGCCTACAAACTGATCTGGAGCGAGCACGGCTCGCCCCTGGCGGCGATCACCCGGAGACAGGCCGAAGGGCTGGCCCGCGCCCTGGGCGGCGACATCATCGTCGATCATGCGATGCGCTACGGCGAGCCGGCCATTCCCGAACGGCTCGACGCGCTCGCCGAGCGCGGCTGCGAGCGGATTCTACTCGCGCCGCTCTATCCGCAATATTGCGCGGCGACGACGGCGAGCGCCCGGGACGCCGCTTTCGAGGCCCTGCGCGCGATGCGCTGGCAGCCGGCGATAAGGACGCTGCCCCCCTATCATGACGATCCGCGCTACATCGCCGCGCTCGCCAGGTCGGCGGAGGCCTTCCTCGCCGGCCTCGGCTGGAAACCCGAAGCGATACTCGCCAGCTTCCACGGCATGCCCGAGCGGACATTGCATCTTGGCGATCCCTATCATTGCCATTGCCGGAAGACCGCGCGGCTACTTTCGGAAGCGCTCGGGGCCGAGCTCGTCGTCACCTTCCAGTCGCGTTTCGGCCAGGCCAAATGGCTTGCTCCCGCGACGGAGGAAAAGCTCGACGAGCTGGCGCGAGGCGGTCTCGCCCGGGTCGCGGTGCTCGCCCCCGGCTTCGCCGCCGACTGCCTGGAAACGCTGGAGGAGCTGGCGATCCGCGGCCGCGAGACCTTCCTCGCCGCCGGCGGCACCGACTTCGCCTATATTCCCTGCCTCAACGACAGCGAGGAGGGAATGGCGATGCTGCGCGCGATCGTACTTTCCGAACTTGCCGGCTGGACCGGCGTTGCCTAGGCGATAGCTCGACCATCAGCCAAAGGAGAAGAACATGGCACGGGTTGCGATCGTGACCGGCGGCACGCGCGGCATCGGCGAGGCGATAAGCGTCGCGTTGCGGGACGAGGGGGTGAACATCGCCGCCAACTTTGGCGGTGACGACCAAAGGGCCAGGGCTTTCGGCGAGCGCACCGGCATCAAGACCTACAAATGGGACGTCGCCGATTTCGCCGCCTGCGAGGAGGGCGTCGCGACGGTCGAAGCCGAGCTCGGCCCTGTCGACATCCTCGTCAACAATGCCGGCATCACCCGCGACGCGACGATGAAGAAGATGGATCGCGACATGTGGCGGCAGGTCATCGACGTCAATCTCGGCGGCTGCTTCAACATGGCCAAGGCGGTGTTCGAGGGCATGCTGGAGCGCGGCCATGGCCGCATCGTCAATATCGGCTCGATCAACGGCCAGGCGGGCCAATATGGACAGGTCAACTATGCCGCCGCCAAATCCGGCATCCACGGCTTCACCAAGGCGCTCGCCCAGGAAGGGGCGAGGAAGGGCGTGACGGTGAACGCCGTCGCCCCGGGATATATCGACACCGACATGGTCGCCGCGGTGCCCGCCGAGGTGCTCGAAAAGATCGTCGCGCGCATCCCGGTCGGCCGCCTCGGCAAGGCCGAGGAGATCGCCCGCGCCGTCCTCTTCCTCACCGCCGAGGAGGCCGGCTTCATCACCGGCTCGACGCTGTCGATCAACGGCGGCCAGCATATGTATTGATGCGCGAAAGGACGTTAAGAGGTCCGGTCAAAAGATCGATCATGATCGCGGGCCACGCGACCTCGCTCAGCCTTGAGCCCATATTCTGGGAAGCCTTGCAGGCCCGGGCGCGGGCGGAGAAGCTCCCCCTCAACGCGCTCGTAGCCCGCATCGACGCCGCCCGGCTCGACGCGCCGGAGCCGGTAAATCTGGCGAGCGCGGTGCGGAGCTGGCTGTTCGCGCGGGCCGCGGAGAAATAGGGACGGCCCCCTGTGTCTTTCAGCGGGCGAGCAGCACGCGCGCCTGGCTCGCGATCTGGGCGAGCATCGGCGCGGTCGTCGCCGAGGCGGTGCGGGCGCGGTCGACGAGCCGGCGGAACTGCTTGATCCTGCTGCCCTGGGCCTCGACCCATTTCTCGACCGCCGCCTCGGGATCGGCGCTGCGCTTGCGTTCGAGAAAGTCGAGGCGCAGCTGCTCGAAATCGCGCGCCAGACCGGCGGTCAAGAGCCGCTCCCACTGGTCGGTGGCGACGAAGCGGTTCGCCGCCGACTGCGCCCAATCGAGGCCGAGCGCCTCGCCCAACCGCGTATAGGCTTCGGTGAGCGCGATCTCGTCGCAATCGATGCGCTGCGCGAGCGCGGCGATGCCGAGCGCCCCGTTGAGCTCGAACAGGCGGGCGACGCGCTCGACCACGTCTTGCGGCGCTCCGATCTCACGCAGCCGGTCGCGCAGCGCCTCGCTTTGCGCCCTGGGTTCCTCGCGAAGCAATTTTTCGAGCGCTTCGTCGAGCTTATCGAGCCCCGGCTTCAGCATGTCGACGATCTCGCTCGGCTGCGTCTCGGGCATGGTCGCGCGCAACAGGTCGGCGATATGGAGCCGCATCCCCTCCGCCGCGGTCTGGAACAGCTCGAGGCGGACGTCCTCGCTGCATTCGAGCGCATCGAGATCGCGCCACAGCGCGCGCATCGCGAACAGGTTTTCGACCGCGACGAAGCCGGTCGCGGTCTGGGCCAGCGATGCGCCTTCCTCCTCGGTCAGAGCGAGAGGCGCGCGCACGCCGAGACGGTTGACGAACCGGTTGGCGACCTTGGTGGCGATGATCTCGCGGCGCAGCCGGTGCTCGAGCAACGCCTCGCCATGGTGCTTGCGCAGCAGCTCGGGGAAGGCCTCGCACAGATCGTCGGCGAGCAGCGGATCCTCGGCGAGATCGCCGCCCTCGATCGCGTCCTGCAGCGCCATCTTCGAGGTCGAGAGCAGCACCGCGAGCTCGGGCCTGGTGAGCCCGCGCTCCTCCTGCATGCGGCGGAGCAGCTCGTCATTGCCTTCCAGCCCTTCGACCCTGCGGTCGAGCCGCCCCCCCTCCTCGAGGATTTCGATGACGCGAATATAGGAGGGCAGCGCGCGCGCCCCGCCGCGCTCGGCGATCGACAGCGCGAGTGTCTGCAGGCGATTGTCCTCGAGCACGATCGCCGCGACCTCCTCGGTCATCGCCGCGAGCAGCTCGTTGCGCTCCTCGAAGCCAAGCCTGCCCTCGGCCATCTTGCGGTTGAGCGGAATCTTGATGTTCACTTCATTGTCCGAGCAGTCGACGCCGGCCGAATTGTCGATGAAATCGGTGTTTACACGCCCGCCGCGCTGAGCGAACTCGATGCGGCCAGCCTGGGTGATGGCGAGATTGGCGCCCTCGCCTATCGCCCGGGCGCGAACCATCTCGCCGTCGATCCTGACATCGTCATTGGCCGGATCGCCGACGTCGAGCTGGTTCTCGTCATGGGCCTTCACATAGGTGCCGATGCCGCCGAACCAGATGAGATCGACCGGCGCTTTTAAAATCGCGCGCATCAGCGAGGCGGGGTCGAGGCTTTCCTCCTCGACGCCGAGCGCCCCGCGGATCTCGGGCGACAGGTCGATCGATTTCTGGGTGCGCGGAAAGACGCCGCCGCCTTTCGAGATCAGCTTCTCGTCATAGTCCTCCCAGGTCGAGCGCGGCAGCTCGAACAGCCGCTTGCGCTCTGCCCAGCTCTGCTCCGGATCGGGATCGGGGTCGAGGAAGATATGGCGATGGTCGAAGGCGCCGAGGAGGCGGATGGTTTTGGAGAGGAGCATGCCATTGCCGAACACGTCGCCCGACATGTCGCCAACGCCGACGACGGCAACCGGATCGGTCTGCACGTCCATGCCCAGCTCGCGGAAGTGGCGCTGCACCGAGACCCAGGCGCCGCGCGCGGTGATCCCCATCGCCTTGTGATCGTAGCCGTAGCTGCCGCCGCTCGCGAAGGCGTCGCCGAGCCAGAAATCATGATCGATCGCGATCTTGTTGGCGATGTCGGAAAAGCTCGCCGTGCCCTTGTCTGCGGCGACGACGAGATAGGGATCGTCGCTGTCGCGGACGTGAACCCCCTCGGGAGGGACGACCTCGTTCTCGACCAGATTGTCGGTGATCGAGAGCAGCGCGCGGACGAACACGCAATAGGATTGCCGCCCCTCCTCGATCCAGGCGTCGCGGTCGCCGACCGGCGGCAGCTGCTTGGGATAGAAGCCGCCCTTGGCGCCGGTCGGAACGATGACCGCGTTCTTGACCAGCTGCGCCTTCATGAGGCCCAATATCTCGGTGCGGAAATCGTCGCGCCGGTCGGACCAGCGGATGCCGCCGCGGGCGATCGGCCCGCCGCGCAGATGGATGCCCTCGACGCGCGGGCTGTAAACCCAGATCTCGCGCCACGGCACCGGCTTGGGCAGATCGGGCAGGCGCGCGCTTTCGAGCTTGAAGGCGAGCGCCTCGCCGGCCGAGGGCGCGAAGGCGTTGGTCCTCAGCATCGCCATGATCACGCCCTGGAAGAGGCGCAGGATGCGATCCTCGTCGATCGCCGCCACCTTGCCCAGGCCTTCGCGGATCTCCTTGCACACCGCGCTTTCCTCTTCCGCGCGGTCGCCCTCGAAATCGGGATCGTGGCGCAGGTTGAAGAGCCGGATCAGCCCGCGCGCGACGGTCGGCGCCTTGCGCAGCGCCTCGACCACGGTCGACAGGCTGTAGGACAGGCCGGTCTGCCTGAGATAGCGGAACAAGGCGCGATAGAGGACGATGTCGCGGGGCCGCAGACCGACGGCGACGAGCAGCTGGTTGAGCGGATCGTTCTCGGCCTTGCCCTGCAGCACCGCGGCGACGGCCTTTTCCACCATCTCGGAGCGGTCGAGCACCTCCTCGGCGGTGCCGGCGCCGATCTCGAACAGAAAATCGTGAATGTGGCCGAGCTCTCCGCCCCTGAGCTCGGTCGGCACTTCCTCGAGCACGCGCAGGCCGAAATTCTCGAACACCGGCACCGCATCCGAAAGCGGAATGACGCCGCCGCGCCGATAGGCCTTCATGCGCAGCTGCCGCTCGGGATCGGCGTCGCGCCGGTAGATGCGCACCGTCCGCGCCCGCGGCCCGCCCAGCCGGCTGAGACGCAGCACGTCCCGGGCGGCATCGACGGGCGGCGTGCGCGCGCGATAGCTTTCGGGGAAATCCTCGAGATAGCCGAGCGCCAGCCGCGTGGCGCGCGCCGGACCGACGAGCTCGCCGAGCGCTTCCTCGACCCCCGGCTCCCAGCCGCGAACCATGTCGAGAAGCTCGGCATCGAGCCGCCCGGCGTCGGGCAGCTCGCGGCCGGGATCGAGATCGAGCGTGTAGCGCAGCAGCGCCAGATCGCCGTCCCCCAGCTCCACCGACCAGCTCGAGATCCCGGCCTCGGTGCTGCTTTGCAGCATTTCGCCGATGCGCAGCCGGCGCGCGGTGGTGAGCTCGTCGCGCGGCAGCCAGACGAAGGCGAACAGGTGCCGGCCGAGCGAATCCGGAAGCAGCATCAGCGCGGGCCGCGGGCGATCGGCCAGCGACATCGCGGTGAGCGAAAGCCTGCGCACCGCGTCATATTCGAGGCCGACCAGCAGATCGCTCGGCAGCGACGCGACCGCGTGACGCAGCGCCTTGCCCGAATGACCCCTGGGATCGAAATCGAATTCGGCCTGCATCCTTGCCAGCCGCTCGCGCAGCAGCGGCACGTCCTCGGGCGGCATGTGGAGCGCCTGGCTGGTCCACAGGCCGGCATGGAGCGAAACGCCGGTCACCGCGCCGTCCTCGCCCAGGGGAAGGACGAGAATGTCGAGCGGCACCCGGCGATGGACGCTCGACAGCCGGTCGGCCTTGGCGAGCAGCGGCGCGCGGCCGCCCTTCTCGAAATAGGCGATGGCGGTGGCCAGCGCGCTTTCGTCCCACAGGGGCGCGCCCGGGATGCGCAACATGCCGAGCACATCCTCGGGAGCTTCGCCCGGGCGCTCGGTCTGATGGCCGAGCAGGGTGAAATTATGATCGACGAACCATCGCAGCAGCGCCGCCCCCTCCTCGTCGCTCGCGCGTCCGGCATCGGCGCGCATCGCCGCCTGCATCTTCTTCCAGTCCTTGACCGCGGCGCGGACGTCGGCGAGCACCCGGTGAAGATCCGAGATGAGTTCGCGCCGGGCACGCGCATCGACGCGGTCGAGCTCGAGATACATGATCGACTCGCGCGCCTTGTCGCTGGTTTCGCACAGCTCCATGATCTCGCGCAGCCGCCCGCGCTCGTCGCGCTCGACGCAGACCACGGGATGCAGGAGCCGATGCACGATAAGGCCGCGCGCGGCGATGGAATTGGTGACGCTGTCGACGAGGAAGGGCATGTCGTCGTTGACGACGGCAAGCCGCATGCGGCGGTTTCCGACCGTGCCGCCAGCCGATTCGAGCCGCACGAGAGCAATGCCGGGAGGACGGCGGGCGGCGACCGCGGCGATGAATTCGGCCGCGTCGGTGAGCGCCTCCCCGCCGAGACCGGCCGTCTCGCCGGGAAGCGCGCCTTCGAGCAGTGCCTTTTCGAGCTCGGCGATCAGCTCCTCGTCGACGACCGCTTCCGCCGGTCTGTCTTCCCGGGCCGTTTTGGTCTCGATATCCATCGTCGCCGCTCCCGGCGCGGCCGCTCCGCGAGAAGAGAAGACAGGCCGCCGTTCGGAAAAGCCGGCTATAGGCGAGCGCATCATCGGCCCGCAACCCATAAGCTCTTGCGAAACAGGCGGCTGGCCGCAGCGCGCGGGCCGGCGCGCGGGCCGGGGCGATCTTGCTAGCGCGCCGCCTTTCGGATCGCGGTCTCGACCAGCCGGTCGCCGCCGTCGAGCGCGGCGACCAC
>JBHJHL010000090.1:0-17213 GCA_050330935.1 Sphingomonadaceae bacterium | reverse complement strand
GGGGGGGGGGGCGGTGGCGCTGGTCCTTGGGGGTGCGGGGGTCTTTGTCGGCGTGCGCTAGATGGGCGGCTACTATCTGGGCGCCCCGGGGGGCCTCCTCGGCCGCCACGCCGGACCGTTCGAGCACCCGCGCGAAGCCGTCGCCGCGGCCCAGCGTGGCGACGAGATCGACGCTGGGGCGCTCCGGGCTTTCGGCGAGCGGAACCACCGCGTCCGTCGGCGCCATGCGGCGGCCGGTGTCGGCGCCATAGGCGCGCGGCGCGAAGGCGAGCGAGCGCGCCCGGTCCCACTGGGCGTCGGCCATCGGCGCCGGGCTCGCGCCGGCGACCGGGGTCATGTCGGGGGCCAGCGAGATCGCGCCGAAGCACAGCGCGGTGCAGGTGGCGAGGCCGCGAAACCATTCGCGCGAACCGATGCGAAGCCCGAGATCGACGACGAGATCGGCCTCGGCGAGCCGCGCACGCAGTCCGCTGGCAAAGGAGGGCGCGGGGGCGGGCTCGCAGACAAGGGCGTCGCGCAGGCTCAATTGCGCGGTCGCGCCGCCGCCGCCGGTCATGTCGCTGCGCTGAAACACTCGGTGCGCGTCCCCCGAAAGCCTTCCCGTCCCCGCAGGCGCGAAAAGCACGCGCCGGTGCGGGAATCCGGTTGTGGACAAATGAGGTTAAAGTCAAACTAATCCGCCGTTTTTCCTCGCGCCGCTGCGACGAAACGAGATGAGTGGGCGGACGAGCCGTTGATCTTCGTCCGCCCCCCAGGCCATTGTTTTTGCCGCCGGCAAAGCCGATCTTCGCTGCCATGAGCCAGTTCGCAAGGGCCCCGCTCGTCGCGGTGCTCGGCCCCACCAACACCGGCAAGACCCATCTCGCGATCGAGCGCATGGCCGCGCATTCGAGCGGCCTGATCGGCCTTCCGCTGCGCCTGCTCGCGCGCGAGGTCTATGACCGCCTGGTGGCGATCAAAGGGGCTGGCCAGGTCGCCCTCGTCACCGGCGAGGAAAGGATCGTGCCGCCCGCCGCGCGCTGGTTTTGCTGCACCGCCGAATCCATGCCCGTGCCGGAAAAGGGCGAGGACGACTTCGCCTTCGCCGCGCTCGACGAGGCGCAGCTTGGCGCCGATCCCGAACGCGGCCATGTCTTCACCGACCGCATGCTGCGCGTGCGCGGCCGCGAGGAGACGATGATCCTCGGCTCGGACGCGTTGCGGCCGATGGTCAAAGCGCTGCTTCCCGAGGCCGAGATCGTCGGCCGGCCGCGCTTTTCGACCCTTTCCTACGGTGGCGCGGCCAAGCTGTCGCGGCTGCCGCCGCGCTCGGCGGTCGTCGCCTTCTCGGCCGAGCAGGTCTATGCCGCGGCCGAGATGCTGCGCCGGGCGCGCGGCGGCGCGGCGGTGATCATGGGCGCGCTCTCCCCGCGCACCCGCAACGCCCAGGTCGCCATGTATCAGGCCGGCGAGGTCGACTATCTCGTCGCCACCGACGCCATCGGCATGGGCCTCAACCTCGACGTCGCGCATATCGCCTTCGCCGGCCTGACCAAGTTCGACGGCCGCCGCCGGCGCCGGCTGGGCCTCGCCGAGATGGCGCAGATCGCCGGACGCGCCGGGCGCCACCAGCCCCCGGAGCCTCGAGCGGCTGATGCGCGACATCGGCTTCCGCCGCACGGACAAGGGAAGCGCCGGATGGATCTGGCGTGGCCGCGCGCGCAGGAGGCGCGCTCCGCAGGCGAAGGAAGAAAGCCCCTTCGCCGTGCTCGCCGAGCTCAAGCGGCGTGGCTGAATGCCAGCGCCTCGACCGCTTCCTGTGCCGCGCGCGCCTCGTCAGGACGCGCGGGCGCGCCCAGACGCTCGTCCGCGACGGACGCATGCGGGTGAACGGCCGGGTCGTCGCCCGGCCCGCGCGGCAGGTCATGCCCGGCGACATCCTCGTCTTCGCGCTCCGGGGACGGGTGCGGGTGCTGCGCATCCTCGCCCTCCCCGACCGCCGCGGTCCGGCCGGGGAGGCCCGTGCCTGCTATGCCGAAATCGCGCCCGTGCGCGGCGCCGGGGGCGTTGACGAGCCGACGGGCCGCGGACTAGGGCAGGAGCGTCGAGGAGGCGCCTGATGACCTATGTCGTGACCGAAGCCTGCATCCGCTGCAAATATATGGATTGCGTCGAGGTCTGCCCGGTCGACTGCTTCTACGAGGGCGCGAACATGCTCGTCATCAACCCTTCCGAATGCATCGACTGCGGCGTGTGCGAGCCCGAATGCCCGGCCGAGGCGATCCTGCCCGACACCGAGCCGGGGCTCGAGAAATGGCTCGAGGTCAACGCCAAATATTCGGAAAGCTGGCCCAACATCACGCGCAGCCGGGAATCGCCGGACGACGCCGACGAGCACAAGGGCGAGGAGGGCAAGTTCGACAAATATTTCTCGCCCGATCCCGGCGAGGGGGACTGACCCGGCAAGGCCGAAAGAAGCCGGGAAGCGGGCCGAAACGCAATTTCCCGGCTGGCTTTTTGCGCTGCAATATGTTATATAATTGTCATGGAAGCGGGCGCTATCCGCGCGCCGCGGTGGTGAAATCTGGATCGAATCGCCGCAAAATCAAACCTTTGCCGTCCGCCCTTCGCTCGGGCCGGAGGATGGAGGATTTTACGGCCCTTCGCGTTGGAAAGGCAGGACTATGGCAGCCAAAGCGCTCAGTTTCGACGTAGGTGATTATGTCGTTTACCCCAAGCACGGCGTCGGCCGGGTGGTCGAGCTTCAGCAGAGCGAGATCGCCGGCATGGAGCTCGAACTCTACGTGCTGCGCTTCGAGAAGGAGCGCATGACGCTGCGCGTGCCCATCAACAAGGCCGAAAGCGTCGGCATGCGCAAGCTCTCCTCGGACAAGACCATGCAGGAGGCGCTCACCACGCTGAAGGGCAAGCCCAAGGTCAAGCGCACCATGTGGTCGCGCCGCGCGCAGGAATATGAGGCCAAGATCAATTCGGGCGACCTCGTCTCGATCGCCGAGGTGACGCGCGATTTGTTCCGCGCCGACGACCAGCCCGAGCAGAGCTATTCGGAGCGCCAGATCTTCGAGGCCGCCTCCTCGCGCCTCGCGCGCGAGCTCGCCGCGATGGAAGGCTCCGACGAGCCCAAGGCGCTGGAGAAGATCCTCGTCATCCTCAACAAGGCGGCGGCGATCTACAACCGGGAAAAGGAGAAGGAAGCCGCCAAATAGGCGCTTCCAGCCTCGTGGCCGAAGATGAAGGCGGGTCGGCGACGGTCCGCCTTTTTGCCGCTTGCACCGCCCGCGCGGCTGCTGTATTATGCGAGCAACACAGCTAGTGAGCAGGGAGGCTGCCATGCGCCATTTTCTCATCCCGTTCGCCGCCATTCTCGCCGCCTGCCAATCGCCCGCCGAACCTGGAGACGGGGCGCGCTCCGCCGGTCGGGGCGGCGAGCGAAGCTGGGGCGTCAGCGGGTTCGATTCGGTGGCGCTCGCGGGCAGCCACGAGGTGATCGTCGCCACCGGCGGCGCGCATGCCGTGCGCGCGTCGGGGGACCCTGCGGATCTCGACCGGCTCGAGATCGAGGTCCGCGACGGCACCCTCCATATCGGCCAGCAGAAAAGCATCGGCTGGAGATGGAACGACAAGGTCACCGTCCATGTCTCGATGCCGGCGATAGCGGCCGCCTCGATCGGCGGCTCGGGCGAGATGAAGGTCGGCCGCGCCGCCGGCGACGCCTTCGCCGCCTCGGTCGGCGGTTCGGGCGATCTTTCGATCGACGACATCGAGGCCGGCAGCGCGAGCTTCGCTGTCGCCGGCTCGGGATCGATAGGAGCGGCGGGCGGCAGCGCCCGCAAGGTCGGCATCTCGATCCAGGGCTCGGGCGATGTCGACATAGCGGGGCTCGCCGCCGAGACCGCCGAGGTGGAGATCATGGGCTCGGGCGACGTGCGCGCGCGGGTGCTCGAGGCCGCTTCGGTCTCGCTGATGGGTTCGGGCGACGTCTTCATCGAGGGCGGAGCGAAGTGCGACGTCTCGCGCATGGGCTCGGGCGACGTGCATTGCGGCTGAGCGGATCTTGTCTTTGCGTTAACCATTTCGCGCCATCATCCCGGGCCATGAAAAGCCTCTTCGCCGCCTTCTGCGCACTGCTCCTCGCGGCGGCGCCGGCCGCTGCCGCCGAGCGCCGCTTCATCGTCACCGATTTCGACGAGATCGAGCTTGCCGGCCCCTATCGGGTGACGCTCGTCACCGGCCGCGCGCCGAGCGCGGTGGCGGCGGGCAGCCGCGAGGCGCTCGAGCGGGTGTCGATCGAGGTCGAGGGCAAGGTGCTGCGAATCAAGCCCAGACGTTCGGGCTGGGGCGGCTATCCGGGCGAGAATGCCGGCCCGCTCGCCATCGCTCTTACCGGCCATGAATTTCGCGAGGGCCGGCTCACCGGCCCCGGCATCCTCAGCATCGATCGGGCGCGCGGCCCCCGGCTCCAGCTGGTGGTCAAGGGCACCGGCCGGATCGAGATCGGCGAGGTCGCGGCCGAGCGCGTCGCTCTCGGCATCGTCGGCGCGGGGGCGATCGCGCTCGGGGGGCAGGCCGAGGAGATCGAGGCGAAAATCTACGGCGCGGGCAATCTCGAAGCCGAGGGCCTCACCGCCCAGCGCGCCGAGATCGACGCCGCGACGGCCGGCGCCGTGACGCTGGCGGTGACCGCCGAGGCGCGGGTCCGCTCGCGCGGCTCGGGCGATGTCGCGATCCTCGGCGATCCCGCCTGTAGGGTCGACATCGAAGGGCTCGGCCAGATTTACTGCGGAAGCTAGACGAGGCCGAGCCGCGTCAGCTCGCCCATCAGCCGCGGCGGCAGCGCGGAAAGATCGGCCTCCCCTTGCGCCAGATCGCGCGGCGCGTCGCGCGGCTCGAGATAGCGCCAGCCCTGATGCGCGCGTTTCCTCCGCCCGGCGACGGGGACGAGACGCGGCGAGAGCACGATCCGCGTGCGCCCCTCCGGTGCCTCCTCGAAGGCGAGGATTTCCGAGCGCGCGACGATGCGGTGGGCGAGGATCCAGTAGAGCGAGCCGCCGATCATCTCGGCATGGCGCCGCGGCCGGTAGCGGGTGACGAGATAGGCCTTGCCCTCGGCCGCGTGGCGCCGCCGCAGCCGCCTGCCGAGATCGGCCAGGCTCTCGCAGCCATAGGCGAGCTTGGTCATTGGAGCGCCATCGGCTCCTCTTTGGCGCCAAGGCGCGCGGCCCGCAAGCGAGGGTTTCTAGAGCGCCACCAGCCCGCTCGCCACGGCGAGCCCGAGAAAGGCGAAAAAGCCCATCGAATCGGTGATCATGGTAACGAACACCGAGGAGGCGACCGCCGGGTCCTGGTCCATGCGGTCGAGCGCCACCGGCACCAGCACCCCGGCGAGCCCGGCGATCAATATGTTGATCAGCATCGCCGCGGCGATGACGATGCCGAGCGCGCTGCTCGCGAAAACGATCCCCGCGCCGATGCCGATCAGCACCGCGATCGTCACCCCGTTGAGCGCGGCGACGATGATTTCGTGCATGATCGTGCGCATGGTGTTGGAGCGGGTGAGCTCGTTGGTGGCGAGCGCGCGCACCGCGACCGCCATCGTCTGGGTGCCGGCATTGCCGCCGATCGAGGCGACGATCGGCATCAATATGGCGAGCGCGACGAGCTTCTCGATCGCGGCGCCGAACATGGCGATGATCGCCGAGGCGACGAGCGCGGTGCCGAGATTGGCGATCAGCCAGCGCACCCGCGCGCGATAGGCGTCGCCGACCGGCTCGTAGATGTCGCCCTCGCCGGCGCCAGAGAGCAGCAGCACGTCCTCGCCCGCCTCCTGCTGGACGATATGGACGATGTCGTCGGCGGTGATCATGCCGGCGAGCCGGCCCGAGGGATCGACGACCGCGGCCGAGATGAGGCCGTATTTCTGGAAGCGCAGCGCCACCTCCTCCTGGTCCATGTCGATGGGGATGATGGTCTGCTCGCGCTGCATGACGTCGGCCATGCGGATGCTGCGCGGCGTGCGCAGCACCCAGCTGAGCTTGGCCTTGCCGATCGGGCGATGGGCGGGATCGACGACGAAGATTTCCCAGAAATCGGTCGGCAGCTCCTCGGTGGCGCGCAGAAAGTCGATCACCTGCCCGACCGTCCAATGCTCGGGCACGGCGACGAGATCGCGCTGCATCACCCGGCCAGCGGATTCCTCCGGATATGAAAGCGCCTGCTCGATCGCGGCGCGGTCGTCGGGGCCGAGCGCGGAGAGCACCGCGCGCTGCTCGGGCTCCTCGAGATCCTCGATGATGGCGACGGCGTCGTCGGTCTCGAGCTCGCGCGCCATCTCGGCGACGGCGACGGGCTCGAGCGCCTCGATGAGCTCCTCGCGCACCCAGTCGTTCATCTCGGACAGCACGTCGCCGTCGACGAGATCGGCGATCGCGGCGGCGAGCGGCCGCCGGTCCTCCGATTCGACGAGCTCGAACAGGTCGGCGATGTCGGCCGGGTGGAGCGGCTCGACGAGCGCCCGGGCCCCCTCGTGATCGCCGGCCTCGACGCGCTCGACGACCTCGCGGACGAACCCGGACGACAGCCGGTTCTCCTCGTCATGGGGGGCGGCGGATGCCGCTTCCGGCGCGTCGAGGTCGCTGTCGCTCATCTCACTTTCGCCATCATCTTCCTGCCCCGTCTTTCCTAGGCGCGCATTCCTCCCTAAGTCGAGGCCGAAGCAAGGCAGGGGAGAAGGTCATGGCCGAGGATGCCAAACATCTCATTCTCACGCTCGACAACGGCGGCGACGTGGTCATAAGATTGCGGCCGGACCTCGCGCCAGGCCATGTCGAGCGGATCACCGAGCTCGCCCAACAGGGCTTTTACGACGGCGTCGTCTTCCACCGGGTGATAGCCGGCTTCATGGCCCAGGGCGGCGATCCGACCGGCACCGGCACCGGCGGCTCGCAGCTCCCCGACCTCGAGGCCGAATTCTCGGGCGCGCCGCATGTCCGCGGCACCTGCTCGATGGCGCGCACCGCCGATCCCGACAGCGCCAACAGCCAGTTCTTCATCTGCTATGACGACGCCCGCTACCTCGACGGCCAATATACCGTGTGGGGCGAGGTGACAGAAGGCATGGAGCATGTCGACGCGCTCCCCAAGGGCGAGCCGCCGGCCAATCCCGGCAAGATCGAAAAGGCGGAGCTCGGATAAGGGGCGGCGCCCAAGGCATATATGCCCCGCCCCGTCACCCTCGTCACCGGCGCCTCGTCGGGGCTCGGGGCCGAGTTCGCGCGGGCCTTCGCGGCGCGCGGGGAAGAGCTCGTGCTCACCGCGCGGCGCAAGGAGCGGCTCGAAGAGATCGCCGCCGGGCTCGAGGTGCCGGTCCGCGTCATTCCCGCCGACCTTGCCGAGCGCGGGGCCCCGGCGGGGCTGGTGGCCGCGATCGAGGCCGAGGGGCTGCATGTCGCGACCCTCGTCAACAATGCCGGCTTCGGCCTCGCGGGCGAATTCGCCCGGCTGCCGCTCGACCGGCAGCTGGCGATGATCGATCTCAATATCGGCGCGCTCGTCCAGCTCGCCCATCTCGTGCTGCCGCCTATGCGGGCGCGCGGGCGGGGCGCGATCCTCAACGTCGCCTCGACCGCCGCCTTCCAGCCCGGTCCCGATATGGCGGTTTATTTCGCGACCAAGGCCTTCGTGCTGTCCTTTTCCGAAGCGCTGCACGAGGAGACGAAGGCCGGCGGCATTCGCGTCACCGCCTTGTGCCCCGGCCCGACCGCGACCGAGTTCGGCGAGGTCGCCGGCTTCGCCTCGGGCCGTTTCCGGAAGCTCGCCACCGATGCCGCAAGCGTCGTCGCCGCGGGTCTGGCGGGGTTCGACAGGGGAAAGGCGGTGGTCGTGCCGGGTACGGCGAACCGGATCGGCGCCGGAGCCCTGCGCTTCCTGCCGCGCGGCCTGGTGCGCCGCATCGTCGCCAGGCTGGAATTCTAGCTTTCTTCGGCGCTTTCCTCTTCGGCCTTCTGCTCCTCGGCCTTTTCCTGGGCGACACGCGCCTTTTCCCGCGGTTTTTGATGGTCGGGCGGCGCATAGCTCACCAGAATGTCGCCCGGCTCGACCACCGGCCGCGCATCGGTCGAATAGAAGAGCACGCGCTTGTCGGGCTTGATCGCGCAGATCGCCTCGGTGCCCTCGGCCCTGCTGTCGCGATATTCATCGACGCCGAACTTTTCGGTGATCTTGGTGCGGGTGAACTGCCAGCCGTCGGCCTGGCGCTGGAGCAGGTCCTCGATCGAGGTGCCGCTGCGCAGCAGCACGCGGCCGCGCGCGTGGACCGGCGCGCGCTCCTTGTCGGTGCCGATCTGGCTCACCGATTCATAGCCCATCTCGGGCCCCAGGTCTGTGCACACCAGCGCATTATACGCATCGTTATAGGTCGCCGCGACGAGCTGCTGGAACTGGCCGAGATCGAGAATGTCCTGCGTCACCTCGTCCAATATGTCGCCATGATAGGCGTCGAGCTCGGCCTTCTTGGCGGCGCGCAGCGCGAATTTGCTCGAATCGGCGATGGTCGCCGGAACCTCGAGCTCGGTCAGCACCTTGCCGAACTCGACCGTCCAGGCGTTGGCGCCGATCAAAAGCACGCCGCTGCTCGGCCCCTTGTCGATGCCGAGCCGCTTGGCCCACCAGCTGGCGGTGAAGCCGTGAGCGAGGATGGTGAGGATGACGACGGCGAAGGACAGCGGGATGAGCGCCTCGGCATCGGGCACGTCGTTGTCGATCATGCGCAGCGCGAACAGGCCGGTGATCGCCACCGCGACGATGCCGCGCGGCGCGATCCAGGCGATGAACAGGCGCTCGTTCCAGGGAACTTTCGAGAACATCAGCGCGGTGAGCACGGTGACCGGACGGACGACGAACAGGAGCAGCACGAGGAAGACGATGAACTGCGCCTCGAACGCGCGCACCGTTTCCAGATCGAGCGTCGCCGAAAGCATGATGAACACGCCGGAGATGAGGAGGACGGCGAGATCCTCCTTGAAGCGGCGCAGGGCGGTAAGCGAGTAGGTCGGCCGGTTGGCCATCACCACGCCCATGATGGTGACGGTGATGAGGCCGGTCTCGTGCTGGACGATGTCGGCGATCACGAAGCCGGCGATGACGGCGATGAGCAGCACCGGCGCCTTGAGGAATTCGGGCACCAGTCCCCTCGGGAACAGCCAGGTGAGGCCGAAGCCCAGCCCGGCCCCGATGAGCCCGGCGACCAGCGTCGAGGCGAGCACGTCGAAGCTGATCGCGCCGATGTCGACCGCCGGGCCTTCATAGGTGATGTAGGCGAAGATGAAGACAGCGAGCAGCGCGCCGATCGGATCGTTGATGATCCCTTCCCATTTCAGGATGTCGGCCGCGCGCTTCGAGATCCGCAGGCTGCGCAGCATCGGCCCGATGACGGTGGGGCCGGTGACGACGAGGATGCCTCCGAACAGGGCCGAGACGGGGAGCGACAGGCCGGCGCCGTAATAGGCGGCGGCGGTGCCGAGCGCCCAGCCCAGCGGCACGCCGATGATCACCAGCCGCGCCACCGGCCAGCCGGCATGGCGCAACTCGCGGAAATTGAGGCTGAGGCCGCCTTCGAACAGGATCACGGCGACGGCGAGCTTGATGATCGGCTCCTGCAGCGCGCCGAAATCGCGCTCGGGGTCGATGAGGCCCAATATCGGCCCGGCGACGATGCCGGTGAGCAGCATCAGCCCGATCGCCGGCCGGCCCGTCCGCCACGCGACCCATTGCGCGCCGACGCCGAGCACGCCGATCAGCATGATCTTGAACATCAGCGAGTCGACGAAATGCATCCCACCCCCATGCCAAGCGCGCGCTGCCGGAGCAATGAAGAAGGGGCCGACCGCGCGGCCCTCGGAGGCTCAGGCTCCGGCGCGGCTAGAAGCGCAGCCTGGCGGTGAGACCGTAGGTCCTGGGTTCGGCGAGAAAGGCCGAATAGGTCTGCTGCGGCGCGATGAAGGGCGTGTTGAACGCGACCTGGCTGTAGTCGGCGTCGAACAGATTGGCCGCCCATGCCTCGAGCGCCCAGCCGTCGCCGGGACCGCGCACCCCGAGCCTTGCGTTGACCACGACATAGGATTCCTGCTCCTTGCCGAAGAGGAGATCCGATCCGGTGTTGTAATCGCCGGTATAGCGGGCGTTGACGAAGAACAGGCCCTCGATGCCGTCGGCGGTGAGCCGCGGGGTCCAGGTGAGCGAGCCGGTAAGGACGATTTCGGGCGCGTTGGACAGATTGTCGCCGGGAAGCAGCCGCAGCGCCGGATCGAGTGGCGCGCCGCTGTCGTCGCCGATCAGATCCTCCTCGTAGCTGGTATCGGCATAGGTGAATCCGGCGGTGAAGATGAGGTCGGGGCCGGGGCTGAGCGTGCCTTCGAGCTCGATGCCCTGGGAGATCACGCCGGGCTCGACATTGTCGGGATCGCAGGCCCCGGTAAGGCCGCCGGCATCCTCGTCCGCACCGCCCAGATCGGTGGCGCAGCTGTTGATGTTCTGGACCAGAAACACGGTGCCGTTGAAGGTGTTGAGCTGGAAGTTGCTGAACTCCTGGTAGAAGGCCGAAGCGGCGAGGGTGAAGATCGATCCGCCATATTTGGCGCCGATCTCGAAGGCGTCGACCGTCTCCTCCTCGAACTGGAGGTTGGCGGGATCGGCGAGCAGCGTCGGCCCGAGGATGATCGAGAGGTTGTTGGCGCCGACGGGATCGGCGGGGCTGAACACGTTTCCGGTCAGCGCCGAGCGGTCGAGATTGAAGCCGCCGGCCTTGTAGCCGCGCGAATAGCTGGCGTAGAGCAGCCACTCCTCGGTGGGCTTGTAGGAAAGCACGGCGGTGCCGGTGAGCTCGCTCTCGTCGCGCTCGTCGCTGAGGTTGAGCGCGTTGAGCTCGGCGCTGTTGTTGCCCTGGCAGGCGGCGCTTATGAGCCCGCCGGCCAATGCGCCGATGGTCGGCGCGTTGAGCAGCGGCGACAGCGCCGCGCGCTGCGCCGGACAGACGGTGTTGGTGTTGTTGAAATCGGCCGAGAAGTCCTTGTTCTCGTCGGTGTAGCGCAGGCCGAGGGTGAGATCGAGCCGATCGGTGAGATGGACGATATTGTGGGTGAAGAAGGCGAGATTCCGGCTGTCCTGGAAATAGCGCGTGCCCTCGTCGCCGACATTGGAGATCGTCGCCAGCCGGTCGAAGCCGCCGAGCAGGATGGGAGTGGCGGGGCCGAAGGCGGGAGTGCCGGTGAGCGTGCCGTCGACGATCGCGCGCGCGGTCGGCGAAATGCAGCTGGGCGAGAAAGGATCGGTGAACGGCACCGGGAGAAGGCCGAGCGCGTCGACGCCCAGGCCGATGCGGCAGGCGAGGAAGGGGCCGTATTGCGAGCCGAATTTGAGGTTCTCGCGGACCGTGAGGTCTTCCTGCGCGTAATAGGCGCCGATCAGCCAGTCGAGCCGGTCGTTGAAGGCCGTTCCCTGCAGGCGCAGCTCCTGGCTGAAGGTCGAAAAGGCGCGCGCTCCGGCATTCTCGCCAGGAGCGCGGAAGAAGATGTCGACGGTGGTGTAATCGACGTCGCCGGCTTGGAAATTATCATATTCGCGGAAAGCGGTGATCGAGGTGAGCTCGGCGCCGCCCAGATCCCAGTCGACCTCTAGCGAGAGGCCGTAATCCTCGGTCTCGCCGGCATAGCTGCGGCCGGGCGTGGGAAAGATGTCGCGCTCGAACATGTCGATCTCGAGCGCGCGCGGATCCTGGCCCAAGGCGAGCAGCACCGGGATGATCGGGTTGGCGGTGCTGGTCAGCGGCGGATTGGAGGGCGAGGGCAGGGTAAAGGGGTTGAGATCGGGATTGACGGTGGCGAGCGGCGCGAATTCCGGCTGCACGAAGACGGCGGCGCAGCAGCGCTCGTCCTTCTTCGAATAGTCGGCGATGAAGCGCAGGCTGACATCCGGGTCGGGCTCGACGAGAAACTGGCCGCGAACGAGGAAGCGGTCGCGGTTGTTGACGTCGATGTCGTTGATGAGGTCGTCGTAAAAGCCCTCGCGATTGACGTAGACGCCGTCGAGGCGGAAGGCCGCGCCGGTGCCGAGCGGCACGTTGATCCCGGCCTCGGCGCGAATATGGTCGTAATTGCCGTAGGTGGCGGCGGCATAGCCCGCGAGATCGAAGCGCGGCCCTTCGGTGACGATGTTGAGCAGGCCGGCCGAGGCGTTGCGGCCGAACAGCGTGCCCTGCGGCCCGCGCAGCACCTCGACCCGCTCAATCGGGCCGAGGTCGCTCAGCGCATTGCCGGTGCGCGATCGGTAGACGCCGTCGATGAACACCGCGACCGAGCTTTCGAGGCCGGGATTGTCGCCGACGGTGCCGATGCCGCGGATGCGCGCCGCGCCGTTGGCTTCGTTGCCGGTCGAGGAGACGAGCAGCGAGGGGGCGAGCTGGTTGAGCTCGCGGATGTCGCTGGCGCCGCTGTTCTCGAGCGCCTCGCCCGAGACGACGTTGACCGAGATCGGCACGTCCTGAAGGATTTGCTCGCGGCCCTGGGCGGTGACGATGATGACGTCGCCGGCATTGTCCTCATCTTCGACGTCGGCCGCTTCGAGCGGGGAGTCCTCGGCCGGAAGCTCGGGATCGTCCTGGGCATGGGCAGGAGCGCATAAGGCCAGCATGCCCGCCGAGATCAGCCAGAAAGACTTCGTCATGATCCTCATCCTTGCCTGGGGTGGTTCGCGGGCGCGAGAATGCGATCAAAAAAGGCGTTTAGCCAGCGGAAAAAGGGGGAGATCGGCGGGACGGGGGCTGGATTATTGCAATCGCGCAACAATTCCGTTTCAATCGGAAATGTAACCCTGCCCCCACCCCTATTTCGGCGCCAGCACCATCAGCATCTGGCGGCCTTCCATGCGCGGATGCTGCTCGATCTTCGCCACCTCGACGATATCGTCCTGGACGCGCTGCAGGAGCTGCATGCCGAGCTCGCCATGGGCGAGCTCGCGGCCGCGGAAGCGCAAGGTCACCTTCACCTTGTCGCCGTCCTCGATGAAGGAGAAGACCTTCTTCATCTTGGTGTCATAATCATGATCGTCGATGTTGGGACGCATCTTGATTTCCTTGACGTCCTGCGTCTTCTGCGTCTTGCGCGCGGCATTGGCCTTTTTCTGGGCCTCGTACTTGTATTTGCCGACGTCGAGGAACTTGGCGACGGGAGGGCTGGCGTTGGGGGAGACCTCGACCAGATCGAGGCCCGCCTCGGCGGCCCGCTCGATCGCTTCGGCGGTCACCATGACCCCCAGATTCTCGCCCTGATGATCGATGACGCGGACCTTGGGCGCGGTGATGAAATCATTGTAGCGTGGGCCGGAAGGCTGCGGCGCGGCGCGCCGGGTAAGAGGCGGACGTATAGCGATTTCTCCCATGACTTTTGAATTGAAGCGGCCGATTTAACTGTTTCCGACGCGCTTTGGAAGGCATCGCCGATGATTGTGCCGCGCCGCGACGTCTTATTTTTTGAGATCGGGCGGCAGCGCTTCGGCGGCGAGCCGCTCGACGAGCATTTCAAGCGCCATCGTCTCTTGCTTGGCATCGGCGCCCAGCCGCCTCAACGCGACCGTTCCCTCTGCCGCCTCGCGCTTGCCGACCACGATGAGGTTCGGAACCTTGGCGAGGCTGTGCTCGCGCACCTTGTAACCCACCTTCTCGTTCCGGAGATCGGCTTCGACGCGCAGCCCCGCTTGCCTGAGTCTGTTTTCCACCTCGCGCGCATAATCGTCGGCATCGGAGACGATCGTCGCGACCACCGCCTGCACCGGCGCCAGCCACAAGGGGAAGCGCCCCGCATGGCTTTCGATCATGATGCCGATGAAGCGCTCGAAGGTGCCGAGGATCGCGCGGTGGAGCATCAGCGGCGGGCGGCGCTCGCCGTCCTCGCCGACATAGGAGGCGCCGAGCCGGGCGGGCATGAACGGGTCGAGCTGGAGCGTGCCGCATTGCCAGGTGCGGCCGATCGCGTCGGTCAGGTGGAATTCGAGCTTGGGGCCGTAGAAGGCGCCCTCGCCGGGCAGCGTCTCGTAGCGTAGGCCGGTCGCCTTGAGCGCCGCCTCGAGCACCGTCTCGGCGCGGTCCCAGGCCTTCTCGTCGTCGACGCGCATGTCGGGCCGGGTGGCGAACTTCACCGCATAGTCGGGAAAGCCGAGATCGCGGTAGACGATGTCGAGCAGCGCGCAGAAGCGCTTCGTCTCCTCCTCGACCTGCTCCTCGGCGCAGAAGATATGGGCATCGTCCTGGGTGAGCTGGCGCACGCGCATCAGGCCGTGGAGCGCGCCGTGCGCCTCGTTCCTGTGGCAGCAGCCGAACTCGGCCCAGCGGATCGGCAGGTCGCGGTAGGATTTGATGCCCTGCCTGAAGATCTGGACATGCGCGGGGCAGTTCATGGGCTTGAGGGCCATCAGCTCTGCCTCGCCCGAGATCACCGGCGCGTCGTCCTCGCTTGCCGGCACCTCGTCCGGGACCACGAACATGTCCTGGCGGAATTTCGCCCAATGGCCGGAGCGCTTCCACAGGCTCGAATCGAGCAACTGCGGCGTCCTGATCTCATCATAGCCGGCGGCGTCGAGCCGGCGGCGCATATAGGCCTCGAGCGCGCGCCAGATGGCCCAGCCCTTGGGATGCCAGAACACCGAGCCCTGCGCCTCGGGCTGGAGGTGGAAAAGGTCCATCTCCTGCGCGAGGCGGCGGTGGTCGCGCTTCTCCGCTTCCTCGAGCCGCTTGAGATACACCTCGAGCTGCTTGCGGTCGAGCCAGGCGGTGCCGTAGACGCGGCTCAGCATCGCGTTCCGCTGGTCGCCGCGCCAATAGGCGCCCGAGACGCGGGTGAGCTTGAAGGCTTGCGGGTCGAGCCTGCCGGTCGAGACGAGATGCGGGCCCTTGCACAGGTCGAGCCAGTCGTCCCCCGAGCGGTAGACCGAAAGCTCCTCGTCCTCGGGCAGCTCTTTCGCCCATTCGGCCTTGAAGCTCTCGCCCTGCTCCTCGAACCAGGCGATCAGCTCGTCGCGGCCCCAGATTTCGCGCTTCAGCGGCTTGTCGGCGGCGATGATGCGGCGCATCTCCTCCTCCATCGCCGGCAGCTCCTCCTCGGTGAAGGGGCCGCGCTCCGGTGCGGGCGCGAAATCGTAATAGAAGCCGTCCTCGGTCGCCGGGCCGAAGGTGATCTGGGTGCCGGGAAAGAGATTCTGCACCGCCTCGGCGAGGACATGGGCATAATCGTGGCGAACGAGCTCGAGCGCGGCGGCCTCGTCGCGGCTGGTGACGATCTCGAGCCTGGCGTCCTTTTCGATGGGCCGCGAAAGATCCTTGAGCTCGCCGTCGATCCGCGCCGCGAGCGCCGCCCTGGCGAGTCCAGGCCCGATGCCGGCGGCGATGTCCGCCGGCGTGGTCCCCGCCTCGACGTCGCGCGCCGAGCCGTCGGGAAGGGTGATCTTGACCATCTTCGTCATCGCGCGCCTTGCATAGGTGGCGCCCCCCGCCAGTCAAGCGGGGCGGGGCGCCGATGCAACAGAGCCGTTTCGCAGCGGCGATAAAATATGCTAAAGGCGGTTCGCCTTTGCCAGCGAAGGCATGGCCCAAAGCTAGAACAACAGGGGATGTCACGATGAAAAAGCTAATGGCGGCGACCGCTTCGGTCGCTTTGTGCACGATGTCGGTCGCGCCGGCCGCGGCCGAAACCTCCACTTTGGAAGCGATGCAATATCAGGGCTTCCAGGCGCCGCGCGGGGCCACCGCGACGGCCAACTTCCGGGTCCCGCTCGGCGACGGCTCGGAAGAGGGCAAGGCCACCTACGGCCTTACTTTCTCGATGGGCAAGACGATGGGCTCGCCGACCATGGGCGAACAGCCGATCACCCGCGAGATGCGCTTGGCGGACGTGCGCTTTTCGGGCGACAAGCTCGTCAAGGCGCAAGTCACCAGCGTCGATTTCGCCAATCTCGAGAAGGACGAGCGGCTCGGCCTCACCGGTCCCGATGCCACGCTCTGGACCGTCGCCGGCCTCGTCGCCGTCGGCGTCCTCGCGTGCTTCGTGATATGGGAATGCTTCGACGACGATGACGACGATCTCGAAGACGAATTCGATTGATTCCCGCTATCGAGCCGGCTCCCCGCGCGGGGGGCCGGCTCCCCTTGATTTCTTTCCTTAGCGCCGACGCCCGCGCGGCGTGACCGACATCCGGCATCTCGAGATCGGCGAGGATCTGCGCCTCGCCTACCGTTTGCGCGAGGGCGAGGGGCCGACAATCCTCTTCCTTCCCGGCTACCGTTCGGACATGGACGGCGGCAAGGCGACCGCCATCGACGCCTGGGCGGCCGCAAAGGGCCGCGCGATGCTGCGCTTCGACTATTCGGGCTGCGGGATGAGCGACGGCGACTTCGAAGCCCAGTCGCTCGCGCATTGGCGAAGCGACACGCTGGCGATGATCGACGAGGTCGCCGGCGGCGAGACCATCCTCGTCGGCTCGTCGATGGGCGGCTGGCTGATGCTGCTCGCCGCGCGCGCCCGTCCGGACAAGGTCAGCGGCCTGGTCGGAATCGCCGCCGCCCCCGATTTCACCGCCTGGGGCTATAGCGAGGAGGAGAAGCTGAGGATCATGCGCGAAGGGCGGATCGAGCGCCCCACGCCCCATGCCGAGGAGCCCGAGGTGACGACCAGGGTCTTCTGGGAAAGCGGCGAGAGCCTCCGCCTGCTCCACGCCGCTATCGAAATCGATTGCCCGCTGCGGCTGATCCACGGCCAGCGCGATACCGACGTGCCCTGGACCTATGCGCCGGAGATCGCCAGGCGCGCGCGTTCAGACGATGTGCAGACCATATTGGTCAAGGATGGCGACCATCGCCTGTCGCGCGAAGGCGACATCGCGCTCATCCTGCGCACCATCGAAGGACTTGTCGACCGATGATGATCATCGCCGTCCTCCTCGCCGCCGCCCAGGCCCAAGGCGCGCCGCCACCGGAACCGACCGAGGCCGAGCGGGTGCGCGCCTGCGCCGGGATGGTCGCCGAGCGTCCGGCGCAGGCGGTCGCCTATGCGCACGGCTGGCGGCAAGGCGGCGGCGCGGTGCCGGCGAGCCTCTGCCTCGCCCTCGCCCATGCCGCGCTCGAGCAGTGGCTCGAGGCCGGAGCGGCGTTCGAGGCGGCGGCGGTCGAGGCCGCG
>JBHJHL010000089.1:0-12259 GCA_050330935.1 Sphingomonadaceae bacterium | reverse complement strand
GTCCGCCGGCACCCAGCCCTCGACGCCGAGCGAGGCGCGCGCGAACGGGCCCGGCGCCGCCGCCGCGAGCCGTTCGTTCAAGGCCGCGAGCGTTTCGGCGCGCGCCTGCCACAGCGCCGCGCCATGTTCGGCCATCCCCGCCTCGAGCGCCGCGAGCCAGTCGGCGTCGGCATTTTCGGGCTCGGCCAGCAGCCGGTTCCGCGCCCGCATCGCCGCCTCGTAGCGCGCGGCGTGGCGGGCATGGCCGGGACGGAGCGCGAGCACCAGCCGGTCGAGGAAGCGCCGGCGCCCGGACGGCGGATCGGCGAACAGCCGGTCCATCGCCGGGGTCAGCCAGAGCAGCGAGAGATATTCCGCGAGCTCGGCCGCAGGCACCGTAGCGCCGTTGACCCGCACCCGCCGCCGCTCGGGCGCCGCGGCGAGCGTGCCCGTGCCGATCTCTGCAAAAGCCCCTCCCCCATCGAGGGGGAGGGGGTGAAGCCGCGCCGCGACCGCGAATCCCCCCGGCCCCTCGCGCCGCGCCATTGCGGAAAGCCGCGCGCGCCGCAGCCCCCGCCCCGGCGCGAGCAGCGAGACCGCCTCGAGGATATTGGTCTTGCCGGCGCCATTCTCCCCGGTGAGGATGACGAAGCCCGGACCCGGCGCGATGACGAGATCGGCATGGTTCCTGAAATCGGTGAGGGCGAGACGGGAGAGGAGCAATCAGAAACCGAGCCGGTGTTGCAGCTTCGCCCGAACCTCTGCCCAGATGTCGCCGGGCAAGGCCCCAAGCACCGGCGCGGAGGAGAGATCGACCGTGGCGATCTTGGCGGTTCGGATGACGCAGGGAACGGGAAGTCCGCATTCGGCGAACCGCTCTTCCAGCGAAATATCGTCCGGCCATCCCGCGTTGGCGGCGCTGGTGATCATGAGCGACCAGCCGAGCGGCATCGCGTCCTCCCGCGTTCCGGTGACGAGGAGCGCGGGCCGCGGGCGCAATCTGGGCCTCTCGACGAACGGGAAGAGGACCTGGACGATCTGACCCGGCTCAACGCTTATCGAAGGCCTCGCAGTCGGCTTTGCTCGCCCACTCGGTAAAGGTCGAGAAATTGTTGACGAAGGGATCGGAAGCTTCCTCGACGCGACTCACAACCACGCGATCGCCTTCGATCTCCCAGATGAGCTCGTCGCCAACCGCCAGTCCGAGCGCCTTGCGCACCGCTTGGGGAATCGTGGTCTGCGCCTTGGAGGTGATGCGGCTCTGGATCATGGAGGCAAAGTAAGGAATTTTCTTACCGCGATCAACCGGAAATCGTCCCGGAGGCAATGGAAATGGCTTGGGGGGATGCTATACCAGAATTCGTGATTTATGGCATGAACAGGAGATCATGACATATGGGCATGGAAGTGACAGTCTCTCCATCCGGGCGGATGAGCATCCCGGCCGCGATACGCAAGCGGCTGGGGCTGGAGCGAGGCGGTAAGCTGATGTTGGAACAGCGGGATTTCGGGCTCGTGCTCACCACCCTCGACCAGCGCGTCGGCCATGCGCAGGAGCTGTATCGGAAATATTCCGAAGGGCGGAAGTCCACCTCGGTCGACGAGTTCATCGCGCAGAAGCGCTGCGATGCAACGATGGAACGCTATTGAGCGACGTCGTTCTCGACGCTTCGGCGGTAATCGCGTTGCTGCGCGGCGAGCCGGGCGCCGATATTGTGAAAGCGGCGCTGAAACAGGCGCATCTCGGCGTCATCAATCTTGGAGAGGTCGCCCAATGCCTGTTCCGCGACGGCTGGAGCCGGGCCGAGATCGAAGAAACGATCGAGGCCCTGGATGTCCGCGTGCGCGCGGTTCGCATCGATCTCGTCATTGCCGCCGCCGAGATTCGCGAGGTGGGCAGGAAATACGGGCTTTCGCAGGCAGACTGCCTGTGCCTCGCGCTTGCCCGCCGGGAGGCAGCGGTCATCCTGACGGCGGATCGGGTGTGGCTTCAGGTGGCGGAAGCGGTCGGCGTGGAGGTGAAGCTCATCCGCTGAACCTCACACCCGCATCGGCATCAGGACGTAGAGCGCGGGCGCCTTCTCGTTCTCGCGCAGGAGCGTCGGCGCGGCGGCGTCGGCGAGATGGACCTCGACGCTGTCGCCCTCGATCTGGCCAAGGATGTCGAGCAGATAGCGCGCGTTGAAGCCGATCTCGAGCGCGTCGGCGCCATAGTCGCCCGGCAGCTCCTCGGCGGCGTTGCCATATTCGGGGCTCGAGACCGACAGCGTCACCTTGTCGCGGTCGAGCGCCATCTTGACCGCCCGGGTCTTGTCCGAGGCGATGGTCGCGACCCGGTCGACCCCTTCCTCGAAGCTGCGGGGGTCGAGCTTCAGAAGCTTGTCGTTGCCGGTCGGGATGACGCGGCTGTAATCGGGGAAGGTGCCGTCGATGAGCTTGGAGGTGAGCACCGCGCTGCCGAGCCCGAAGCGCACCTTGGTGGGCGACAGCGAGATCTCGACGCTGCCGTCGAGCTCGTCGAGCAGCTTCCTCAATTCGCCGACGCATTTGCGCGGGACGATGATGTCGGGCATCGATTCCGCTCCCGAAGGGCGCGGCACGGTGACCCGGGCGAGGCGGTGGCCGTCGGTCGCGGCGGCCTTGAGGAGGCTCGATCCCGCCGGCCCGTCGCCCTCGGTCACATGGAGGAAGATGCCGTTGAGATAATAGCGCGTCTCCTCGGTCGAGATCGCGAAGCGCGTCTTGTCGATGATCTGCCGCAGCGTCGCCGCGGGCAGCTCGAAGCTGCACGGCAGCTCGCCCTCGGCGATGACGGGGAAATCGTCGCGCGGCAGGGTGGGGAGCGAAAAGCGCGCGCGCCCGGCGTTGACCTTGAGCTTGCCCTCGGCGGCGGCGAGCTCGACCTCGCTGCCTTCGGGCAGCTTGCGGACGATCTCGAACAGCGTGTGCGCGGGCACCGTGGTCGCGCCGGGCTCCTCGATCCTCGCCTCGACCGTCTCGTTGATCTGAAGGTCGAGATCGGTGGCCATCAGCCGGATGCCGCCGCCGTCCTCCTCGCTCGCCTCGACCAGCACGTTGGAGAGGATGGGGATGGTGTTCCTGCGCTCCACCACCGAATGGACGTGGCCGAGGCTTTTGAGCAGCGTCGCCCGTTCGATCGTCGCCTTCATCTCGGTCCCCTGTCCCGTGCGCGTCTTTCCGGCTGGCTTATAGCGCGACTTGGCCCGCCCGCCAGTGGCATGTTGGACATGAAAAAGGGCCGGGACGCAAGGCGCGTCCCGGCCCTTCTGCCCGCGGACCGCGCCGGCGGCCCGGACGAGGCGTCAGAAGCGGAAGCCGAAGCCGGCGACCAGCTGGTGCTTCTCGAAATCGTCCTCGTAATTGGAGTAGCGATATTCGGCCTTGCCGAAGCTGTTGGGGCCGAAACCGAATTCCAGCCCGCCGCCGACGCGGAAGCCGTCGAGCTCGTCCTCGAGCACGAAATCATCGAAGATGGCGGGGGTGCCGTCCTCGTAGCGCAGCGCGATCTCGGCGTTGGTGTAGCCGCCCTTGGCGTAGATGAGCGTGCCCGGGCTGATGAAGGTCCCGATGCGGCCGCCGACGTAGATGTCGCGTCCCGCCTCGGCGCACAGCTCGTCGCCGGCGAGCACGAAGCCCCGGATGCAGTCGTCGACGCTCGAATCGGTGAGCTCGGCCTCGACCCCGAACTGCATGCCCGGGGTGCCGAAATCATAGCCGATGCCGGCGCCGTAGACGATGCCGCTGGCGCTTTCGTCGGGGATCTGGAGGTCGTCATAGCCGACCAGCCCTTCGATCCTGAAGCCGCTGTTGGCACCGCCATGGCCCTGCGCCGCTGCGGGCGCCGCGAGCGCCGTCGCCATGAACGCTGCAACGATGAATTTCTTCATGATACTCTACTCCCATATTGGTGGGACCAGCCACGTCCGGCTGGCCCGACGAACGGCCGATAAGGAAGTTGCATGAACCGCGGACTAACGGGGCTTTGCGTTGCCTAAATGCCACATATGTCGCGGTCGGAGGTCGCTGGTCCCCCTGCTGGGCGCGATGCTGGCCGCGGCGCTTTCGCCGGCCGAGGCCGCCGCGCCGAGGTCGCTCGGGATTTTCGGCGAATGGGGGGCCTTTCGCGACGGCGACCGGGGCAAGCGCTGCTATGCGATCGCCCGGCCGAGGGGCGGCACCGGCGGCGGCGACAGCGGCGCCTTCGCCTCGATCGGCCACTGGCCGCGGCTCGGCATCCGGGGGCAGGTCCATTTCCGCCTCGGCCGCGAGAAGCGCAGGGGCTCGGCGGTGCTGCTCAGGATCGACGACGACACCTTCCAGCTCGCCGCCGGCGGCGCCGATGCCTGGGCGCCCGACGCCCGCGCCGACGCGGCGATCGTCGCGGCGATGCGCGGCGGGGTGGAGATGCGCATCGAGACGCGCTCGGCGCGCGGCGGCAGGATCGTCGACCGCTATCTGCTGCGCGGCGCGGCGACCGCGATCGACGCCGCCGCGCTCGCCTGCGCGCGGGGCACGGGGAGAGATTAATTGAATTTCTAGCCGAATTGGCTATATAGAAACCATCACGTCCCCGGCACGCCGTCTTGAGGCGCTCGCAAGAGCAGATATCATCTCAAGGCCGCTCCCGGGGACAAATTATTTGTAGGTTGATATGGCCACGGCGATCCTAGTGGATGGCGCATTCTTTCTGCGCCGTTTCAAAAAATGTTTCCCCAATCATGATTCAACCGACCCCAAAAGTGTCGCGCACGGCTTGGGTCTTTTGGCTTATTGGCATCTTGCCTTGCGTATCGGTCCCGAAAAATTAACCGAGCAAATTTCGACCTACAACCTGCAACTTTCGGAATCGCGAGATTTCTATCGAATATTCTTCTACGATTGTCCGCCGCTCACAAAGCGGATGCATCGACCGGTATCCGGGAAGTCGATAAATTTCGGAAAAACATCCGAAGCCATTTTCCGCCTGGAAGTTCACAGGGAAATACAGAAATTACGGAAAACCGCACTCCGCCTCGGGAGACTGAACGACGCCTCTTTATGGCGCCTGAGCGAGAGCGCCACTGCCAAGCTGATAGCCCGGGCAGAAGAATTCGTTCCCGAAGATAGCGATTTCGAGATCGATACAAAGCAAAAAGGCGTCGATATGCGCTTAGGTTTGGACGTGGCTTCGCTGGCCTTCAAACGGCAGGTCGATCAGATTGTTCTGGTCGCGGCAGACGCCGATTTCGTGCCGGCTGCGAAGCTGGCTCGGCGCGAAGGCATGGATGTTATTTTGGATCGCATGGGCGACAGACGTGCTGCAATCGACCTTCTCGATCATGTCGATGCCGTCCGCGATTGTTACCTTCCTGACCCCGCTGCCCAAACGCAGGACCGGTGATGCAGATTCCCGGCCATATCGATCCCGTGCCCGTCGCGCGCGAGGACGGACCCCCGGACGGCCTTGCCGATCTTGTCGGCATGCCGCGCGAGGCGATCCGCGACGCGCTCGAACAGGCCGGGCTCGAGCCCAAGCAGGCCAAGCTGCGCGCCAAGCAGATCTGGCACCAGATCTACAATCGCGGCGCAACCGACTTCGCGGCGATGAGCGACATCGCCAAGCCGCAGCGCGCATGGCTCGCCGAGCGCTTCGCGATCGGCCGCCCCGAGATCGTCGAGGCCCGGCAATCCTCCGACGGCACGCGCAAATGGCTGCTCAAGACCCATGACGGCCATGATTACGAGATGGTCTTCATCCCCGAGGCCGGCCGCGGCACCCTGTGCGTTTCGAGCCAGGTCGGCTGCACGTTGAACTGCCGCTTCTGCCACACCGGGACGATGCGCCTGGTGCGCAATCTCGAGCCTTCGGAAATCGTCGGCCAGGTGATGCTCGCGCGCGATGCCCTGGGCGAATGGCCCGCGCGCGCCGAAGGGCGGATGCTCACCAACATCGTGCTGATGGGCATGGGCGAGCCGCTCTATAATTTCGACAATGTCCGCGACGCGATGAAGATCGTCATGGACGGCGACGGCCTCGGCCTGTCGCGCCGCCGGATCACCCTCTCGACGAGCGGCGTCGTGCCGATGATCGCGCGCGCCGGCGAGGAGATCGGCGTCAACCTCGCGGTCTCGCTCCATGCGGTGCGAAAGGAGGTGCGCGACGAGATCGTGCCCCTGAACCGCAAATACGGCATCGAGGAGCTGCTCGAGGCGTGCGCCGCCTATCCCGGGGCCAACAACGCCCGGCGCATCACCTTCGAATATGTCATGCTGAAGGGGGTCAATGACAGCGACGCCGACGCGCGCGAGCTCGTCCGGCTGCTGAGGCGCCACAGGCTGCCGGCGAAGGTCAATCTCATTCCCTTCAACCCCTGGCCCGGCGCGCCCTATCGGTGCAGCGATCCCGAGCGCATCCGCGCCTTTTCGAAGATCGTTTTCGATGCCGGCATTTCGGCGCCGGTGCGCACCCCGCGCGGGCGCGACATCGAGGCCGCCTGCGGGCAGCTGAAGACCGCGGCCGAGAAAAAGCCGCGCGCGGTGCGCGACCGCGAGGCCGCGCTCGCCTGAAGCGCCGGGCGGCTAGGCTGCGCCGCCGTCCGTCTTCGCCGCCTTCCGGAACAGCAGCGCCGAAAGCAGCCAGGGCGCGCCAAGCACCGCCGTCGCGCCGATGATCTCGCCTGCCGAGCTTGCCGCCGAATGATGTTCGCCGGTCGCCAGCGCGATGACGGCGATCGCGCCCATCGCCGCCGCCGCAGCGCCCGGCGCCCGGGCCATGCCGGCGGCCCGGAAGCGGGCGAGAAAGGCCCCGGCGACGGCGAGCGGCGGCACCAGGAAATAGAGCTGGTTGAAGGGATTGTTCTCGCTGCCGACGATGCCGACCGCGCCATTGGCCCAGACGAGCAGGAAGGCGGCGGCGAGCGCCGAGGCGGTGGCCGCGCGCCGCGTCCAGTCGCCGGTCACCCTGACCGTCAGCTCATAGGCGAGGCCGACGATGCCGATCATCAGGCCGGCGACGATGAAGTCGCCCGCGGTCCAGTTCACCTCGTCGCTGACCTGCATCGCGAGCAAGGGCAGCGCCAGGATGAGCGCCGCAGCGCTCCAGGCCGCCACTCTCCAGAACCCCGCGCGACCTTCGCCCGCGCTTTTCGCGTTTCCGGCCATGTCCATGTCTCCTCGGTTGAATGAGCAGGGGCCCGCTTGCCCTGGCGGGGAGCTGAGCGTCATGAGCGAATCCTGATATTTCGCTGAGCATCGGAAAATGGCGCTCGTCCCCGCCGCGGCTGCGGACGGCGCGATTGGGTCCGGCGCGCTTGATCGAGATTATGAAAACCGCCTGTGCGTTTACCACTGATTTAGTTTTGCTGCCTATTTTGCCTGCTCGCGGAAGGGATCGAGCCACATGACAGCGGAATTTTACAGCGCGGACTTCAAGCAGCGCCGCAGTCCGCGCCACGAAATCGACGAAATTTCGCAGATTCATCGCCATCAGTGGCATAGCGTCACGGTGCGCATCCTCGATCTGTCCGCCGAGGGCTTCAAGGCGGTGTGCGAGGAACGGCTCATCATCGGCAGCTATTGCTCGCTCGACGTGCCCGGGCTCGGGGCGCAGCCGGCGCAGGTTAAATGGCAGCTGTGCGGCCGCTTCGGCGCCGCCTTCATCGATGCCATCGACCTCGATCGCTGCGAATGGACTCCGGGCGCGGTGCAGATCGGGACGCTGCACATCCCGGGCTGAGCCTTCCCCGACGATCCCCGCCCGAAGTTGACCTTCGCCGCGCCGGCGATAAGCCCGCCCCATGCGCTTCTTCTCGGACAACGCCGCCGCCGCCTGCCCGCAGGTGATGGCCGCGCTCGCCGCCGCCAACCAGGCGGACGCCGCCTATGACGGCGATGCCTGGAGCGCGCGGCTCGACGGCATCTTCTCCGATCTGTTCGAAACCGAGGCGCGCGCGCTCTGGGTCTCGACCGGCACCGCCGCCAACGCGCTCGCGCTCGCCGCGCTCTGCCCGCCGCACGCCAGCATCGTCTGCCACCGCGAGGCGCATATCCACAATGACGAATGCGGCGCGCCCGAATTCTACACCCACGGCGCCAAGCTGAGGCTCGTCGGCGGCGAGGGCGCGAAGATCCCGCCCCCGGCCGTCGAGGAGGCGATCGCCGGGGTCCGCGCCGACGTCCACCAGATGCAGGTGAGAGCGCTTTCGGTCACCAACGCGACCGAATATGGCCTCGTCTACCGGCCCGACGAGCTCGCCGCGCTCGGCGCGCTGTGCGAGGAGCGCGATCTCGGCTTCCATATCGACGGCGCGCGCTTCGCCAACGCCGCCGTCTCGACCGGCGCGAGCCCCGCCGATCTCACCTGGCGCGCGGGCGCCGACGCGCTCTCCTTCGGCTTCGTCAAGAATGGCGGGCTGTCGGCCGAGGCGCTGATCCTCTTCGATCCCGCGCTCGCCGCCGAGACGCTCCGCCGCCGCAAGCGCGCCGGCCATCTGCTCTCCAAGGGCCGCTATCTCGCCGCCCAGATCGTCGCCCTCATCGAGGACGGGCTGTGGCTCGAAAACGCGCGCGCGGCGAACGCGGCCGCGGCGCTTCTCGGCGAGGCGGCCGGCGAGCGGCTCGTGCTGCCGGTCGAGGCGAACGAGGTCTTCGTCCGCCTCGCGCCCGAAGAGGCGGCCGCGCTGCGCGGCCGGGGGTTCGATTTCTACGACTGGGGGCCGGGCGAGATCCGTCTCGTCACCTCCTGGGACAGCGAGCCCGCCCATGTCGAGGCGCTCGCCGGAGCGATCCGCGCGCTGTGACGCCGCCCGCGCCGTTGCGCGGCGGCGGGCGCGGGCCTAGGTCCTTCATGCTATGGACGAACTTCGCGCTCCCGAGCTTGCCCGCCCGACCTGCCGCAAGGACTATCGCCCGCCCGACTGGCTGGTGCCCCAGATCGCGCTCGATTTCGCGCTCGATCCCGAACGCACGATCGTCCGCGCCCGGCTCGAGGTCGCGCGCGCCGGCGCGCACCGCCGGCCGCTCGTCCTCGACGGCGAGGAGCTCGAGCTGCTCTCGCTGCGCGTCGACGGCGAGGAGGCCGCGCCCCGCTTCGATCGCGAGCGGCTCGTCGTCCCGCTCGCCGGCGCCGAGGCGGTCGTCGAGACCGAGGTCGCGCTCTCGCCCGCCGCCAACCGCCGGCTCATGGGGCTGTACGAATCGGGGGGCATATTGTGCACCCAGTGCGAGGCCGAGGGCTTTCGCCGCATCGCCTATTTCCCCGACCGCCCCGACGTGCTGTCGCGCTACCGGGTGCGAATGGAGGCCGACGAGGCGCGCTTTCCGGTCCTCCTCTCCAATGGCGACCGGGTCGAGGCGGGCGATCTTGCGGGCGGGCGCCATTACGCCGTCTGGGAGGACCCTTTTCCCACGCCCTCCTATCTGTTCGCGCTCGTCGCCGGCGATCTGAAGGCCAATCGCGACCGCTTCGTCACCCGCTCGGGCAAGGCCGTCGATCTCGCCATCTGGGTGCGCGAACAGGATCTCGACAGGACCGGCCATGCGATGGAGTCGCTGAAAGCCGCGATGCGCTGGGACGAGGAGAAATACGGCCGCGAATATGATCTTTCGCAATTCAACATCGTCGCCGTCTCCGACTTCAATTTCGGCGCGATGGAGAACAAGTCCCTGAACATCTTCAACTCGCGCTACGTGCTCGCCGATCCGGAGACCGCGACCGATGCCGACTATGACGCCATCGCCGGCGTCGTCGGCCACGAATATTTCCACAACTGGTCGGGCAACAGGGTCACCTGCCGCGACTGGTTCCAGCTGTCGCTCAAGGAAGGCTTCACCGTCTTTCGCGACCAGCAATTCTCCGCCGACATCGGGAGCCCGGCGGTCAAGCGCATCGAGGACGTGCGCTCGCTGCGCGCCGCGCAATTCCCCGAGGACGCCGGCCCGCTCGCCCATCCGGTGCGCCCCGATTCCTATATCGAGATCTCGAACTTCTACACCGCCACCGTCTACAACAAGGGCGCCGAGCTCATCCGCATGATGCGCACCCTGCTGGGCGAGGAGGGCTTCCGCGCCGGCTGCGACCTTTTTTTCGAGCGCCACGACGGCAAGGCGGTCACCTGCGAGGATTTCGTCAGGGCGATGGAGGAGGCGGGCGGTGTTGACCTCGCCCGCTTCCGCCGCTGGTATTCCCAGGCCGGCACGCCGCGGGTGCGCGCGCGGCTTTCGCACGATGCCGGCCCCGGCCGCGCGACGCTCGAGCTTTCCCAGGAAACCCCCGCCACCCCCGGCCAGGCGAAGAAGGAGCCGGTCCCCATCCCCCTGAAGACCGCGCTCCTGGGCTCGGTCTCGGGCAGGCCGCTCGTCCCCGAGCGCACGATCCTCCTCGAGGAGAAGAGCCGCAGCATATCCTTCGACGGCCTTTCCGAGCCGCCGATCCTCTCGATCAACCGCGATTTCTCCGCTCCGGTCATCGTCGATCCCGGCCATGGCGAGGCCGAGCTCGCCTTCCTCTCGGCGCATGACGATGATCCCTTCGCGCGCTACGAGGCGATGCAGCAGTTGATGCTCGCCGCGCTCGTCGCCGCGATCTCGCGAGGCCGCCCGCCCGAGGCCGGCGCCATCGTCGAGGCGGTCGGGCGGACGCTCGCGAGCGAGGCGCTCGATCCGGCCTTCGTCGCCGAGGCGGTGCTGCCGCCGAGCGAGGCGTTCATCGGCGACCAGATGCTGACCGTCGATCCCGAGGCGATCCACGCTGCGCGCGAGGCGCTGCGCCGCGACATCGGCGCCGCGCTGCTCCCCCGCTGGCGCGCCGCCTACAAGGCCTGCTCTGCCGCGCGCCACGAGCTCTCGCCCGCCGCGAAGGGCGCGCGCCGCCTCAAGACCGTCGCGCTCGCCTATCTCGCCGCCGCCGAGGCTCCCGACGCGCCGCACATCGCGCTGCGCCAATATCGGCGCGCCGGCAACATGACCGACCGGCAGGGCGCGCTCGGCGTGCTCTCGAACCGCGACTGGCCCGAGCGCGAGACGGCGCTCGAGGATTTCCGCCGGCGCTACAGGGACAATGCGCTCGTCATCGACAAATGGTTCGCGATCCAGGCGCTGTCGGCGCGCGAGGGCACCGCCGCCGAGGTCGAGCGCCTCGCCCGCCACCCCGATTTCAGCCTCGCCAACCCCAACCGCCTGCGCGCGCTCGTCGGCAGCTTCGCCGCCAACCAGCGCGCCTTCCACGAGGCCTCGGGGCGCGGCTATCGCTTCCTCGCCGGCGTCATCCTCGAGCTCGACCGCGCCAATCCGCAGCTCGCCGCCCGGCTCGTGCCGCCGCTGGGGCGCTGGCGCCGCTTCGGCGAGGAGCGGGCGGAGAAGATGCGCGCCGCGCTCGCCCGCATCGCCGCCGCCCCCGGCCTTTCGCGCCAAACCCACGAGCAGGCGGCCAGGAGCCTTGGCTGAGACGCCCGACGACGTCGAGCAGGCGCTGCTCGATCGCGCGCTCGCCGGCCTGGAGGCGCGCGGCTTCATCGAATATTTCGGCGAATATGGGGACGAGATCGCGAGCTTCGTTCCGCTGGTCGCCTGGATGCGCGACGAGGGCCGTCTCGAGGGGCGCAAGGTCCGCACCTATCGCGGCATGGAGCCCTATTATTTCTTCCTCGATCCGGACCAGCTCGAGCTCAAGGACGATGCCCGGCGCTGGCACCGCAATGCCGAGCGCGTCTGGCCCAGTCGCCACGCCGCCTACGCGCGGCCCCGGCCCTGGCTGCGGCCGCCCGACTATCGCGCGCATTATCTGCCCCGCGCGCGCCGCTTCGCCAGGCCGACGCTGTTCGTCCAGAACAAGTTCGCGGTCGAATGGGAGGGCGGGCCGGTCAACTTCCTGCCGCTGCGCCCGCTCGCGGAGGTGCTGCGAATGGCGCGCGGGCGGTTCCAGACCGTCTACAGCCGCCCCGGCATCATGGGGGCCCTCGAGGGCTATTCGCGCGATCACAACATCTTCTGCCATTATCCCGACGTCGCGCTTCTGAAGCGCTTTCCCGAAGTGCTGGTGCTCGAGCAGATGGCCGCCCGCGAAGGCCGGTCCTACAACGAGCTGAAGCTGGAGATCCTCGCCGGCGCGCACCTCTTCCTGTCGTCGCAGGGGGGCGGCAGCTACATCCTCGCCGCCCACGGCGATTCGCTGCTCGTCATTCTCCATCTCGAAGGCGCCGAGTTTCCCGGCGCCTATCGCGAAGGGCTGTTCACCTTCCTTGCCGATCCGCCGCCGCGGCTCGCGGTGCTGCGCGGCTGGCCG
>JBHJHL010000088.1:0-8164 GCA_050330935.1 Sphingomonadaceae bacterium | reverse complement strand
GCCGGTCGAGCGCGGCGATGTCGAGCCCGCGCCAGGCGAGCGCGCGGCCGGGCGCCCCCTCCCCCGCCGCGGCGAGCGCCTCGATCTCGGCCGCATCGGCTTCGGGCAGCGCGTCGGCGAGCGCGGCCTTCATTTCCGCCTCGGCGAGCGGCTTCATCCGCAGCAGCCGGCAGCGCGAGCGGATCGTCGGCAGCAGCCGCTGCGGCGCGTGGCTGACGAGCAGGAACAGGCTTTCGGGCGGCGGCTCCTCGAGATTCTTCAGAAGCGCATTGGCCGCCGGGCGCTCGAGATCGTCGATCGAATCGACGATCACCGCGCGCCGCGGCGACAGCGAGGGGGTGGTGTCGAACAGGCGGTGGAGCGAGCGCACCTGGGCGATCGAGATGTTGCGTGCGAGCTCTGCATCGCCGGGCCATTCGCTCTTCGGCCCGGCGGCGAGCTTCTTGTCGCGCGGCAGCCGCTCGAGCAGCATGAGATCGGGATGGCTGCCGGCGGCGACAAGGCGCGCGGTGGGATGATCGGGGGCGAGCTCCAGCCCCTCCCCTGCGGGCGCGGGCCCGGCGCCCTCGGCGAGGAAGCGCGCGGCGGCAAGGCGGGCGAAAAGCGCCTTGCCGATCCCCGGCGGCCCGGCGAGCAGCCAGGCATGATGAAGCGCGCCGCCGGCGAGCGCGGCCGCGAAGGCGGCGACGGCCTCGCCATGGCCGTGGAGCCGCGCGGTCACAGCAGATCCCCGATCGCGGCGATGAGGCGGTCCGTCACCTCCTCCTCTCCGCCCGAAGCGTCGACGATCGCGAAGCGCTCGGGCTCGCCTTGCGCGAGGCTCTCGAAGGCCTCGGCGACTCTGGCGTGATACTCCGCCCCGCGCGCGGCGATGCGGTCGCCGGCGGTGCCGTCGCGCGCGGCCGAGCGGCGCCCCCCCTCCGATGCGGACAGCGCGAGGATGAGCGTGCGGTCGGGATAGAGGCCGCCGCTGCCGATCTCGTGCAGCGCGCCGACCACCGCCGGACCCACCCCGCCGGCGATGCCCTGATAGGCGATCGAACTGTCGACGAAGCGGTCCGAGACCACCCATCGGCCGGCCGCGAGCGCGGGGCGGACGACGCGCGCGACATGGTCGGCGCGGGCGGCGGCGAAGAGCAGCGCCTCGCTCTCGGCCGTCCAGCGCTCGGGCGCGCCTTCGAGGAGCAGCGAGCGGATCGCCTCGGCGCCGGGGCTGCCGCCGGGCTCGCGCGTCTCGACGACCTCATGGCCCCTTTCGCGCAGCGCTTGCGCGAGACGGCGCGCCTGGGTCGATTTCCCGGCCCCCTCGCCGCCCTCCAGGCTGATGAAGCGGCCGCGCAAGACCTACCCCAAAAGGCTCTTGAAGCCGGCGATCACGCGATCGAAAAAGCCCGCTTCGCCCACCGCCTCGGCGGCGACGAGCGGCATGAGCTGCGGCGGCGTGGCGGGCGTCTCGACGACGAGGCCGGCGACGCGCGCGCCCCTCGCGACCGGCGCCTTGAGGGGGCCGTCATAGACGATCCTGACGCGGATATCCTCGGCGTTCGTTCCGGCGGGGAGCGTCGCGGCGATGTCGCGCGGGGCGACGAGCGCCACCTCGCCCTCGTCGCCGAGCTGGACGCGCGCCGCGCCGACCTCCTCGCCGCGCTCGAACAGCGGCCGGATCTTCCAGGCATTGAAGCCCCAGTCCATGAAGCGCGCCGCTTCCTCGACGCGCTGGCCATAGCCCTCGAGGCCGGCGATCACCATGACGAGGCGGCGGCCGTCCTGCTCGGCCGAGCCGGTGAAGCCGTAGCCCGCCTCGGCGGTGTGGCCGGTCTTGAGGCCGTCGGCGCCGGCGACGCGCCCGAGCAGCGGATTGCGGTTGGGCTGGGTGATCGGCTCGCCGCCGCGCATCGTCGTCCCCCAGGTGAATTCCTCGACCCCGTAGAACTTCTCGTAAAGCCCGGGATGCTCCTCGATCGTCGCCTGGGCGAGACGGGCGAGGTCGCGCGCGGTCGTGTAGCTGACGCCGCCGTCGGGCCAGCCGACCGGATTGCCGAAATTGCTGTCGTCAAGGCCCATCGCATCGGCCTTGCGGTTCATCAGCGCGACGAACGCCTCCTCGGTGCCCGACAGGCATTCGGCGAGCACCACCGAGGCATCGTTGCCCGAGACGGTGACGACGCCGTGGATAAGGTTCTCGAGGCTCACCTCCTCGCCCGGCGAGAGGAACATCGTCGAGCCCGCCTGCGGCCCGTGCCATTCCTCCCAGGTCTCGGGGCGCACCCGGCATCGCTGGTCGAGCTCCGCCTCGCCCGACTTCAGCATGTCGAAGGCGACATGGACGGTCATGATCTTGGCCATCGAGGCGGGCGGGATGCGCCGGTCGGCGGCCTTCGAATAGAGCAGCGCGCCCGAGGAAAGATCCTTCATGAAGGCAACCGGCGCGGGGGTATCAAAAGGCGGCGCCTCGGCCGCGAGCGGCAGCGCCGAGATGCTTAAAAAAGCTATGAACAAAAGGGGCTTGGGATTCATGATTGAGAATATTTCTAACATACCATGAGTAGCGGTCGGGCCAGCATAGCCGCTGCGCCGCGGCGGCGCCAGCGCGCTCAGCGGCCGATCCGGTCGGCGAGCAGGCCGACCGCGAGGGCATAGAAGTTCGAGCAATTATAGTCGAGGATGGCGCGATAGTTGGTGGTGAGCAGATAGGCGGTGCGCCCCGGCCCGTCGGGCTCGAGCAGCGTCGCCATGACATCATCGCCCGGCCACCAGCCGCGCCCCGGCCTCAGCCCTAGCCGCTTCCACTCGCCGACTGTGAGCCATTTGCTGTGCCGCGTATAGACGCGGTCGCAGCGCGGCGGCACCAGCGGATCGCGCAGCGCGGCGCGGTTCAGGCCCGGCGGCACCTCGACCGCGAAGCCCCAGCGCACGCCGGGCCGCCAGCCCGCGGCTTTCAGATAATTGGCGATCGAAGCGAGCGCGTCGGGCTCGCTGTTCCAGATGTCGGCGCGGCCGTCGCCGTCGCCGTCGACCGCGAGGCGCAGATAGACCGAGGGAAGGAACTGGGGCTTGCCGAGCGCGCCGGCGAAGCTGCCGACGAGGCGCGAGCGGGGGATGCCGCGCTCGATCATCCGCAGCGCGGCGACGAACTCCTCCTCGAACAGCGCCCGGCGCCGGCCCTCATAGGCGAGGCTGGCGATCGCGTTCAGGGCATCGAAATTGCCGGTGATGCCGCCGTAATTGGTCTCCTTGCCGTAGATGGCGATGATCACCGAAGGCGAGACCCCCGTCTGCTGCTCGATGCGGCGCAGCCAGGGAGCGAGGCTGACGAACTTGGCGTTGCCCTGCGCCACGCGCCCGGCGATCGCGCGCTGCTCGTCCGAGCCGGTGAAGGGCGGATAGCCGCTGCCGCGCGGGCCGATCGAGGGCGAGGCCATGAGCCGCACCGCCCTCTCGCTGTAGTCGAGGCCGGCGAAGACGCGATCGACGGTGCGGCGGTCGACGCCGGCGCCGAGCGCGCGCGCGCGCAGCTGCGGCAGATAGGCGCGGAAGCCCGCATCGCTGAGCCCCGCGGGCTGCGCCGCGGCGCTGCCGGCCGAGGAGGCGCAAGGGACGAGCGTCGCGAGCGCGATGGCGAACAGGATTTTACGCATTACATTGCCCTTCTCTCGCTTGCCCTTGCGAGAGAGCCAACGCGTGGGCGCGGCATGGTTCCATCGCCTTGCAACAACTGTTGTGGACGGCGTAGAGCGCGGGCGGCCGAATTCGCGCTTTGAGGAGAGGTGGCCGAGCGGTTTAAGGCAGCGGTCTTGAAAACCGCCGTGGGGCGATCCCCCACCGTGGGTTCGAATCCCACCCTCTCCGCCATATTCCCGGCGGAGCACCGCAGCGGAGCCGCGAGATGTATGCCGTGATGGTCCAATTCGATGTCGTCTTTAGCGGCTCCAGTCGCGAAATCCCTGCCAAGCGGCGGGACGACCGCGTTCCGATCGCTGGATATCTGGATCGACGGCCGGATGATGAAATCATGATCGCGGGAAAGAGCAGGCCCTCCAACCATTGACGCACGCGCTCGCCGCCAGCATCTGGTGCGGATGGCCGATGTCTCTCCCGCCCCCCGGGCCGATCTCGCCCCCCTCCCCTTCGAGTGGGCCGATCCCTTCGCGCTCGACGACCAGCTTTCGGACGAGGAGCGCATGGTGCGCGACACCGCCGAGGGCTATGCGCGCGAGAAGCTGCTGCCGCGCATCACCCGCGCCTATCTCGACGATAATTTCGACCGCGACATTTTGAGCGAGATGGGCGCGCTCGGCCTGCTCGGGCCGACCGTTTCGCCCGACCATGGCGGCGCGGGCCTCAACTATGTGAGCTACGGGCTCATCGCGCGCGCGGTCGAGCGCGTCGATTCGGGCTATCGTTCGGCGATGTCGGTCCAGTCCTCGCTCGTCATGCATCCGATCAACGCCTATGGCAGCGCCGAGCAGAAGCAAAAATATCTGCCCAGGCTCGCGACCGGCGAGCTTGTCGGCTGCTTCGGCCTCACCGAGCCCGACGCCGGCTCCGATCCCGGAGCGATGAAGAGCCGCGCGAAACGGATCGACGGCGGCTATTTACTGTCGGGCAGCAAGACCTGGATCACCAATTCGCCGATCGCCGACATCTTCATCGTCTGGGCGAAATCGGACGCGCATGACGGGCGCATCCGGGGCTTCATCCTCGAGAAGGGGATGAAGGGGCTGTCGGCGCCCGCGATCAAGGACAAGCTGTCGATGCGCGCCTCGATCACGGGCGAGATCGTGATGGACGGGGTCGAGGTGCCCGAAGAGAATATGTTCCCCGAGATCAGCGGCTTGAAGGGCCCGTTCGGCTGTTTGAACCGCGCGCGCTACGGCATTGCCTGGGGCGCGATGGGGGCGGCCGAGGCCTGCTATCATGCGGCGCGTTCCTATACGCTCGAGCGCGAGCAGTTCGGCGTGCCGCTGGCCTCGAAGCAGCTCGTCCAGCTGAAGCTCGCCGACATGGCGAGCGAGATCGCCCTCGGCCTGCAGGCGGCGCTGCGCGTCGGCCGGCGGCTCGACGAAGGCGCGCTCATCCCCGAGACGATCAGCCTCATCAAGCGCAATAATGCGGGCAAGGCGCTCGCGATCGCGCGCGCCGCGCGCGACATGCACGGCGGCAACGGCATCTCGGCCGAGTTCCACGTCATGCGCCACGCCGCCAATCTCGAGACCGTCAACACCTATGAAGGCACGCATGACGTGCACGGGCTCATCCTCGGCCGCGCGATCACGGGGATCTCTGCCTTTTGAAGGCTCCTCCCAGCCGCCACCCCGGTGAATGCCCGGGTCTCATGCCGCCTGCTGCGGCTTTTCGTCCATGACGTCCGATGGATAAGCCCCTCGCCGGTGTACGCGTGATCGAGCTCGCGCGCATCCTCGCCGGACCCTGGGCGGGCCAGCTGCTCGCCGATCTCGGCGCCGAGGTGATCAAGATCGAGCGGCCCGGCGAGGGCGACGACACGCGCGGCTGGGGCCCGCCCTTCATGGCCGACGGCAGCGCCGCCTATTTCCATTCCTGCAACCGGGGCAAGAGCTCGCGCGCGATCGACATATCGCAGGAAGAGGGCCAGGCGGAAGTGCGCGAACTCGTGCGCGAGGCCGATGTGCTGATCGAGAATTTCAAGGCCGGTGGCCTCGCCCGATACGGGCTGGCTTACGACAGCCTGGCGAAGGTCAATCCCCGCCTCGTCTACTGCTCGATCACCGGCTTCGGCCAGAGCGGCCCTTATAGGGACCGCGCCGGCTACGACTTCATCATCCAGGGCATGGGCGGGATCATGGACCTGACCGGCGAACCCGATGGCGATCCGCAAAAGCCCGGAGTCGCCTATGCCGATATCTTCACCGGCCTCTATGCGGCCAATGCGATCCTCGCCGCGCTGCACGGCCGGGAGAAGAGCGGCAAGGGCTGTCATATCGACATGGCGCTGCTCGATTGCCAGGTCGCGGTGCTCGCCAACCAGGCGATGAACTATCTGGCGACCGGCAAGGCGCCGCGCCGGATGGGCAACGCCCATCCCAACATCGCCCCCTATCAGGCATTCCGCGCCGCCGACGGGCATCTTATCGTCGCCGTCGGCAATGGCGCGCAGTTCAGGAAGCTTGCGCAGATTTTGGGAAAACCGGGGCTCGGCGGGGATTCGCGCTTCGCCACCAATGCCGACCGGGTGGAGAACCGGCAGGCGCTGGACGCCGCGCTCGCGCCGCTGATCGCGACATGGCAGCGCGACGATCTCCTCGCCGCGCTCGAGGAGGCGGGCGTTCCGGCGGGGCCGATAAACCGCGTCGATCAGGTCTTCGCCGATCCGCAGGTGGCGGCGCGGGGGATGCGGATCGATCCCGGCGGCGTGCCGGGCGTCGCCTCGCCGATCGTCATCGGCGGGAAAAGGCAGGCGTCGGAGCGGCCGAGCCCGAAGCTCGGCGAGGGGAATTAGGTAGCAAGCCCGGCCTTGCGGCGCAGCAGGACGATATCCTCGTTCTTGTAGCGGGCCGTCACCCGGTCGCCGAAGCCGAGCCTGGCGGCGAGACGCAGCGAGCGCTCGTGGTCGGGATCGATGATCGCGACGATCTCCTGGCCCGCAAGCGCCTCGTCGGCCCAGTCGAGCGCCGCCCTGCAGGCCTCATGGGCATAGCCGCGGCCCTGGGCGTGAGGCGCGAACAGCCAGCCCATCTCCGGCCGCCCATCAATGGGAGGCGCGATATCGCGCTCGAACTCGCCGAAGCCGACCTGGCCCAGAAATTCGCCGTCGTCGCGCCGTTCGGCCGCCCAGAAGCCATAGCCGAGAAAGTCCCACAGCCCGGGCACGCCGATCATCATGCGCCAGCTCTGCTCGCGGTCCAGCCTTTGGCCGCCGAGGAAGCGGACGACCTCGGCATCGCCCATCATCGCGGCATGACCGTCGAGATCGGAGATGCGATAGGCGCGCAGCCGCAGCCGATCGGTCTCGATCGTGGGCGGGGCGTTCATACGCGCTTATTTCTTGGAGAGGCTGAGGCCCCCGAAGCGCTTGTTGAAGCGCGCGACACGGCCGCCCGAATCGACGAGATTCTTAGGCCCCCCCGTCCAGGCGGGATGGGTGCGCGGATCGACGTCGAGCTGCAGCGTGTCGCCTTGCTTGCCCCAGGTCGAGCGGGTCTCGAAGACGGTGCCGTCGGTCATCTGCACCTTGATCATATGATAGTCGGGATGGGTGTCGCTCTTCATCGCCTATGTCCTGAAAGAAAGCGGCTGATTCCGACCAGCCGAAAGGCGGCCATCTAGGCTTTCGGGGCGCGATTGACAAGGCCGCGCGCCGCTTCTAGCCAAATCCACATGAAGGTGCCGCCGGCGACGGCGGCGAAAAGGGAAGCCGGTTCGAAAGCCGGCGCTGTGCCCGCAACTGTAGGCGGCGGGCCGAGCCCCGGAAAAGCCACTGGCCGCGAGCGGCCGGGAAGGCGGGGCGAGGCGATGCGCCGCGAGCCAGGAGACCTGCCTTCAGCGTCGTCCACGCGCGGCCGGGACCAGCCGAGAGCGTGTCGAGGGGCCCTCCCCTTCTCCGAGACGGCAATCGTCTTTGGGTGAGAAGGAGACCCCGATGTCCATCATCATATTGGCGGCCGCGCAGGCCCTCGTCCCCGGCGGGGAAGCGGCCGAGGAAGAGGAAATTCTCGTCACCGCGGCGCGCATCCCGGTCGCACAGGAGGAGATCGGCGTCTCCGCGACGCTGTTCGGCGAAGCGCGGATCGAGGCGCTCGGCCTCGACGACGCCGCCGATTTCCTGCGCCTGATGCCGGGCGTCGACGTCGCCGCCACGGGCGCGCGCGGCACGCAGACCCAGGTCCGCGTCCGCGGCGCCGAGGCCAATCACACGCTGCTCTTCGTCGACGGCATCCGCTTCAACGATCCCGCCGCCGGCAACGAGCCGCGCTTCGAGATTCTGACCGCCGACGGGCTTGCCCGCATCGAGCTGGTGCGCGGGCCGCAGTCGGCGCTGTGGGGATCGGAGGCGATCGGCGGCGTCATCGCCCTCTCCTCCCCCGATCCGCTGGGGCCGGGCCGGACGAGCCTCGCGGCCGAATATGGCGGCGACGAGAGCTTGCGCGCCGCGGTCGGCGCGGTGCTCGGCGGCGATACGCTGGGC
>JBHJHL010000087.1:0-11299 GCA_050330935.1 Sphingomonadaceae bacterium | reverse complement strand
GGCGCTGGCGGGCCGAGGCGGGGCGCGCCGGCGCCGACCATCTTTTCTGGCATCTCGCTCCGCGCGACGAGGCCGATCTTCGCGCCGCCGCGCGGGCGCTGCTCGCGGGCGAGGCCGGCGAGCGGCTCGGCGAGGCCGGGGTGATGGCGGTGCTCGCCGACTGCGAGGGGCGGATCGTCGCCGCCAATGCCGTCTTCGCGATGCGCGCGCGCGAGGGCGAGCCCGTCGCGGGCCTGTCCTTCGCCGAGCTGCTCGAGCAGGACGATGCCGGCCGCGTCCGCCTCGCCGCCGACGCCGCCGGCCCGCCGCTGCGCCTCGTTCAGGTCATGCTCGGCGCCGAGGATCTCATCCTCTTCCTGCTGCTCGACGAGAGCGGCGGCATGGCCGGCGCGCTGCCCGCGCGCAGCGAGAATCTCGAAGCGCTGCTCGAGACGCTGCCGCTGGGGCTCGCGCTCGTCGACCGCGACGGCCGTTTCCTGTTCCTCAACGACGCCTTCCGCCGCGCCGCCGGGCTCGATCCGGAGGCGCGGCCCGCCTGGCCGGGCGATCTCGTCGTCGAGGAGGACAAGGCGGCGGTCTCCGATTCGGTGCGCCGCTTCGCCCGCGGCGGGACGATGACCGGCGACATCGCGGTGCGCCTCGAGGACCGGCGCGACGAGCCGGTCGTCCTCACCATCGCCGGCGCGCGCGGCATGGGCGAGGCGGCCGCGCTCCTGAGCCTCAAGGACAATAGCGAGGAGGACCGCCTCAAGCGCCAGATCGCGCAGCAGACGAGGATGCAGGCGGTCGGCCAGCTCGCCGGCGGTGTGGCCCATGATTTCAACAATATATTGACCGCGATCCTCGGCCATTGCGATCTCATGCTGATGCGCCACGCGCCCGGCGATTCGGATTATGACGACATCCAGCAGATCAAGTCGAACTCGAACCGCGCGGCGGGGCTCACCCGCCAGCTGCTCGCCTTCTCGCGCCAGCAGACGCTGCGCCCGCAGGTCGTCCAGCTCCCCGACATCGTCTCGGAGGTCTCGATCCTGTTGAAGCGCCTGCTCGGCGAGAAGATCAGCCTCGTCGTCAAGCATGGCCGCGGCCTCGGCCCCGTGCGCGCCGATCCCGGGCAGATCGAGCAGGTGATCGTCAATCTCGCCGTCAACGCCCGCGACGCGATGATAGGCGCCGACGGCGAGGGCGGCGGCACGCTCACCTTGCGGACCTTCGCCTTCCCCGCCGGGAAGGTGCGCGAGACCGGCAGCGAGATCCTTCCCGTCGCCGACTACAGCGCGCTCGAGGTGGCGGACACCGGCGCCGGCATCGCGCCCGAGATATTGGGCAAGATCTTCGAGCCCTTCTTCAGCACCAAGGAAGTGGGCAAGGGCACGGGGCTCGGCCTGTCCACCGTCTACGGCATCGTCAAGCAGTCGGGCGGCTTCATCTTCGCCGAATCGGAGCCCGGCGAGGGGACCGTCTTCACCATCTATCTGCCCGTCCACGAGGCCGCCGGCGAGGCCGCGGCGCCGGGTCCCGGGGAGGAAGCGGGCGAAGCCGAAAGAGCCCGCGAGATCTGGGGCTCGGGCACCATCCTCCTGGTCGAGGACGAGGCGGTGGTGCGCACCGTCGCCGAGCAGGCGCTGACCCGCCAGGGCTATACGGTGCTCACCGCCGAGAGCGGCGAGGAGGCGCTCGAGATCCTCGGCCGCGGCGATCATGTCGATCTTCTCGTCTCGGACGTGGTGATGCCGGCGATGGACGGGCCGACGATGGTGCGCGAGGCGCGCGAGAGCCGCCCCGATCTCAAGATCCTCTTCATGTCGGGCTATGCCGAGGAGCAGCTCAGGCGCTCGCTCGATCTCGACGAGGTCGCCTTCCTCGCCAAGCCCTTCTCGGTCAAGCAGCTGGCCGCCGCGGTCGGGGACGCGCTGGCGAAATAGCTTTTCATTTCAATCGGGCACGGCTAGCCCGGCGCGATGACCGGGCGCCGCATCCTGATCGCCGAGGACGAGCCGCTGATCGCGATGACGCTCGCCGACTATCTAGAGGCGCTCGGCCACGAGGTGACGGCGACGGTCGAGACGGTCGGCGACGCGCTCGCGCGGATCGATGAGGGCGGCTTCGATCTCGCCATCCTCGACGTCAGCCTGAAGGACGGCGAGCGCATCTGGCCGGTCGCCGACAAGCTCGCCGCAGGAAACCTCCCCTTCATCCTCTCGACCGGCGGCCATGTCGATCCGCCGCCGCCCGAACATGCCGGCGCGCCGGTGCTCGCCAAGCCGTTCACGATCGAATCGGTCGGGCCGGCGATCGAGGCCGCGTGCGGCGGCTGAGCCCGGGCGGATCGCGGCCCGCAAGGCCGTGCCCTTGCCCCGGCATCTTCGCCCCGGATCCTCCGGCACCCTCGCCCCGGACTTGATCCGGGGTCCACCTGCTTGCAAATCCCGAAGTGTAAGAAGGGGGCTGTCGGGTCGTCGGGAAGCTGATCCGGGGCCGGCATCCTTGAAACAGGCATCCCCGATCGGGAATGCGCTCCAGCCAGGCTCCATATCCCATGCTCCTGAAGCTCATCCTCGGCCTCGCGCTCCTCTATGCCGCCGCCGCGGCGCTTCTTTTCCTCGCCCAGGATTCGCTGCTCTTCCCCACCCGGCTCGTCGAGCCCGCCGCGCCGCTCCCCGCCGCGGCCGAGCGGCTGACGCTGGCCGCGCCCGGCGGCGTCCGCCTCGAAGGCGTCCATATCCCGCCGCGCGGCGAGGGCGATGGCGAAAGCGGAGGCGGAGCCACGCTGCTGCTCGGCTTCGCCGGCAACGCGACCAATGCCCAGAATTTCGCCCTCCTCCTCCACGAGCTCTATCCGGCCCACGGGATCGCCGCCTTCCACTATCGCGGCTACGCCCCGAGCGGCGGCGAGCCGGACGCCCGCGCGTTGATCGAGGACGCGCTGCGCGTCCATGACATGGTCGCGCGCCGCTATGAGCCCCGGCGCGTCGTCGCGGTCGGCATGAGCCTTGGCAGCGGCGTCGCCGCCGCGCTCGCCGCCGAGCGCGAGCTCGCCGGGCTCGTCCTCGTCACCCCGTTCGATTCGCTCCAGGCCGCCGCGCGCCAGCTCTATTTCTTCATGCCGGTCTCGCTCCTCCTGCGCCACGAACTCGACGCGGCGGGCGCGCTGCGCGAGGCCGATGTGCCGGTGGCGATCGTCGCCGCCGGGCGCGACCGCGTCATCCCCCCGGCGCGCACCGAGGCGCTGCGCGAGGTCGTGCCGAACCTCGTCTACGACCGCACGATCGAAGGCGCCGGCCACAACGACATCGTCGCCGCGCCCGGCTTCGCCCCGGCGATGCGCGAGGCGCTGGCCGCGGTGCTCGAATAAGCGGGGACCGTCCCTGTTTATTTTACGATCTCGTCCCGCCTCGCCCTCGCCTCGCTTCCCCGGCGAAAGGATTTCCTGAGCATGTCGAAGGGCCGGGGTCCGGCCCGGCCTATGCGCAACCCCGGCTTCCGCCCGGGAACAGGAGCTTGCAAACGACCCTTCCACCCGGTTATACTCTTGGTATGAAGGTTGCCGTCTCCATTCCCGATCCGGTCTTCGCCGAGGCCGAGAAGCTCGCGGAGCGGATGAAGGCCTCGCGCAGCGAGATTTACGCGCTCGCGCTCGACGCCTATGTCGCCGCGCACGCGCCCGATCGGGTCACCGAGGCGCTGAACGCCGTCGTCGATGCCGTGGGAGACACGCCGGACGGTTTCGCGCGGGAAGCGGCGCGCCGGATATTCGACCAGGTCGAGTGGTAGCACCGGCACCGGGTTCGATGGCGAGCAGCGGCAGCCGGTCCACGATCGCCCAGGGCGAAATCTGGTGGGCCGACCTTGGCGAGCCGGTCGGCTCCGCGCCGGGCTGGCGGCGGCCGGTTCTGGTGGTGCAGGGCGATGCTTTTAACCGCAGCCGCATCGCCACGGTCGTCTGCGTGCCGCTGACGAGCAAGCTGAAATGGGCCGAAGCGCCCGGAAACGTGCTTCTCAAGCGCAAGGTGACCGGGCTCGACCGGGATTCGGTCGCGAACGTCTCGCGGATCGTCGCGTTGGACAGGGCGCAGGTGGTGGAGCACGTCGGCAGGCTGCCGGAGAAGAAGCTGAAGCTGGTGCTGGGCGGGATCGACGTGCTGCTGGGACGATAGCGCCTTCTCCGTCCGGAATGAACCGTCACCCCGGGCCTGACCCGGGGTCCGCCTTCTTCCCGCGTCAGAAGTCGCGGCCACCCCTCAACTGCGGGGTGACCACAACGGACTTGGCTACCGAAAACAACGGCACGGCGTCGCGGCCACCCCTCAAGTGCGGGGTGACCACAACTTCCTTCTCTGCCTGGAACTGCCGGCACCAGTCGCGGCCACCCCTCAAGTGCGGGGTGACCACAACAGGTCTTCGCCAACCGCCTGAGCGAGGGGCGAAAACCCTGCGGATTTATTGACGATACCGCGGCTTCCACATAGACGATGAGCGAACATCGGTCAATTTCCTTCTTCTCGCCGCACGCCTGCGATCTCGCGCATCCAGCCCGAGGCGATCCGGCGCAAAGCAGCGCGCCGCTCGATCCGCCAGACCGCGCGATCGGCGAAGCGCTCACGCCGCTCCGCCGTCCAGCGCTTGACGACATAGGGCGGGGGCAGGCGGTTGGGATCGTCGTCCGGACCGGTAAGGCGGTAGACCCGCGGCCATTTCGCCGGGCGCAGCGCCCCTTCGAGGCGGGTGAGGAGATCGTTGCGCCATTCGGCCGGCTGGGCGAGGCCGAAGCGCTCGGGCAGCGCGAGCAGCGCGCGCAATATCTCCGCGAGGGCGAGGCGCTCGCCCGGCCGCTCCGGATTTTCGACCTCCCAGAACCAGCCGCCATGCGCGATCGCGTTGCGCAACGCCGGCGCCACCGGCCCCGCCTTCTTCCTGACCCGCACCGGCACGCCTTCGGCCTCCAGCTCGGCGAGCCAGGCGTGGAAGATCAGCGCCACGTCCATCGCCAGCATGAACAGCGGCTCGATGCCGTGGATGAAGTCGGGCGTTTCCTGTTCCGCCCCCGCGAGCATCTCCTCCAGCGCCGCGATCCGCCCGCGCCCGATGAAGGCGAAGCGGATGAGGAAATTCTGGTAATTGTAGCGCGGCCAGCTCTGCTCGCCCCAGTAGCGAGCATAGCGTTCGACCAGCGCCGCTTTGCGATTCTCTAGGTCGCGCCGCTCCTTGGCGCGCGACTTGGCGATCTTGTGCACCTCCTGCTCGGACGGCGTTCGGCCGCGCCGCTTCGCGAGCTGCGCCCGAATCGAATCATGATCGGTGCGCTTCTTGAGGCCGGCGATGAATTTGCTCGCCTCGCGCCGGTCGGCGAGCGCGGCGTCGAGGATCGCCTTGGCTTGCTCGATCCGGCGGTTCATTCCCGGCATCCCCGCCTTTCGCCCGTGATGGCGCATCCGGCCGATCAGATGGTTGCCGAGGAAGGGCAGCAGCATCAGGCCGAGAATTCGCAGCAGCCGCTCGTCCGACACCGGCTGTCCCCTGCCGCGCCGCTCCTCATAATGTTCGAGCCAGTGGCGATAGCCGCGCAGATCGTCGAGCAGGCGGATGAAACTACGCAGATCGAGCGGCAGCGCATGGTCGTGCTGGAGCGCGCGGGAGAGCCGGTCGCGCAGCGGCAGCGGCATCTCCTCCAGCATGCGTGGGAAATCCTGCTTGAGCGCGTCGAACCAGCGATCCTTTCGGATCAGCGCCTCGCGCAGCTTGGCGTCGGCGACGGGCGATGGGCTGGCGCTCAGCCATTCGGCCAATGCCTTGCGCTGCTTGGAGGCGGCGCGCTCGCGCATGTCGATGAAGATATGGGCGGCGTAATTGCCGGCGAGGCGGATGAAATAGAGCAGGTCCGAACGGAAGGCGGGGCGTTCGAGCAGCGGTGCTAAGATCGTTCCCACGCGAAGGCTCCCTCTCAATGGGCATCGAACCGCCCCAGACCCGTGCTGGCAAGCCTTTTCCCTTTCGAAACCCGTTCTTCGCGCTCTCTTCGTTTCCTACTTGTTCTCCTGGAACAAATGATGTACATGGGAGTCCAATCGCGCGTTGAACAGGCGGCGCGCAACCGATAGGGAGAAGAAGGCCATGGCCGCATCGCTCAAAGTCGTTTCCGACAGGAATTCGCCCGATATGGACAAGCAGAAAGCTCTCGAGGCGGCGCTCGCGCAGATCGACCGCGCCTTCGGCAAGGGCAGCGCGATGAAGCTGGGCTCGCGCGAGGCGGTCGAGATGGAGACGATCTCGACCGGCTCGCTGGGGCTCGACATCGCGCTCGGCGTCGGCGGCCTGCCGCGCGGGCGGGTGGTCGAGATCTACGGCCCGGAAAGCTCGGGCAAGACGACGCTCGCCCTCCACGCGGTCGCCGAGGCGCAGAAGGTCGGCGGCACCGCCGCCTTCGTCGACGCCGAGCATGCGCTCGAGCCGGTCTATGCCAAGAAGCTGGGCGTCGACATCTACAATCTCATCTTCTCGCAGCCCGACACCGGAGAGCAGGCGCTCGAGATCGCCGACACGCTGGTGCGCTCGAACGCGGTCGACATCCTCGTCGTCGATTCGGTCGCCGCGCTCGTGCCGCGGGCCGAGATCGAGGGCGAGATGGGCGACAGCCATGTCGGCCTCCAGGCGCGGCTGATGAGCCAGGCGCTGCGCAAGCTCACCGGCTCGATCTCCAAGTCGCGCTGCCTCGTCGTGTTCATCAACCAGGTGCGGATGAAGATCGGCGTCATGTACGGCAATCCCGAGACGACGACCGGCGGCAACGCCTTGAAATTCTACTCCTCCGTCCGGCTCGACATCCGCCGCACCGGCCAGATCAAGGAGCGCGACGAGGTGATCGGCAACTCGACCCGGGTGAAGGTGGTCAAGAACAAGGTCGCGCCGCCGTTCAAGCAGGTCGAGTTCGACATCATGTACGGCGAGGGCATCTCCAAGGCCGGCGAGATACTCGATCTCGGCGTCAAGGCCGGGATCATCGAGAAGTCGGGGAGCTGGTTCTCCTACGATTCGACGCGCATCGGCCAGGGCCGCGAGAACGCCAAATCCTATCTCGCCGAAAATCCGGACATCGCGCGCAAGATCGAGAACGCGGTGCGCGGGCGCGAGGAGGAGGTCGCCGACGCGATGATGGCGGGGCCCGGCAAGGGGGAGGGCTGAAGGGCCGAAAAGGGGCGGCTTTTTTCTTTCCTATGGAGCCGCAACTTCCGCAACTTCGGCGCGCCTGGCTCCGAACCGGACCTCGATCCGGGGTCCATTGACGATGCCCGCGGGCGCCGCTGGCGCTTTCCTCCTAGCCCGGCCGCTCCCGGTTCGCCCACAGCGCGACGGCGAGCGCCGCCGTCCCGCACAGCGTGAAGCCGGCGAGCAGTGGAATCGGGCTTCCCGCATAGGCCTGGCCGATGGCGAGCCCGATGAGCGCGCCGCCGGTGGTGGTGATGAGCCCCTGCACCGCCGAGCCGGTGCCGGCGATATGGCCCAGCGGCTGCATCGCGGTGGCGCCGAGATTGGCGGCGATGAGCCCGAAGCTGCCCAGGGTGACGGCGAGCATGAGGATGAAGGAGGAAAGGCTGGTGCCGAGCGTCAGCGTGGCCGCGAGATGGACCGCCGAGAGCGCCGCGAACAGGCCGAGCGCCGCGAGCATGATCGGCCTCGAGCCGAGCCGCTCGACGATGCGCGAGTTGAGCCAGGAGGAAAGCGCCATCGGCCCGGCGATCGCGGCGAAGACGAGCGCGAGCAGCTCGGGCCTGCCGAAGGCGTCGCCGGTGATCTGCTGGATCGAGTTGATGAAGCCGAACAGCGCTCCCATCACCAGGGTGAGCGCGAGCGTGTTGCCGATCGACAGCCGCTCGCCGAGGATCGTCGCCAGCGCCTCGCGCACCTTGGCGAAGGAAAGCGGGCGGCGGCGCTCGGGCGGATGCGTCTCGGGCAGGCGGATGAGCGCCCAGCCGAGCACCGCCGCGGCATAGGCGCCGAGGCCGATGAAGATGAAGCGCCATTCGGCGACCCACAGCACCGCCTGGCCGAAGGCCGGGGCGAGCACGGGGATGATCATGAAGACGATGAAGGTAAGGCTCATCACCCGCGCCATCCCCGCGCCCTCGAAACGGTCGCGCACGATCGAGATGACGAGCACGCGCAGCCCCGCCGCCGCCATCCCCTGGCCGAAGCGCGCCGCGAGCAGCCAGGGAAAGCTCGCCGCGAGCGCCGAGGCGAGCGCCATCGCGCCATAGGCAAGCAGGCTTGCGGTCAATATCGTCTTGCGCCCGAGCCGGTCCGACAGCGGCCCGTAGAAGATCTGCGACAGGCCGAAGCCCAAGAGGAAGGCGGTGACGACGAGCTGGCGCTCATTCTCCTCGGCGACGGCGAGCGATTCGCCGATCGCCGGCAATGCGGGGAGCATCGCGTCGATGGCGAGCGCCGGCGCCGCCATCAGCGCCGCCATCAGCGCGACGAACTCGGGCAGCTTCGGCCCGGCCCAGGGTTTCAGATGAAGCTGCGGCTGGCTGTCGTTCATGGCCCCCTCGGGTCTATGGAGGGCGCGGGCGGCACCGTCCACCGGCTTTGGGCCGAGCGTCCCCGGGCCGGGCCCCGGCCCCCCGCGCAAGCTTGTCCGCGCCCGCGGCCGCGCCTAAATCGCCGCCATGGCCTCGACCAACGACATCCGGCGCTCCTTCCTCGACCATTTCGGGCGCGAAGGCCATCGCATCGTCCCTTCGGCGCCGCTCGTGCCGAGGAGCGACCCGAGCCTCATGTTCGTCAACGCCGGCATGGTGCCGTTCAAGAACGTCTTCACCGGGCTGGAGAATCCCGGCTGCGCCACCGCCGCCTCGGCGCAGAAATGCGTCCGCGCCGGCGGCAAGCACAACGATCTCGACAATGTCGGCTACACCGCCCGCCACCACACCTTCTTCGAGATGCTCGGCAATTTCTCCTTCGGCGACTATTTCAAGGAGCGCGCGATCGCGCTCGCCTGGGAGCTGGTGACGAAGGAATGGGGCATCGATCGCGACCGCCTCACCGTCACCGTCTATCATGAGGACGACGAGGCCTTCGATCTCTGGCGCCAGATCGCCGGCCTGCCCCGCGAGCGCATCGTCCGCATCGCCGGGGCGGACAATTTCTGGGCGATGGGCGAGAACGGCCCGTGCGGCCCCTGCTCGGAAATCTTCTACGACCATGGCGATCATGTCCCCGGCGGCCCGCCGGGAAGCCCGGAGGAGGACGGCGACCGCTTCGTCGAGATCTGGAACCTCGTCTTCATGCAATATGAGCAGGAGGCGGGCGAGATCGTCCGCGACCTGCCCGAGCCCTCGATCGACACCGGCATGGGGCTCGAGCGGATCGCCGCGGTGCTCCAGGGCGTCCACGACAATTACGAGATCGATCTCTTCCGCCATCTCGTCGCCGAAAGCGAGGCGATGACCGGGACCAAGGCCGAGGGCGAGCAACGGGCGAGCCACCGCGTGATCGCCGACCATCTGCGCGCGGCGAGCTTCCTCATCGCCGACGGCGTGCTGCCGGCCAACGAGGGCCGCGGCTACGTGCTGCGGCGGATCATGCGCCGGGCGATGCGCCATGCCCAACTCCTGGGCGCCGGGGAGCCCGTCATGCACCGGCTGGTGCCCGCGCTCGCCGGCGAGATGGGCGGCGCCTATCCCGAGCTCGTCCGCGCCGAGGCGCTGATCGGCGAAACGCTGCTCGCCGAGGAGACGCGCTTCCGCCAGACGCTGGCGAAGGGGCTCAAGCTGCTCGACGAGGCGACCGCGGGCATGAAGGCGGGCGACACGCTTCCCGGCGAGACCGCCTTCAGGCTCTACGACACCTACGGCTTTCCCTACGATCTCACCGAGGACGCGCTGCGCGCCCAGGGGATCGGCATCGACCGCGCCGGTTTCGACGAAGCGATGGCCGGGCAGAAGGCGGCGGCGCGCGCCGCCTGGAAAGGCTCGGGCGAGGCCGCCTCGGAGGAGATCTGGTTCGACATCGCCGAGGAGCATGGCCGCACCGAGTTCACCGGCTATGCGGGCTGCGAGGGCGAGGGCGAGGTGATCGCGCTCGTCAGGGAGGGCAGGCGCGTCGAGCGGGCGGGGGAGGGCGAGGAGGTCGTCATCCTCACCAACCAGACCCCCTTCTACGGCGAAAGCGGGGGCCAGATGGGCGATGCGGGGACGATCGGCTCGGCGCGCGGCCTCGAGGCCGAGGTGCGCGATACCGGCAAGCCGCTCGGCCGGCTCCATGCCCATCATGCGCGGATCGAAAAGGGTGAAATCGCGGTCGGGGATGCGGTGAGGCTCGCCGTCGACGCCGAGCGCCGGGCGAGGATCAAGGCCAATCACAGCGCCACCCATCTGCTCCACGCGGCGCTGCGCAAGCGCCTCGGGGATCATGTCACGCAAAAGGGCAGCCTCGTCGCCCCCGATCGGCTGCGCTTCGATTTCTCGCACCCCGGGGCGCTGACCGCCGGGGACATCGGGGCGATCGAGGCGGAAGTGAACGCGCATATCCGCGACAACCGGCCCGTCACGACGCGCCTGATGCGCCAGGAGGAGGCGCTCGCCGCCGGCGCGATGGCGCTGTTCGGCGAGAAATATGACGAGGAGGTGCGCGTGCTCTCTATGGGCCGCGCCGGCGAGGCCGATTATTCGGTCGAGCTGTGCGGCGGCACGCACGTCGCGGCGCTGGGGGACATCCAGCTGTTCAAGATCGTCTCGGAAAGCGCGGTCTCGGCCGGCGTGCGGCGCATCGAGGCGCTGACCGGCGACGCCGCGCGGCGCTGGTTCGTCGAGCGCGAGGAGCGGTTGAGGGAAGCGGCCGCGACATTGAAGGCCGCGCCCGACGAGGTGCCCGAGCGCGTCGCCGCGCTGGTCGAGGAGAGAAAGCGGCTCGAGCGCGCGCTCGCCGAGGCGAGGAAGGCGCTGGCGATGGGCGGAAGCGGCGCGGCGGCGGCGGTCGAGGATGTCGGCGGCCACGGCTTCATCGGCCAGGTCGCCCAAGGGGTCGATCCCAGATCGCTGCGCGGGCTCGTCGACGAGGGCAAGAAGAGGCTGACAAGCGGCGTCGTCGCGCTGGTCGCGGTCAATGACGGGCGCGCGAGCGTCGCCGTCGGCGTCACCGAGGACCTCACCGACCGGCGCAACGCGGTCGATCTCGTGCGCGTCGCGGTCGAGGCGCTGGGCGGCAAGGGCGGCGGCGGCCGGCCCGACATGGCGCAGGGTGGTGGTCCCGACGGCGACAAGGCCGACGCAGCGCTCGACGCGATCCGCAAACGTTTACAGTC
>JBHJHL010000086.1:0-8616 GCA_050330935.1 Sphingomonadaceae bacterium | reverse complement strand
CGCCGGCGGTGATCTCGGCCTCCCTTGCCTGGATCTGGGCGGCGATGGCGGCAGCCTGGGCGCGCAAACGCCCGGCCTCGCCCTCGGCCCGCTCCGCGCGGTCCTCGAGCGCGCGCGCGCGTTGCTCGGCGCGGGCCGCTTCGCGCTCCGCCCTGGCCAAGGCGTCGGTTCCGCTTCGGGCGAGCGCGATCCCGCCCCATGCCAGGGCAGCGGCGAGGATGGCGGCGAGGGCGGGGCGGCGCGGCATCACAGCTAAGCTTCGCGATGATAGGGATGGTTGGCAAGGATGCTGGTCGTGCGCCACAGCTGCTCGGCGAGCATCGCGCGGACGAGGAGATGGGGCCAGGTCGCGCGGCCGAAGGCGAGGAGAAGATCGGCGGCCTCGCGCTCCCGGGCGTCGAAGCCCTCGGCGCCGCCGATCAGGAAGCGCGCCTCGGCAACGCCCTCGTCGCGCCATGCCGCGAGCCGGCGGGCAAGTCCGGCCGAGGAGAGTACCTCGCCCTTTTCGTCGAGCATGACGGTGACGCCGCGAGGCGCGGGAGGCGGAGCCTGCCGGCGTCCGGCAAGCTCGGTGATGCGGAACGGCCAGGCGATGCGCCTCGCATAGCGCGTGACGAGCTCGGCCTCGGGCCCGCCACCGATCTTGCCGCGGGCAACGATATGGAGCCGCATGGCGGGCGGATCAGTGCGCGGCCGGAGTCGCCGCCGATCCTTCCTCGAACGCCCACATCCGCTCCAGATTGTAGAAGCTCCTCACTTCCGGGCGGAATATGTGGACGATGACGTCGCCGGCGTCGATCAGCACCCAGTCGGCGACCGGCAGCCCCTCGATGCGGACGCTGCGGCCGAGGTCCTTCTTGAGCCGTTCGGACAATTTGCCTGCCATCGAGGCGACCTGGCGGCTCGAACGGCCCGAGGCGACGACCATATGGTCGGCGATGCTCGACTTGCCGGCGAGAGGGATGGAGATGACGTCCTGTGCCTGGTCGTCCTCCAGGGATCGGAGCACCGCTTCGTGCAGCGCCTCGATCCGGTCGAGAGCATCCTCTTCTTCAAGAGGAGCGGGCGAGTGTGCGGGCAAAATACCTCCTATGGCAAGGCCTGGCGCGTCACGGCGTCGCGCCGGGCCGGATGTGGCGGAGAGGATGGATATTTGCGATGCCAATGGGGATCGGCGGCGCGCAGGCCAGTGGCCGAAGACGGATCTGGCGGCAGTCTCAAAAACACGAGCGCCGGCGGTCTCCACATCGTCCATTGCCGTGCCTGGCGTGCGGGCCGGACGAAGCGCCGCAGCCAGCCCATGGCGCGAGCCCCATGGACGCGCCCATCATAACCCGGACGGCCGATGACGGCAATCGGAACCGTGCGGGCGATGCGCCGCCAGTCGCGCCAGAGGTGAAATTGCAACAGATTGTCGGCCCCCATCAGCCAGATGAAGGGGCGGCGCGGATAACGGCGGCGAAGCGCTTCGAGCGTGTCGGCGGTGAAGCGGGTGCCGAGCTCGCGCTCGATCGCGGTGACCCGTATCGGGGCTCCTCTGGCTTGCTCTTCGGCCGAGGCGAAGCGCGCGGCGAGCGGGGCCATCGCCGCCTCGTCCTTCAAGGGATTGCCGGGCGAGACCAGCCACCAGAGCTCGTCGAGGGCGAGCGCGCGGGCGGCGTGGAGACTGATGCGGCGATGGCCGCGATGGGCGGGGTTGAACGATCCCCCGAGCAGGCCGGTCGAAATCATGCCGAGCGCCAGTCCTCGCGATCGTGGCGCACGCGGAGAATTTCAATCCTGTCGCCCAAAATTCGGTAAATGAAAATATAGGGAGTCGATTTCACCGGCCATTTGCGAAAATCCTGCTCGCCTCCGAGCAGCGATCCGGCATGGGGCCATTCCATTAGAATACGTCCGGCGGCGATGGCGTTGTCGCCCATTCTTTCGGGGAATGCAGGATCGGCCTCGGCGTAATAATCGTCGATCCGGGCGAGGTCCGCTCGTGCGGCCCCCGTCCATATGAGCCGCGTCACTCCGCCGCTATTCCCGTGCGGCGCCGGGCGACCCGCTTCTCAAACCATCGCTCGACCTCTTCTTGAGAATATACCTCGCCGCGTTCGGCGGCGTCGATCCCCTCCTGGAGGAAATCGAGGAACTCGGCTTCCTTCTCGGCGATCTGGCGGATCGCCTGGGCCGCGAACCAGCCGCGCGAGCGGCCATGGGCGCCGGCGACGCGGTCGACGAGGTCGAGGGTCTCCTGGTCGACGCGGGCGGTGATCACGGCGGACTTGGCCATGCGTCCATGTATCACATGTATACATGAGCTACAACGGCGGCGCTCAGCCCTCGCGTCCGATGAGGAGCGTGCCGGTGGTCTCGTCGCCGGCTTCGTTGGCGGAGAAGCTGAAGGAGAGGCCGTCCGGCCCTTCGCCGCCGATCATCCGCGAGCCGCCGGCGGTCGTTTCCATCTGGATCTCTATCCCCGCATCCTCGGCCTGGTCGCGATAATAGGAAATGAGCTTCTCCGGCGAGGCCGACGAGGTGAAGACGAGCATCGCCCCCTCCTGGCCGGAAGCGTCGCCGCGCATGACGGTGCTGTTGACGATTCTGGCGCCGGGGTAGAGGGAGAAGCCTTCGGGCAGCTCGGCCGTCACTTCCGGCCCCGAGCGGATATCGATATCGCCCTCTTCGGTGCGGATCTTCATGTCGGTGCGCTGACCGTCGCGATCGACCGTATAGCTGCCCTGGCGCCCCTCCTCGTCCTCGAAGGTTCCGGAAACCTCGTCCCCGCCGCAAGCCGCAAGGCAGAGACCGAGCGTCGTCAAGATCGTCCAGCCGCGCATGTGCATCCCCCTTCTTGTCGTCGGGGCTAGCAAAGCCCGGCCGAAACGGATGAGTCAAGCCGCGACAAGCGGCTCGACCTCGACCGGCGGCGATGCCATTATGGCAGAAGGGGAAGGAAAATGGGCGAAGCGGAAGGCATAGGCGAGATCGTCACCGGCGGGCTCATCGCCCGCGCGATCGATCCCGACCGCCCGCTGCGCGACGGCGACGGAGAGGGGGACGGCGTCACCTGTCTCAATTGCGGCACCGCGCTCGTCGGCGGCGATTGCCACCGCTGCGGGCAGAGCGCGCAGGTCCACCGCACGATAATGGCCTGGCTGCACGACTTCCTCCATGGCGCGCTCCATTTCGAAGGCCGGTTCTGGCGCACCCTGCCGATGCTTTTCTTCAGGCCGGGCGAGCTCACCCGACGCTACATCCATGGCGAGCGCGCGCGCTTCGTCTCGCCGATCGCGCTGTTCCTCTTCTCGGTGTTCCTCATGTTCGCGGTGTTCAGCATTTTCGGCACGCCCTTCACGCTCGGCGAGGAGGAGGTGAAAGGCGATTTCGTCGCCGGCATGGAGGAAGCTCGCGCCGAGAGCGACGACAGGCTCGCCCAGCTGCGGGCGCGGCGGGCCGAGGCCGTCGCCGAAGGCCGGGCGACCACGGACATCGACGCGCAGATCGGCGAGGTCGAGGACGAGGTCATGATCCTCGCCGCCGGCGAGCGCATCGCCGGCGAGGGCGGGGAGAATGAAAGATGGGCCAATGTCACCACCGGCCTCGGCGAGAACATCGATCGCAAGGTCGAGGAGGGCCTCGTTAAGGATCCTAGCTTCTTCTTCTACAAGGTGCAGGCGAACGCCTATAAATTCTCCTGGGCGCTGATCCCGATCTCGGCGCCGTTCGTGGCGCTGCTCTTCCTCTGGCGGCGCCAGTTCAAGATGTACGACCATGTCGTGTTCGTCACCTATTCGCTCGCCTTCATGACGCTCGGCCTCGTCGTTCTCGCGCTGCTCGCCAAGCTCGGCCTCGGCGCCGCCTGGTTCTGGAGCGCGGTTGGCCTCATCCCGCCCCTCCACATGTACAAGCAGCTGCGCGGCGCCTACCGGCTGTCGCGGACATCGGCCTTCTGGCGGATGTGCGTGCTTGCCATCTTCGCGATGATCGCCGGCACCTTGTTCTTCGTCCTGCTGGCGGTGCTGGGCGCGCTTTCCTGAGCGCCGGCGGCGGCGCTCAGGCTTGGGCGCGCACCGTGCCCCGCAGCTTCGGCAGATAGGCCCAGGCGAGCACCACGCCGAAGACGATATGGGCGAAGATGGTGATCCAGTTGCGCGCCATCGCGAACCAGGGGAAGATCGCCGTTAAGCCGTAGAAATTCACGACATAGACGACGAGCCCGAAAACCGCGCCGGCGAGGATGAACATCGTCCGCGACAGATGCATCCTGGTCGCGATCCAGCAGAAGACGAGCGCCAGGATCACCGACAGCACGAAATGGACGATCATGCCGACGATGAAGATGGCGAGATCGAAGGTGGGCGGGGGCGGCAGCACCTCCTTGCCCATGCCGATCGCGGCCATCATGCGGGGCGGGCCCCAGGGGCTACCGCCGCCGACCGTGCCGACGAGTATCATTTCGAGAATGACGAAGACGAGCCCGGCGAGGAGCCCCGCCCTGATCGCGCCGCCGGTATCAAAGGCGGTCCGTCCGGCTAGGCTATCGGCCATCATACCCTCCTCTTTCCTGAGCTTCTTCGTCAGCGAGGGAGGCCAGGTTACAGGATAGGGTTCTAGGCTCCTTGGGGCGCGGCGGGGCCGATGCCGCCCTTGCCGGGGCGGCGGCGGGTGTTGGGGATCGAGGAGCCGGCGGCCGGGATCACGGGCTTGCGCCGCTCGCGGTCCTCGCGGCCCATGTCTTCGCCTTTGATCACCCGCTTGGCCTCCTCGCCGGTCAGCGTCTCATATTCGAGCAGCGCGCCGGCGAGCCGGTGAAGCTCGTCGAGATTGTTGGTGAGCACCTGGCGCGCGGTGCTTTCCGCCTCCTCGATCAGGCGGCGCACCTCGCTGTCGATCAGCCGCGCGGTCTCCTCGGAAACATTCTGGCTGCGCGCGACCGAATGGCCGAGGAACACTTCTTCCTGATTGTCGCGATAGCGGAGCCAGCCGAGCTTTTCGCTCATGCCATATTCCATCACCATCGCGCGGGCCATGTCGGTGGCCTGCTGGATATCGTTGGACGCGCCGGTGTTGAGCTCGTCCTCGCCATAGATGAGCTGTTCGGCGATACGGCCGCCGAAGGCGAGCGCAAGCCGCGCCTTCATCTGCTTCATGCTCATCGTATAGCGGTCCCGCTCTGGCAGGTTCCAGGTAACGCCCATGGCGCGGCCGCGCGGGATGATCGTCACCTTGTGCAAGGGATCGCAGCCCGGCACGTGCAGCGAAACGAGCGCATGGCCCGCTTCGTGATAGGCAACCGCCTTCTTCTCTTCTTCGGTCATGATCTGGGACTTGCGCTCGGCGCCCATCATGACCTTGTCCTTCGCCTCCTCGAATTCGAGCATGGCGACGAGGCGCTTGCCCTTGCGCGCGGCGAGCAGCGCCGCCTCGTTGACGAGATTGGCGAGATCCGCGCCCGAAAAGCCCGGCGTGCCGCGCGCGATGACCCGCGCATCGACGTCGGGCGCGAGCGGGACCTTCTTCATATGGACTTCGAGAATCTTCTCGCGCCCGTCGATGTCGGGACGCGGGACGACGACCTGCCGGTCGAAGCGGCCTGGTCTGAGCAGCGCGGGATCGAGCACGTCGGGGCGGTTGGTCGCGGCGATGATGATGATGCCTTCATTCGCCTCGAAACCGTCCATTTCGACGAGCAGCTGGTTCAATGTCTGCTCGCGCTCGTCATTGCCGTTGCCGAGCCCGGCGCCGCGATGGCGGCCGACGGCGTCGATCTCGTCGATGAAGACGATGCAAGGCGCGCTCTTCTTCGCCTGCTCGAACATGTCGCGGACGCGCGACGCGCCGACGCCGACGAACATCTCGACGAAATCCGAACCCGAAATGGTGAAGAAGGGAACGTTCGCCTCGCCGGCGATGGCGCGGGCGAGCAGCGTCTTGCCGGTGCCCGGCGAGCCGACGAGCAGCGCACCCTTCGGAATCTTGCCGCCAAGGCGGGCGAATTTAGTCGGGTCCTTCAGGAACTCGACGATCTCCTGAAGCTCCTCGCGCGCCTCGTCGATGCCGGCGACGTCCTCGAAGGTCACGCGGCCATGCTTTTCGGTGAGCATCTTGGCCTTCGACTTGCCGAAGCCCATCGCGCCCGAGCCCGCGTTCTTCTGCATCTGGCGCATGACGAAGAAGGCGATGCCTAGGATGAGCAGGAAGGGAAGGGACTGGTAGAGGAGGATGAGCCAGACGCTCGCCTCCTCCTCGGGCTTGACCGAGAATTCAACGCCGTTTTCGCGCAAGCGGTCGACGAGGCGCGCGTCCTCGGGGGCGATGGTGCGGAAGGCCTCGCCGCTCGCCGACTGGCCGGCGATGGTGTCGCCGGAAATCTCCACCTTGGCGACCTCGCCCTCGTCGACCCGGGAGAGGAATTCGGAATAGGCGATCGATTCGCCCGGCGCTTCGCGGCTTCCGCCGATGAGCTGAACGAAGATGACGAGGGCGAGCAGGATCCCGACCCAGATGAGGAGGTTCTTCATCCAGCTGTTGGACTGCGGCTCTTTCTCGTCGTTCATCGGGGCATCCTTCCAGCACCCTCAAGATAGGTTTTTTGGGGGGCAGCGCAATGTAGAAGCGGCTTCATGAACGATCGGTTGATCGCGAGCGCCCCGGTTCCAGCGAAAAGCGCCATTTTTCGCCGCCCTCGCAGATGACGCCGGCGAGCGTCGCCTTGTCGCCGCGTTTCAGCTTGCGCATCAGGCGCTCGATCTCCTCGCCGCGGGGGCTGGCGGCGGGGCGGATCGTCCGCAAGGCGCGGACGAGCAGGCGCCGGACGAGCTCGGGCGGCAGCTCGCGCGCGTCCAGCGTCATCGAGCTCCCGTTGCGCGCCGTGCGCTCGCGCCATAGCCTGTCCGCCGCCCAGATCAGCGCGCGCTCTGCCTGGTGGAGCGCGGCGGCGCTCTTCGCCAGCGGCTCGGGATCGAGCCAGGGAGTGCGCGCCATCAGCCGGCGCAGCCGGGCGCGGCCGAAGCGGCGGTCGCGGTTCGTCGGATCGTCGGTCGGCTCGACCCCTTCCTCGGCGACGAGTTCGGCAAGCTCGCTCCGCCGCCAGCCGAGCAGCGGGCGGATGACCTTCTGTCCGGCGTTCCCGTAAGGGAGCGGCCCCTTGGCCGGAATGCCCGCAAGCCCCGACAGCCCCGAACCGCGCAGCAGCCGCATCAGCACCGTTTCGGCCTGATCGTCGAGATGATGGGCGGTGGCGAGCAGATAGATGCGCTCGCGGCCCATCCATTGCGACAGCGCCCGGTAGCGCGCCAGCCGCGCCTGCTGCTGGAGGCTCGCCGAGCCGGTGTCGACATCGGCCTCCAGGGTGACATGAGGGACGTGAATATCCTTGCAGATCGCGGCGACGCGCTCGGCTTCGCGCGCGCTTTCGGGCCGCAGGCGATGATCGACGGTGGCGGCGGCGATCTTGTGGGGCAACGCCGCCTGGGCGAGAAACAGCAGCGCAAGACTGTCGGGACCGCCCGAGACGGCAAGCGCGAGCCGCGCCGGATCGCGCGCCAGCGGCCTCAAATCGCGGCGGAAGCGCTCGACCAGCTCATGATGCGGCTTCATCGGCGCTCAGCGGGTCGATGCCGGTCCGGGGCTCAGGGGCAGCCCGCCTCGGCGCGCGCGGCGGGAAGGCGCTCGCGCAAAAAGGCGCGCATCCTCTCGCCATAGACGTCCTCGAGCTCGGCGAAGGCCTTGCAGGCATGGTCCTTCTTGCCGAGCGCGACGAGCGCCTTGCCGAGGAAGAAGAGGCTGTCGGCGGCACGCTGGCCCTTGGGATCGGTCTGATAGTTGGCGAGCAATATCTTCGCCGCGGTCGCCGGCTTGCCGTCGTCGAGATAGGCGCGCCCCGCGAGGTTGCGCGCCCAGCTCGCCCGGCGATGCCGGGGCCAGGTCTTGGCCATCTGCTCGAGCGCGCGCTGCGCCTCGCCGAAGCGGCCCGCGTTCCACAGGCGATAGCCGGCGATATAGGCATCTTCGGCCGGGTCCGAGGGAGGCTCCTCGGCCGCTTCCTCCACCGCCGCCGCGGCTTCCTCGGGAGCCGCGTCGATTTGCTCTGCGGCCGGCTCGATTTCCGCCGCGGCGGCTTCGAGCTGCAGGGCCGTCTCGTCCTCCTTCTCCTCGCGGGCCGCTCCGGCTGCGGCCTTGAGCGCCGCGATCTCCTCCTCGAGCCGCTTGAGCGCGAAACCATTCTCTTCGACCTGTCCGGTGAGCCGGGCGAGCTGGGCTTCGAGCGCATCGACGCGCAGTCCAAGGTCGGCGAGCACGCTTGCCGAAGGCGCCGCCGGCGGAGCGGCGTCTTCCTCGGCGCCGATCTCGGGCTCGAAAAATTCGCGGTTGCCGCCGGGAAAGAGCTGGCGCTGGACCGCGTTCATCTCGCGCTCGAGCCGGTCGATCCGATTGTCGAGCTCGTCGATATCCTGCGCCCCCGCGGGAGCCGTCATGGCGAAGGCGGCCAGCGCGGCGAAGGGCATCATTCGCATTTTCATCCCCATCTCATGCTCCTGTCATAGCCGGCGGCGGCTGTCGGCCGCATCAAGGTTGCGACGGCTGCGGCGCCGGCGGCGGCGGCATGGCGGCGCCGCGTTCGGCGCC
>JBHJHL010000085.1:0-5458 GCA_050330935.1 Sphingomonadaceae bacterium | reverse complement strand
CGCGAGCCGCGCCGCCTCGGCCAGCGCGGCGGCGAATGCCGCCTCGCCCGCCCGCGCCTCGGCGATCAGCACGGAGACCTGAAGCTGCAGCTCCGGGTCGGGCACCGGCGGCGGGGGAGCGGGCGGAGGCTCGAAATCGGCGCTCTCGATCGGGCGCGGCTCGAGCGAGGGAAACTCGCCCGGAGCGCCGCAGGCCGCGAGCCCGCAAAGCAGCGGGAGAAGGAAGAGCGCGCGCCGCATTTCCCTCGCGCATATAAGCGCCGCGCGCCTCGGGCAACGGGGTTGCAAGCGCCGCCGCCCCGCCCTATGTCGCCCCTCTTCCCGCGCGCCCGTAGCTCAGCTGGATAGAGCACCAGACTACGAATCTGGGGGTCAGAGGTTCGAATCCTTTCGGGCGCGCCATTTCCCCATCAGGTGCACAGCGAGAGCCAGGCGATCTCCATCACCGTGCCGCGCTCGACGCTGAGCGTCTCCTCGCCCTCGGGGCCGTAATCGCGCTCCTCGGCGATCTCGCCGGCGGCGTCATAGCGCCTCAGCGCCATCGGCACGATCGTCTTCGCCGCGCAGTCGATGCGCAGCCTGTAGGCGGTGGGCGCGGCGGCGTCCTCGCCCGGATCGGTCAACCGGAACCAGCCTTCGCGATAGCCTTCGACGCGGCCGACGCTGCCCGCGTCGAGCGCGATCTTCTGCCCCGTCGCGGCGGCGCCGAGATTGATCCAGATGACGGGCGGCGGCACCGGCGCGACGGCGGGCCCGTCCCGTCCCGCGCCCTGCCGCGAAGCGCTCGCGGGTCCGGCGCCGCGATAGGAGACCTCGAGGCTCGCGACATCGACCGAGCTCGCCTTGCAGGCGTCGGCGGCGCGGGCGGTCTCGACCGCGATCTGCGCGTCCTCGACATGGGCCGCGACATGGAGCAGGTCGCGCACGCCGAGGCGCTCGGGATTGAAATAGCCTTCCTCGACCGAGGCCGAACGGTCGGCGAGCTGGCGCAGCTGCCAGACGGTGAGATTGGCGGCGAGCCGTTCGCTCATGCATTCGCGCTGGTCGCGGTCGAGCCCGTAGCGGGCGAGCTCGGGCGCGAGGAGATCGGGCTTGGAGCCGAGATAGTCGAGCGCATAGCCCTGGCAGGAAGCCAGCGCCAGGGCGGCCAGGAGCGGGAGGATCGGCGAACGCATGACGGGCTTCACGGGGGCTGCGCTTATCATCGGCCGCCGCCTGCGCAAAGTCCCTATTTCCAAGGCTCAGGGGCGCTTGCCGAGCGGCTCGCGGTCGCTGCCTTCGTCGATGCCGCTCATCGCCCAGCGATGGCTCGCCGAGCCGGCGTCGCTGCCCTTCGCCTGGCGGTCGAGCGCGGCGGTGACCTCGCTTTTGCTCAGCGGCTCGTAGCGGCGGATCACCGCGTCGGAGAAGCTGTCGGGGCTCTTCCTGCCCTCCTTGCCGGCGACTTCCCCTGCCGCCGCCGCCTCCTCCTCGGCGAGCAGCGCCGCCAGCTCTTCGAGCGCGTCCTTGTCCTCGCCGATCTCGGCGGCCTCCTCGGGAGCAAGGAGGGTGCGCCGGCCGAGGCGGGCGACATCGGGCTCGATCAGGGCGTGGCGCTGGACGAAGGCGCGCGGACGTCCCCAGCCGCCGGTCCAGCGATAGAAGATGTGGGTGCCGATCTCGGCCGATTTCAGGAGGCTGTCGCTCCAGTAGGGAACGACGTAATTGGCGTGATAATGGGTCGCGTGGCCGACCGGGGCGAAGCCCTTGCCGCCGATCGCCTCCTCGGCGATCGTCCGCGCCTGGCGCCAGAGCGACGGGATCGGCGTGCGGATCAGCGAGCCGTCGCAGGTGAAGGAGAATTGGCAGCCGGTGAGGCGCTGCGAGCCTTCGAAGACGACGCCGCAGATGCTGGTCGGATAGGCGGGGTGACGGACGCGGTTCAGCACCACCTGGGCGACCGCGCGCCGCCCCGCCTCCGATTCGAGCGCCGCTTCGTAATAAATCGCCGAGGCGAGGCAGGCGATCGCCCGCTCGCGCGCGAGCTTGTCCTTGCCGCGGAAGACGAAGGGCTCGGCGGCGGGATTGGGGCCGCCGGCGATGGGAATGGCTGCGTTGATCGCCAGCGCGTCCGCCGGCGCGATCGCCTTGACCTTCAAGGGGTCGGCGATCTTGGGGACGCGCGTGAAGGCCTCGGCGCTCGCCGGCGCCGCGCGCTCGTGGCGGGCCTGCGCGCCATGCTCGCCGCTGATGCCGAGGCCGGCGAGCAGATAAAGCAGGGCCAGCAGCGCGAGCAGCAGCCAGCCGCGCCAATGCTGGCGCAAGGAAGCGATCAGCCGCCGCTGAAAGGATGATTCGACGTTCGCGTGCATGGGATCCCTTTTCCCGCCTCTTTTAGCCTCGCCCGGCTGAACCGGCAATGACGATCGGGACCGGCGGTGCCGCAAGGGCGCCGGAAGCCGGAACGGCTCCGCGGGGCCGCGGTTGACTCACGACCATTGCCGAGAGGAGAGACGAGATGAACGGCGAGCGCGACGACAGGGATGACAATCCGGAAAAGCGGCGGGAGGCCGAGCAGGAAAGCGCCGCCGGCGGCGGCGGATCGGCGCCGCATACGCTCCCCGCGAGCGAGGAGGAATCGGTCGAGTTCGACGAGCTCGACGAGCAAGCGTGGCCGCCCGGAACCCCGCCGCCGCCCGACTGAGCATTGGTCTCGCGGGCCGCGGCGCGCTATGCCCGCACCGCCGAGCAAGGAGGAGCCGCGATGTCCGAAGTCGAATGGTGGGATTTTGACGATGCCGGCGAGCTCGCCGCGCAGGCCGCCGGCGATATCGGCTTCGTCATATCGAGCGCCATCGAGGCGCATGGCGGCGCGCGCATCGCCCTGTCGGGAAGCCGCGGCCCCGAGGCGCTGTTCGACGCGCTGCTCGCGGCGGATATCGACTGGTCCAGGGTCACCCTCCTTCCCACCGACGAGCCGCTCGGATCGGGCGAGGAAAAGCCGCATCGGCATTTCGAGGCTCTGTTCGGCGCCAGGGGCGCGCGCGTCCTCACCCTCGTCGAGGACGACGGCCTGGCCGATTATCGCGAGATCGGGCGGCGCGCGGACGAGCGGCTGGGCGCCATTCCCTGGCCGCTCGATCTCGTCATTTTCGGCATGGGCGACGAAGGCGAGGTGGCGGGCCTCGTCCCCGGGCCCGATTATGAGCGGGTGATCGCCGGCCCCAACGAGCGGCGCGCCGCCGGGGTCGAGGGGGAGGACGGCGCGGACAGGCGGGTGACGCTGACCGCGGCGGCGCTGCGCTCGGCGCGCACGGCGATGATTCTCATTTCGGGCGCGGAGAAGAAGGCGCTGCTCGAACGCGCGATCGAGCAGGGGCCGCTGTCGCGATATCCGGTCGGCCGGCTGATCGCCGAGATGGACATTCCGATCGACATTTTCTGGAAGCGCGAAAGCTAGTCGAGCTCGCTCAGGTTCAACGCCGCGTTGATCCGCTTGCGCGCCTGTTCGGCAGCTTCCCACAGCGCCGGCTCGGCAAGGTCGGCGGGCGCGATCCGCTCGGGCCAATGGCGCTCGACCAGCTCGGAAAGCCGGTCGAGCTTGGCTTCGTCGGCGAGGAAGCGCGGATCGACCCGGGCCGGATCGCAGACGACGCGCAGCCTGAGGCAGGCGGGGCCGCCGCCGTTCGACATCGACTGGCGCACGTCGACCACCTCGAGCCGGCTTATCGGACCGCCCCCGGCGACCAGATCCTGCAGCCAGCGCCACACCGGGTCGCTCTCGCGCGCCTCCTCGGGAAGGATCAGCGCCATGCCGCCCTCGGGCAGGGTGACGAGCTGGGCGTTGAAGAGATAGCTCCCGACCGCCTCCTCGAGGCTCACCGCCTCGGCGGGGACCTCGATGATCTCGGCCGCGGGCAGCAGCTCGCGGATCGCCGCGTGGAGCTCCCGGCGCCGCGCGAACGCCCGCTCGTGCGCGAGCAGCACCTGCGCGTTCGCCACCGCGACGACGTCGTTGTGAAAGGCGCCGGCGGCGATCGCCTCCTCCGACTGCGCGGCGAGGATCGTCCTTGCGGGATCGAGCCCGTGGAGCCGCGCGATCGCCCGGCTCGCCTGTTCGTGCTGGCGGGCGGGGAAGGGCCCGCCGCTCATGCCGTAGACGAAGATCTCGATCCCCGGCGCGTCATGGCCGGCGGCGAGGCGCATATGGTTGGCCGCGCCCTCGTCGCCGAACACCGGCGGGATGGGCGGATGGACGGCGAAATGCGCGCCGTCGGCGAAGGCGAGGCGGAGCTGCTTCAGCGTCGCCGGCCATTCGTGGCTGCGGTGGACCATCGTCGCGAGGTTGGCGACGGTGAGGTGGCAGCGTCCGTCGCGCGTGTCGGGCGCCGGCGAGACGGTCGCGGCGTTGGCCGCCCACATCGCCGAGGCCGACATCGCGTCGGCGCGAAGCCCGGGCGAGGCCTCCGCGATCGTCGTGCCGAGCAGCGCCAGCCATTCGCGGTCGGGGCGCGGATGGGGAAGGAGCAGGCCCTGGGCGAGCCCGAGCGCGAGCGCGGCGCGCATCTTGCCGAGCCCCTGCAGGGCCGCGTCGCGCGGATGCGAGACGGCGCCCCGGTTGGCGGTCGAGGCGATGTTGCCGAGGCTGAGCCCGGCATAATTGTGCGTCGGGCCGATGAGGCCGTCGAAATTGATCTCGGCGATCATCCGAGACTGCGCGGCACGTGGAGGATCTCGTCGCCGACGCCGAGCCCGAGCGCCTCGGCCGCCTCGCCGTCGATCGCCGTCTCGCCGTCCGCGCGGGGGGCGAGGCGCGCATAGCCGGCCCGGAACCCGTTCAGCCGGCCATGGGCGACGATCGCCTTCTCGCCCCCGCCCTCGATCGCGGCGATGCGCGAGCCGCGCGCCATCTCGATCGTCCTGATGCGGTCGGTGCGGGCGATGACGGTCGGGCCGCCGTCGAATATGTCGATATAGTCCTCATATTCGAAGCCCTCCTGCCGCAGCATCCGCAGCGCGGCCTTGCCGGTCGGGTGGCAGCGGCCGATCACGCCGCGCGCGCTGTCGGGCAGCAGCGCGAGATAGACAGGCGATTTGGGCATCAGGTCGGCGATGAACTGGTTGCCGTGGATGGCGTTGAACTCGTCGGCCTCCTGAAAGCTCATGTCGAAGAACCGGCCGGCGAGCGCGTCCCAGAAGGGCGAGCTTCCCGCCTCGTCGATCACCCCGCGCAGCTCGGCGATGGTGAGGTCGGCGATGCGTTCGCGGTGCCGGCGCATGAACAGGTAGCGGCTGCGCGCGAGCAGCAGGCCGAGCCCGCCCGCGCGCTCGCCGGGATGGAGGAAGAGGCCGCCAACCTCGGACGAGCCTTCCAGATCGGTGACCAGTGTCAGCATCTCGGCCGAGAAGGTGCGTCCAAGCTCGCGCGAAACCTGGGTGAGGGTGGTCAGGCGATAGCTGTAGAAGGGCCATTCGCTGC
>JBHJHL010000084.1:0-28323 GCA_050330935.1 Sphingomonadaceae bacterium | reverse complement strand
CGAGCGCCTCGCGCAGCGCCCCGAGCGCGCGCGCCACCTCCCCGGGTCGCCGCGCCGCGACGATGCGGTTGGGCGCCCGGTAAAGCAGCGCCCGAGCGCCGCCGCCGGCATCGTCGACAAGCACGAAAGGGTGCGCGCAATCCATCGTCAAGCTTAACACGCGGCGGGCGCGATGCGACTCAAAGGACGGTTTTGCCACCCGAATAAGGATGAAAGAACCTGCGCGCGGGACTCGCAATCCTGCCTATCACATGTTATCCACCGAGTCGTTCACACGCGGGGAATTCGATGGAGTCGAACCAGCGCTACTATGCGCGGCGCGCTTCGGAAGAAATGCGGGCCGCGGCAAGAGCCGTTACACCGGAAGCCTATGCGCGAAGACGCGCCCTGGCCGAAGAATTCGCGCGCAAGGCCAAGCTTTATTCCTGGCCGAACACAGATCGACAGTCCGACGAAATCCACGCCACCTTCGAGGCGCCGCTCGCGCACTGATCGATCTGTCTGACGCGCTTCATCGATCCGGCTTGCCCGGAGCCCTTGCCGCCGCCATCTCCCCCGCATGACCCAGGCTCACGACATGAAGGTGGCGATCGTTCCGGTGACGCCGCTCCAGCAGAACAGCACCCTCATCTGGTGCACGGCGACGATGAAGGGCGCCTTCACCGATCCCGGCGGCGATCTCGACCGGCTGAAGGCGGCGGCGCGCGAGCATGGCGTGACGGTCGAGAAGATCCTTCTCACCCACGGCCATATCGACCATTGCGGGCAGGCGGGCCTGCTCGCCGAGGAGCTCGGGCTGCCGATCGAGGGACCGCATGAGGAAGACCGCTTCTGGATTTCGCGGCTCGCCGACGACGGGCGCATGTTCGGCATCCCCGGCCGCCCCTTCGAGCCCGACCGCTGGCTCGAGGATCGCGACGAGGCGAGGGTCGGCGAGCTTCGCTTCGACGTTTATCACTGTCCCGGCCACACCCCCGGCCATGTCGTCTTCCACCGCCCCGAATCGAAGCTCGCCATCGTCGGCGACGTGCTGTTCAAGGGCTCGATCGGCCGCACCGACTTCCCGCTCGGCGACCATCGCCAGCTCCTCGACGCGATCACCCGAAAGCTCTGGCCGCTGGGCGACGAGACCGCCTTCATCCCGGGTCACGGGCCGATGTCCACCTTCGGCCATGAGCGCGCCACCAACCCCTTCGTCGGCGACCGGGCGCTCGCCAGCTGACGGCAGGAACCGGGGCGCGAGACCGGCTAGCCCAGCCGCGCATAGGCGGGCAGCGCCTCGCCAGGCCCTTCGAGATAGGGCAGCGCGAGCGCCGCGACCGCGAGCACGCCGAGCGCCGTCAGAGTGACGATCATGCCGGCGATGCGCAGCGGATGGGGCTTGTCGATCTCCATGCCGAAGAGATGGGCGATGCGGCCGAGGATGAAGAAGATGCCGAGCCCCCACAGCCACAGCGCCGGCCCCAGCGTCAGCTCGACGAGCGCCAACAGGATGAGGAACAGCGGCGTATATTCGATGAAATTGGCATGCGCGCGCATCCGCGCGGCGAGCGCGCGATTGTCGCCGTCGCCGATCAGCACCTTGAGGCGCCGCCGCAACGCGCTGGTGCGGGCCGACAGCCAGATGTTGAGGAGCGCCGCGGCGCCCGCGATGGTGAGCGTGATCGGAAGCATCGCCTTTCCCCTTTCATCGCCGCCGAGCTTGCAACGGCGGCCAAAATCGCTATGTGCCCGCAAGCCTTCGCTTGCCGGCGCATGCAAATCTTCTCGGCCTTTATGGCGCGAGGACAATAGGCTATGTCCTGCCCGCGAACCACGATCATTGTCTAGCGATTGGAAACAGGTGCCGCCATGGCAGTCCCGAAGAGAAAAACGACGCCTTCGAAGCGCAACATGCGCCGCAGCCATCATGCGCTCAAACCCGCCGCCTATCAGGAATGCCCGAATTGCGGCGAGCTGAAGCGGCCGCACCATATGTGCGGCGCCTGCGGCCATTATAACGGCCGCGAAGTCCTGCCGATCGAGCTTTAGGGGGTCGGCGCGAGCAGAGGAGAGGTCGTCTTGCGCGGCGCGCCGCGGATCGCAATCGACGCGATGGGCGGCGACGCCGGGCCCGAAGTCATCATCGCCGGCGCGGCGCGCGCCCATCGACGGCGCGACGATCTCCAATTCCTGATGTTCGGCGACGAGGAGGCGATCCGCGCCGAGCTCGACCGCTTCCCGAAGCTCGCTCCCGCCGTCGGCATCGTCCATTGCCGCGACGTCATCGCCGCCGAGGAAAGGCCGAGCCAGGCGATCCGGCGCGCGAGGACGAGCTCGATGGGGCGCGCCGTCCACGCGGTGAAGGAGGGCGAGGCGGACGCCGCGCTCTCGGCCGGCAACACCGGCGCGCTGATGTCAATCGCCAAGCTGACGCTGCGCACCATGCCCGGCATTGACCGGCCGGCGCTCGCGGCGCTGCTGCCGACGCTGGGCGAGAACGACGTCGTCATGCTCGATCTGGGCGCCAACACCGAATGCGACAGCCGCAACCTGTTCGAATTCGCGATCATGGGCGCCGCCTATGCGCGCACCGTGCTCGATCTCCGGCAGCCGCGCGTCAAGCTGCTCAACATCGGCACCGAGGAGCTGAAGGGCACCGACGAATTGCGCAAGGTCGCCGCGGTGCTGCGCGACGCCGACTATCTGCATCTCAACTTCGAGGGCTTCACCGAGGGCGACAAGCTTTCCCACGGCGATGCCGACGTCGTCGTCACCGACGGCTTTTCGGGCAACATCGCCCTCAAGACCACCGAGGGCACCGCCCGCTTCGTCACCGACCTGCTGCGCCGCGCCTTCACCTCGAGCTTCCGCTCGAAAGCCGGCTTCCTGCTCTCGCGGCCCGCGCTCCACATGCTCAAGGTCCATCTCGATCCCAACAACCATAATGGCGCGGTCTTCCTCGGCCTCAACGGCCTCGTCGTCAAAAGCCACGGCGGCGCCGACGAGATCGGCATCGCCAACGCGATCCGCGTCGCCGCGCGCATGGTGCGCGAGGACATGACGCGCAAGATCATCGAGGATCTCGACAATTTCTCCGCCCGCCTCGCGCCGCAGGCGGCGAAATGACGAAGCGCGTGTCGGTCGTCGCGGGCACCGGCTCGGCGCTTCCCGAAAGGCGGATGAGCAATGCCGAGCTGCCCGAGCATATCGACACCTCCGACCAATGGATCGTCGAGCGCACCGGCATCCGCGCGCGCTACATCGCCGGCGAGGGAGAGACCACCGCGACGCTCGGCGCCGAGGCGGCGAGGAAAGCGCTCGCGGCGGCCGGGATGGAAGCTTCCGGGATCGGCCTCATCGTACTCGCGACCGCCACTCCCGACCAGACCTTCCCGGCGAGCGCGACGCTGGTGCAGGCCGCGCTCGGCATCGACGACTGCATCGCCTTCGACGTGGCCGCGGTGTGCACCGGCTTTCTCTACGCGCTGTCGGTCGCCGACAATATGCTGAAGGGCGGCATGGCCGATGCGGCGCTCGTCATCGGCTCGGAGACCTTCAGCCGCATCCTCGACTGGGAGGACCGCGCCACCTGCGTGCTGTTCGGCGACGGCGCCGGAGCGGTGGTCCTGAAGGCCGAGGAGGCCGGGGAAGAGGAAAAGAGCGGCATCATCGCCACCCAGCTTCACGCCGACGGCCGCCGCAACGAGCTGCTCTATGTCGACGGCGGCCCCTCGACCACCGGCGAGGTCGGCAAATTGCGGATGAAGGGACAGGAGGTGTTCCGCCATGCGGTGGTCAATCTCGCCCAGGTGCTCGCCGACGTGATCGCCAAGGCGGGCTATACGCCCGGCGACGTCGACTGGATCGTCCCGCATCAGGCGAACAAGCGCATCCTCGACGCCACCGCGAGGAAGCTCGGCCTGCCGCCCGAGCGCATGGTGGTGACGGTCGACGAGCACGCCAACACCTCGGCCGCCTCGGTGCCGCTCGCGCTCGACGTGGCGGTGCGCGACGGACGCATCAAAAAGGGCGACCTGCTGGTGCTCGAAGCGATGGGCGGAGGTTTCACCTGGGGCGCCGCGGCGCTAAGATATTGAGCGCGGGGCGGCGAATATTTGCCAAAGGCGGACAGGCTATATTATGACTTTCCGATGACAATTCACTGCGCTGGGGGGAAGATATGGGTGACGCCGCGATGGCCATGGAGATCGACGACGAGACAAGAGGCACGCTGACCCGCGCCGATCTGGCCGATGTCGTCCATCGGGAGATCGGCCTGTCGCGCGCCGAATCGTCCCGCATCGTCGAGCGCATTCTCCACCATCTGTGCGAATCGCTCAGCCATGGCGAGAATGTGAAGATTTCGGGTTTCGGCACCTTCATCCTGCGCGACAAGGGCGAGCGCATCGGCCGCAACCCCAAGACCGGCGTCGAGGTGCCGATCGCGCCGCGCCGCGTGCTGACCTTCCGCGCCAGCCAGATCCTGCGCGACCGCATCGCCAAGGCCGGCTGACCAGCGCCGTGCCCGTCCCGGCCGGCAAGAGCGAAAACGCCTTCCTGACGATCAGCGAGCTCGCCGGCGAGCTCGGCGTGCCGCAACATATATTGCGCTACTGGGAAACCCGCTTTGCAGAGCTCAGGCCGCTGCAGCGCGCCGGCAACCGCCGCTATTACCGGCCCGGCGACGTCGCGCTCGCGCGCCGCATCCACCGCCTTCTCAACGAGGAAGGCTATACGATCAAGGGCGCGCAAAAGGCGCTCGCCCGGCGCGATGACGAAGCGGCGAAATCAAGCCCCGCGCCCGCCTTCCCCGCCGCCGAGCTGCGCGAGATCCGCCGCCTGTTGAAGGAAGCGCTGGAGAGCTAGGGGATCATGGTCATATGGAATCGCCAGCCCCTAGCCTGTCGACGGGCGGTGCGAAGATGGTGCTTAGCGAATGCTGAACTTGTTTCAGCATCCATCCTTCCTTCTGGAACGCCCCGACAGGCTAAAAAATGGACCCTGAAACAAGTTCAAGGGTGACGATTCCATATAAAGCGAAAAGCTTCCGGATTTCAGCCTTCCTACCTTCCCGGACCCAGCTCGGGATCGAGATCGCGCGGGCGGACGAAGCGGGTGAGGCAGCCGCCGCCGAAGCGCACGTCGTGCCAGTTGTCGGTCTCGAATTCGATCTCGGCGAGGCTCGCGGTCGGATATTTGGCGAGGAGCTCGCCGCGCAGCCCCTTCTCGCCCTCCTCGCTCCCCAACCTCAGCGCGAACTGGTGCAGCCCCGGATTGTGGCCGAGGATGAGGAGGCTTTGCGCCGCTCCATCGGTTTCGTGGACGAGCTCGAGCAGCAGATCGGGCGTGGCGAGATAGACGCGCTCGTCGCGCGCCGCGCCGAGGGAACCGCCATAGCCTTCCTCGATCCCGGCGAGCGTCTCCACCGCCCGCGCCGCCGGCGAGACGATCACGGCATCGAAGGCGAGGCCGAGCGCGCGCATCTCGCGCCCCACGGTCCGCGCCGCGCGCGCGCCGCGCCGGTTCAGCGGCCGATCGAAATCGCGCAGCACCGGATCGTCCCAGCTCGACTTGGCGTGCCGCAAAAGGGTCACTCTTTTGGCCATGCGCGCTCCTTTCCCGCGCCGGCCTCGCGGTCAAGCCGCGCCGCCGCGGAGCGGGCGACACGCGCGTCGACCCGGGCGCAGGCTTCGTCCAGCGGCAGACGCGATACCGGCACGCGGGGCGGAAAGGCCGACAAAAGCCGCGAGGGAGTCGCCGCCGAGAGCAGCACGAAGGCGCCCTGGTCGTCCTTGCGGCGGATGAGCCGGCCATAGGCCTGGGCAAGGCGCGCGCGCACCACCCGGTCGTCATAGGCGGGGCCGCCGCCCGGGCCCTCTCCCGCCTCCCGCAACGCCGCGGCGCGGCGCGCGGCATGGAGCACGGTCGGCCGCGGCCAGGGTACGCCCTCCATCGCCACCAGCCTCAAGGAGCGGCCGGGGACGTCGACCCCGTCCCTCAAGGCGTCGGTGCCGAGCAGCGAGGCGGCGGGATCGTGGCGGAAGATGTCGATGAGCGTCCCCGGATCGATGGGATCGACATGCTGGGCATAGAGCGGCAGGCCGGCGCGCGCGAGCCGGTCGGCGATGCGGGCATGGACGTTCTTCAGCCGGCTGATCGCGGTGAACAGGCCGAGCGCGCCGCCGCCCGCGGCCTCGACGAGGCGGGCATAGGCGCCGGCGAGCGCGGCGAGATCGCCCTTCTTCACGTCGGTGACGATGATGACCTCGCTGTTGGCCGCATAGTCGAACGGGCTCGGTGCCGAGAAGCGCGCCGCCGGACCGTCGAGATGCGCCGCGCCTGTGCGCGCCTCGGCCTCCTCCCAGTCCTCGGCTCCCTTCAGCGTCGCCGAGGTGACGATGACGCCATGGGCGGGCTTGAGCACGGCCTCTGCGAAGGGCCGCATCGGATCGAGCCAGCGGCGGTGGATGCCGACATCATATTCGCGCCCCTCAATGCGGTCGACGGCGAGCCAGTCGACGAAGTCGGGATCGGCGGGGCCACCGATGCGGGCCGCGAGCGCGATCCAGGCGGACAGCGTCCGGCAGCGCCAGGCGAGGCCGCCCGCCGCCCCTTCGATCCGCGCCCGGGCCTGCGAGTCGAGCCAGTCCGGCGCTTCCTCGATCGCCGCTTCTAGACGCCGGCCGAGCGCGACGAGCGGTCGCAGCAGATGTTCGAGCGCCTCCACCGCCGGACCGGCGGCCTCGATCAGCGGCGCGTCGGGCTCGGCGATCTCGGTCTCGATGCCGTAGCCCGCGTCCTGAGCCCTGGCGCGCGCGTAGACGGCCTGGCGCACCGCCGCGAGCAGCCTCTCCACCGGGCCGGAGGGTCCTCCTTCGGCGAGGCGCTGCAGCCAGCCCTCGGCGGGCAGCGCGCGCGCCGCCTCCACCGCCATGTCGAGCGCCGCCGCGCCGGCCTCGTCATAGGAGGCGACGTCCATCAGCCGCGCGTGAAGCCCGCGCCGCCGGCCGCGCGAGCGGCGCGCGGGGCCGACGATCCAGCGCCTGAGCTCGATCGTCTCCTGCCCCGACAGGATGGCGGCGAAGGTCGAATCGGCGGCGTCGAACAGGTGATGGCCCTCGTCGAAGACGATGCGCCGAGGCGCGCACGCTCCGCTTGCCCGCCCCGTACCGAGCGAAATCGAGGAGCGCCGCGCGGCGTTCACCATCACCAGCGCATGGTTGGCGACGACGATGTCGGCGCCTTCGGCGACGCGCACCGACCGCTCGATGAAGCATTTGCGGTAATGCGGGCAGCCGGCATAGACGCATTCGCCGCGCCGGTCGGTGAGCGCGGCCGCCCCGGCGCGGCGGAACAGCGAGGTCAGCCAGCCGGGCAGGTCGCCGCCCACCATGTCGCCATCCCTGCTGTAGGCGGCCCAGCGCGCGACGAGCCGGGCGAGGATCGCTGCGCGCCCCGAAAAGCCGCCCTGCAGCGCGTCCTCGAGATTGAGGAGGCAGAGATAGTTTTCGCGGCCCTTGCGGACCACCATCTTCGCCCGCCGCGCCGCCGGATCGGGGAAGAGCCGCGCCCCTTCATGAGTGAGCTGCCTTTGCAGCGCCTTGGTGTAGGTCGACACCCAGACCGCGCCGTCGGCCTTCTCGGCCCAGAGCGAGGCCGGCGCGAGATAGCCCAAGGTCTTGCCGATGCCGGTTCCCGCTTCGGCAAGCAGCATATGGGGCCGGCCTTCTTGGGCGCGCGGCGCGAAGCCCCGGGCAGCGGCGGCGGCATAGCCGCGCTGGCCCGGGCGGTCCTCGGCATTTTCGCCGGTGAGCATATCGAGCCTGGCGAGCGTCTCCTCCGCCGCGAGCGAAACATTTTTCGGCTGCGGCCGCGGGGCCGCCTCCTCCCATTGGGGAAGGCCCGCGAACAGGCCGCGCTCGTCCTTTTCCGGCCGCTTGAGACAGCGCGCGACGAGCCCCGCCCAGGGCCAGCGCAGGCGATGGAGCGCCTGCGCCGAGGCCCAGGCGCCCTCGCGCTCGGGCCAGTCGCCGGCCAAGGTTTCGAGGAGCTTCGCCGCCGCCGCGCGGAGAAAAGCCGCCGCCTGGGGGTCGCCTTCGGGCGGAGGAAGATCGAGCGCCTGGGCGAGACCCTTGGGCGTCGGCACCGCGAAGCGCGCGGGATGGACGAAGGCGAACAGCTCGAGCAGGTCGAGCCCCGACAATTCGGGATAGCCGAGCCGCTGGCCGACGAGCGGCACGTTGAGCAATATCAGCGGCGTGTCGGCCGCGGCCGCGATCGCCTCGCCGCGGCCGAGCGCGCGCGTTTCGCCATCGGCGTTCGCCAGCCAGACACCGCCATGGGTCGCATGAAGCGCGGGATGGAGAAAAGAAACCGACATGGATCGAGCGCCGCCCCTCCTACCCTTATCGTCACCCTGGCGAAAGCGGGGGCCAGTCCTAGCTGGCATGACCGCGGAATAATTGGCTATCTGCGCTCCATGACCGACACCGTCGCGCCCGAGATCCGCCAAGCCGCGCAAGTTTCCAAGGTCTGGCCCTATGAGGAGGCGAGGAAGCTCCTGAAACGCTATCCCGACGGGCCGCCCGAGCGCGGCATTCTGTTCGAGACCGGCTACGGGCCCTCGGGCCTGCCCCATCTCGGCACCTTCCAGGAGGTGGCGCGCACCGCGATGGTGCGTCACGCGCTCCACGAGATCGCCGGCTGGCCCTCGCGCCTCGTCGCCTTTTCCGACGACATGGACGGGATGCGCAAGGTGCCGCCCAACCTCCCCAATTTCGACGACATGCACCAGCATCTCGACCGGCCGCTGTCGCGCGTGCCCGATCCCCATGGCTGCCACGACAGCTTCGCCAGCCACAACAATGCGCTGTTGCGCGAGTTCCTCGACCGCTTCGGCTTCGACTACGAGTTCCGCGCCAGCTCGGACTGCTACGCCTCGGGCCGCTTCGACGCGACGCTGAAGAAGGTGCTCGCAAATTACGACGCGATCATGGAGGTGATGCTGCCGACGCTGGGCGAGGAGCGGCGCCGGACCTATTCGCCGGTGCTGCCGATCTCCGACGAAACCGGCAAGGTCTTGCAGGTGCCGGTCGAGGTCGTCGATGCGGACGCAGGCACGGTCCGCTTCGCCGATCCCGACAGCGAGGAGACGGTCGAGAAGTCGATCCTCTCGGGCGGCGCCAAGCTGCAATGGAAGGTCGACTGGCCGATGCGCTGGGTGGCGCTCGGCGTCGACTATGAGATGGCCGGCAAGGATCTGATCGATTCGACCGCGATCGGCGGCAGGATCGCGCGCATCCTCGGCGGCCGCCCGCCCGAAGGCTTCCATTACGAGATGTTCCTCGACGAGAATGGCGAGAAAATCTCGAAATCGAAGGGCAACGGCATCACCATCGACGAATGGCTCGCCTATGCGCCGCAAGAGAGCCTCGCCTTCTACATCTATCGCGATCCTAAAAAGGCCAAGCAGCTTTCCTTCTCGGTGATCCCGCGCGCGGTCGACGAATATTACCGCTTTCTCGAAGCCTATCCCAGGCAGGAGTGGAAGGAGCGGCTCGGCAACCCGGTTCATCACGTCCATGCCGGCGAGGTTCCCGAAGCGCGCATGCCGGTCGATTTCGCGCTGCTTTTGAATCTCGTCGCGGTCGCCTCGACCGACGACAAGGAGCTGCTGTGGGGGATGGTGAAGCGCTATGCGCCCGGCGCCGGTCCGGAAAGCCATCCCGAACTCGACAGGCTGATCGATTATGCGCTCGTCTATTTCCGCGATTTCATCGCCGATTCGCTGTTCCACCGCGCACCCGACGACAAGGAGCGCGCGGCGCTCGAAGATCTGAACGGGAGGCTCGGCGAGCTGCCCGGCGATGCCGATGCCGAAACCATCCAGAACGAGGTCTATGCGGTCGGCAAGGAGCATGGCTTCGAGCCGCTGCGCGACTGGTTCAGGGCGCTCTACGAGACGCTGCTCGGCACGAGCCAAGGCCCGCGCATGGGCAGCTTCATCGCGCTTTACGGCCTGGAGGACAGCCGCAAGCTCATCGCCGAGGCGGTGGCGCGGAAATAGCTCCCGCTATGGCAGCCGCCAGAGCGGGGCTATGATGCGGTCCATGGCGATCGATCCAGAAAGATTCCGCTCGCTGCTCGAGGCGCGGCGCGCCCAAATCGCCGCCGAAGAGGAGGCAGGGCGCGAGGGCCGCACGACCGTCGAGCTCGACCAGACGAGCGTCGGGCGCCTGTCGCGGATGGACGCGATGCAGGTCCAGGCGATGGCGATGGCGCAGCAACAGCGCCGCCGCGCCGAGCTCCGGCGCATCGAGCCGCGCTCGTCCGCCTCGACGAGGGCGAGTTCGGCTGGTGCATCGCCTGCGCCGAGGAGATCGCCGAAAAGCGCCTCGACCGCGATCCGGCGGCGGCGCGCTGCATCGCCTGCGCGCGATAGCCCGCCCTCAGTTCCCCGCCTGCTCGGACGCGATCCAGTTCTCGATCTTGCGCTCGAGCACCGGCAGCGGCAGCGCGCCGGTCATCAGCACCTGGGCGTGGAAGTCGCGCGGATCGAAACGCTCGCCGAGCGCATCCTGCGCCTTCTTCCTCAGTCGCTGGATGGTGAGCGCGCCGAGCTTGTAAGCGAGCGCCTGGCTTGGAATGGCGATATAGCGCTCGACCTCGGACGTCGCCTCGGTTTTGGTCATGCCGGAATTGGCGAGCATATAGTCGATCGCGCGTTCGCGGCTCCAGCCCTTGGCGTGGATGCCGGTGTCGACGACGAGCCGCATCGCGCGCAGCATCTCGTCGTTCAAATGGCCGAAGCGCTGATAGGGGTCCTTGAACAGGCCGAGCTCGGGACCCAGCGTCTCGGCATAGAGCGCCCAGCCCTCGACATAGGCGGTGTTGCCGCCGAAGCGCATGAAGGCGGGCAGATCCTCATTCTCGCGCGCGAGGCTGATCTGGAAATGATGGCCCGGAGCGCCCTCGTGCAGATAGAGCGTCTCCATGCCGGGGATCAGCCGCTGATCGAGATCATACGCGTTGTAGTAGAACACGCCGGGCCGCGAACCGTCCGGCGTTCCCGCCTGATAGGAGCCGCCCGCGGCGGTCTTCTCGCGGAACGGCTCGACGGGGCGGATTTCGAGCGGGCTTTGGGGGATGGTCGAGAATTGGGTGCGAATGTTCGCATCGACCGTCTCGCCGATCTCGTAATAGCGCTCTCGCAGCCATTCGCGGCTTTCGGGCTTGAACTGCGGATCGGTGCGGATGAACTCGAAAAACTCATCGAGGCTGCCCTCGAAGCCGACCTCGTCCCTGATCGCCTCCATCCCGCTCTTGATGCGCGCGACCTCGGACAGGCCGAGCTCGTGGATATAGTCGGGCTCGAGCGGCAGCGTCGTCGTCTCCTCGATGAGGTGCCGGTAGAGCCGCTCGCCGCCCTTCATATGGACGAGCCCCATGCTCTCGCGCGCATCGGCGAGATATTCGTCGCGCAGGAAGTCGCGCATGCGGCGATAGGCGGGATAGATGTCGTCGCGCACGGTGGCGAGATAGGCGGCGCGCAGCCGCGCGCGATCGGCTTCGGAAATGCCGTCGGGAAACTGCAGCGCGGGCGCGTAATAGGGCGATTCCTCGACCGGCTGATCGAGGACGAAGTCGAGCTGGTCGATGACGTTGCGGATCGTCATCCTCGTCTCGACGACGCCGCTCTCCTGACCCTCGCGGAAGCGCTCGATGGCGCGGTCGACGATCGTCACGAATTCCTCATGGCGCTTCAAATTGTTCTCATAGTCCTCGACCGTGTTGAACGGCGCGATCCCCTGGCCCGAGGCGAGCGTGGGATAGAAGACGTGAAAGCCGCTGAAATGGTTGACCGGACGGACGACCTCGAGCGCCAGCAGCTCGTCGGCATAGCCGGCCAGATCCTGCTCGCGGTCGAACTTGAACACGTCGTAGGCGAGCTTGTCGGTGGCATCGAGCCTCGACCGGTCGATCTCGGCGAGCGCCCGGAGATCGGCGATCGCGGCGGCCTTTTCGGCAGCGAAATATTCGTCGCTGATATAGTCGCCGAGCCGGTCGGCATAGCGCAGATCGCTGCGGAACAGCGCCTGGACCGGATTGCGCTCGAGATTGGCCTCGTCGCTGGCGCGGAACAGCGCGTGGAGCTTTTCCGATTCGTTCATCGTCGCCTCGGCGCTACCGGCTCCGGAAGATCGCGACGGGTCGGCGACGGCGGCAGGGGGAGGAGGATCGGCCATCGTCGCGCAGCCGGCGAGAAACGCCCCAGAAGCGGCGAGCAGCGAAATCCTTCGAACCATCATCATCCTCCCTCTTCGTGCTGTGTTGCGCGTATAATACACTTGGGTGGCTTGGGCAAGCGGCTTAAGCTTCCCATATCGCGCCCCGAGGAGACAGGCGAATGAAGCGGCCCGGCCCCGACCATCCGATCGACATCGCCCCCTTCGGCGGACGCGTGCGCGTCAAGGCCGGCGGCGAGACAATCGCCGACAGCGCGCGGGCGCTGACGCTGAAGGAGGCCGATTACCCGCCAGTCCATTATCTGCCGCGCGGCGATGTCGACATGGAGCGGCTCGAAAGGACCGACCGCAGAACGCACTGCCCCTTCAAGGGCGATGCTTCCCATTTCAGCATCGCCGCGGACGATGGACGGATCGAAAACGCCGCCTGGAGCTACGAGGAGCCCTTGCCGGCGGTCGGCGAGATCAGGGGCCGCCTCGCCTTCTATCCCGACAAGGTGACGATCGAGACGGTGCCTTTCGGCTGATCGCAGCGCCCCTCAATATGCGGCCGGCGCCTGCGAACCCCAGGGGCGCTCGCGATACCATTTGGTGATGATGTATTTGAGGCCCTTTTCGACCGGCATGCCCTGATGGAGCGACATGAAATTGGGCTGGCCCTCGGCGTCGAGATTGTTCCAGGCGAGGATGTTGCCGCGCCGGGGCGTGATCTTGACGCCGGCATTCTCGAAGAAGGTATGGCCGCCCGCCTCGACGTCGTTGAGGAAGACCATTGCCGTCCAGGTGCGCTGGCCGCCATTTCTTTCCTGCTCCGGCCAATAGGGCATTTCGGTGAAGAAGAAATCGTGATGCGGCTTGAACTGCTGGCCGACATCGTAGCGCTGCCCCTGAATCGTCTCGCCATGCGCCGGCTGGATGCCGGTGAAGCGGGCGAGCTTGCCCTCGATCTGGACGACGAGCGGATCGGCGGGATCGAGATTGCAGCTGTCGCTGGTGCGGAACTCGGGATCGGGATCGTCCGACATCAGCGTCGAGGGCTGCTTGCCCGCCTCGATGCGCTCGATGAGGCCATCGCATTCGGAGTCGGTGAGGAAATCGCGCTTGACGAATATGTCGAAGCGGGTCGCCGGCACCTGCATCACCCCCGGGGTCGCGCGCAGCCGCTCGGCGACCGCGCGGCCGATCTCGATGCGATAGTCGGTGGTGTCGATCATTCGATCTCGCGTCCCCGGACCATCACATAGTCGACCTTTTGCAGCACCCGCGCGTCGGCGAGCGGATCGCCGGCAACCGCGATGATGTCGGCCGAATAGCCCGGCGCGATGCGGCCGATCTCGTTCGCCATGCCGAGCGCCTCGGCGGCGGTCAGCGTCGCGCTCACCAGCGCTTCGCGGGGAGTGAGGCCGGCATCGACGAGCAGCTGGAACTCCTCGGCGTTGCGGCCATGCTCATAGACTCCCGAATCGGTGCCGAAGGCGATCGGCACGCCGAGTTCCCTGGCGCGCGCGACCGAGCGGCCCAGCGAGCCGAGCGTCATCCTGATCTTGTCCTCGACCACCGGGGTGTAGACGCCGGTGCCGAGCCGCTCGGCGACGGCGACGAAGGGCATCAGCGTCGGCACCAGATAGGCGCCGCCGGCCTTCATCGCGCGAAGCGCCGCCTCGTCGGCGAAGGTGCCATGCTCGATGGTGTCGATGCCGGCGCGCGCCGCGGCCTCGATGCCGCGCGCGCCATGGGCATGGGCCATGACCTTGAGGCCGAGCGAATGGGCCGCATCGGCGATCGCCTTAAGCTCGGAGTCGGTGAAATGCGCCTCGAGGCCCCGCCCCTGCTGCGAGAGCACGCCGCCGGTGGCGGTGATCTTGATGACGTCGGCGCCGTTCTGCGAGGCGCGCCGGACCTTGGCCGCGCATTCGACCGGGCCGGTGCAGGTGTAGCCGGTGCGCAGCACCTCCTGCACCTCGGCGCGAAAGCCGCTGACATCGCCATGACCGCCGATGATCGACAGGGCCGGGCCGGCGGCGAGGATGCGCGGGCCGGGAATGATGCCCTCGGCGGTGCCGCGCCGTAGCGCGAATGCGGTATATTGGGCCGAGCCCGCGTCCCTTACCGTGGTGAAGCCCGCCCGGGCGGTGAGGCGCGCATTCTTGACCCCGAGGACGACGCCCCATTCGGGCGGCGTGGTGGCCGCGTCGCGATAGTCGCGGCCGGGATCGCCGGTGAGATGGACATGGAGATCGATGAGCCCGGGAAGCACCGTCTTGTCGCCGAGGTCGACGAGGCGCGCGCCTTCGGGCGGCGCCGCATGGCCGGGCGAGACCGAGACGATGCGCCCGTCCTCGACGGTGATCGTCGCCGGTCCCATGGGCGCGGCGCCGGGATCGGCGATCAGCCGCCCGGCGTGGATGACGGTGGTTTCGGCCCCGGCGCGCGCGGCGCAGAGGACAAGAAGAATGATGAAGATCAAACGTGTCGCCATGGGCTTCTCCTCGGGGCAAGGCTGGGCAACCAAATCCAACTTCGCAAGCGAAAACGGCTATTGGCGACCGCGCCGGCCGGGCGCGACCCGCCGCAGCGAGGGAATGTCGCGCGCGGCGTCGTCGGGATCGACGCCGGGCGGGGGCACCGCCGCCGCCTTTTCGCCGCCGGCGCGGATGCGCGCCGCGCGGCGCACCGCGCCGCGTATCCGCGGATATGTGCCGCAGCGGCAGATGTTGGTGATCGCCTCGTCGATCACTTCATCGGTGGGATCGGGGTTGCGATCGATGAGCGCCGCCGCGGCGATGATCATGCCCGGCTGGCAATAGCCGCATTGCGGCACCGATTCGGCGGCCCAGGCCTGCTGAACGGGATGCGAGCGGTCGCGCGAAAGCGCCTCGATGGTGGTGACGAAGCGCCCCTCCGCCTCGGCGATGCTCAGCGTGCAGCTCGCCATCGCCTCACCGTCGACGAGCACCATGCAGGCGCCGCAATAGCCGGTGCCGCAGCCATATTTGGTGCCGGTGAGGTTGGAGGCGTCGCGCAGCGCCCACAGCAGCGGCGTTTCTGGATCCATGCGGTACTGGACCGGCTGTCCGTTGACCGTGAGGCGGCTCATGGGACCGGGATTCTAGAAGCTGCGAATCGCGCGGCAAGGCTAAAATGCAGCGTTTTGCGCCGGCCCCGCCTCAACCCTTTATTTACCATTGGACCCTAGTTCCTGCGTGATTTCCACGGGGGAGAACCATGCGGTCTTCTATCCGGCTGGCGGCACCCATCACCGCCGCGTGCGTCGCCACCATCGTGCTCAGCAATTTCGCGATGGTGATGCTCGCGGGACGCGCCGACATGAGCGCGATCGAGAGGCTGCAGTCGATCTGGCCGATGGCGCTGACCTCGGGCGTGGCGATCGTCCTCGTCATGTCCTTTCTCTACAGCTCGCTGCTCGATTTCGTGCGCGAGCTCGCCGAGCGCGAGAACTACGCCTACCATCAGGCCTTTCACGACGCGCTGACCGGGCTCCCCAACCGCGCGCTGCTCGCCGACCGGCTCGACCGGGCGATCACCCAGTCGCGCCGCTCGGGCCTCGATCTCGCCGTGCTCACCATCGACATCGACCGCTTCAAGCTCGTCAACGACACGCTCGGCCATCAGGCCGGCGACGAGCTCATTCGCGAGATCGCGCGCCGGCTAGAGCAGGTAACCCGCGAGACCGACACCGTCGCCAGGATCGGCGGCGACGAATTCGCGGTCGTCGAAGCCGAACTCGAAGGCGAGGATGCCGTCGAGCGGCTGTGCAGGCGGATATTGGAGGCGATCCGCGAGCCCTTCTCGGTCGCCGGCAGGCAGATCACCGCCAGCGTCAGCATCGGCGCGGCGATCGGCAATGGCTGCGCGACCGGCGAGGAGCTGCAGCGCAAGAGCGACATCGCGCTCTACAGCGCCAAGGCGAGCGGCCGCGACTGCCATGCCATGTTCACCGAAAAGATGGACGCGACCGTGCAGCGCACCGCCAAGATCGAGGATCGCCTGCGCCGCGCACTCGCCAAGCAGGACGGACTGTCGCTGCGCTACCAGCCGCTGATGGACAGGAGCGGCAAGCAGGTGATCGGCGCCGAGGCGCTGCTGAGCTGGCGCGACCAGCTGCTCGGCGAAGTGAGCACCGCCGAGACCGTCGCCGTCGCCGAGGAGTGCAATCTCATCCACCAGCTCGGCGAATGGGCGTTCACCGAAGCGTGCAGGATCTCGCGGCGGCTGGACGAGATGTGCATCAGCGTCAACGTCTCGCCGAGCCAACTCCGGGTGCCCGATCTCGTCGAGCGCTTCACCCGCATCGCCACGCGCCACGGCGCCGATCCGGCGAAGATCGAGCTCGAAATAACCGAGACCGGGCTCGGCACCTGCTATCAGCTGCGCAACGTCCTTCAGGAGCTGCGCGACGTAGGCTTCCCGATCGCGCTCGACGATTTCGGCACCGGCTTTTCCTCGCTCGGCAATCTGCAAAATTATCCGATCGACAAGATCAAGCTCGATCCCGCCTTCTTTTCCTCGATCGAGGCCGAGGAGGAGGCGCTCACCATCGTCGCCGCGCTGGTCTCGCTCGGCCATGCGATGGACCTCAAGGTCGCCGCCCAGGGCATCGAAACGGAGATGCAGGAACGGATCGCGATCTCGGCGGGCTGCGATCAGCTGCAGGGCTTCCACCTCGCCGAGCCGATGAACCGCTCGGCGCTCGAACGGCTGCTCAAGAACCAGCCGGCCCGCGCCGCCGCCTAATAATCCTTGCTGTACTGCACGCCGACGCTCGACGTGCCGTAATTGCTGATCTGGCTCAAGAGGCTCAGCGCGCGGGTCAGCGCGACCTCGATCTGGGTGGCGGTGAAGCCGCGCGTATCGGTGATGATCTCCAGATAAATGTCGTTGCTGACATAAAAGCCCGCCGCGACCGCGGTGCCGCGCCCAATGCGCTCGTCCTCGGCGAGGATGCGCAGCCGGTCGATGCCGGTCGCGTTCTGGACCATGCCGAGCGGATCGAGGCCGCCGCCGCCGCTGCCTGTCAAGCTGTTGACCGAGGCGGCGAGCTGGATCGCCTGCAGCGCGCCAAGCTCGGTGACCGAGCCGCCGAACAGCACGCGGGCGAGAATCTCGTCCTGCGGCAGCGCGGGATTGGAGCTGAACTCGATCTGCGGATTCTGGGCCCGGCCCCCGATTTCGATGACCACGGTGACGTCGTCGACCTCGCCCGAGGCGCTGATGTTGAGCTGGGGGTTGATGGTCCGCGACTTGGTAAACTGGATGCGGCTCGAATCGTCGAGGTCGAAGCGCTGGCCGGCGAAGCTGTAGGTTCCGCGCTCGACGACGGCGAAGCCTTCGACCTCCGGCGTCGAGGAGGTGCCCGTGATCGTGAGATCGGCCCGCCATTCGGATTCGAGCCCCATGCCGGAGACGAAAATCTGGTTGTCGGCCTCGACCTCGATATCGAGCGACCAGATGCTCGGCGGCTTCTGGCGTTCCCCCTCTTCGCCGGGTCGCGCCAGCGGCTGACCCTTGCGCCGCACCCCGTCGAGCACCGAGACCCGGGCCGCGCCCTTGCGGACCAGCTTGTAGCGCGCCTCGGGCAATTCGAGCCTTCCGCTGACGCGCGCTCCGTTGCCGTCGTTGACGATGTCGAGATCGCCGCTCACCGTGGCGCCGATCGTGTTGCCGCGGGCGAGCCGGGCATTGTCGAAGGCAAGATCGAGATCGACCGGGAAGCCGGCCTCGGCGGACAGGTCGACGACGCCGCTGCCGCTAACGCTGCCCTCGCCGGCCCGTCCCTGCAGCCGCGCGAGCTCGAAGCGCGAGCCTTCGAAGCGCCCCTCGATCCCCAGCCGCTCGATGCGGGTGCCATAGACGTCGTTGACATAGGTGAGCGACCTGGCTCGCACGATGCCGGCGAAATCGGGATCGCGCACGCGGCCGCTGACATCGGCGGCAACGCCGATCGGCCCGGTCAGGCGCTGGTCGCGAAGGCCCGTCAGCGACCAGAGCACGTCGGCCGGCCCGTTATAGCGCACCCCGCCCGAAAGCGGCGCCGCGAACAGCCGCCGCGTCCAGGAGCCCGCCTCGGGGCCGAGCGGATAGAGCTGGCCCTTGACGCGCCCGATCACGCCGCCGCCGCGACGCACGACGGCGCTCATCGCGCCGCCGGCGGGCCGCAGCACGCCGACCAGGTTGATGTCGACCGGCGAGGAGACAGAGGCAAGGCCCGAGCGGCGGAAATCGTCGATCTTGAGCCGCGCGTCGGCGCGCGGGAAGCTGGTCCCGCGCAGCTGGCTGAAATCAAGGCTACCCGTCGCACTGCCGCCGAAGCCCATGCCGGGAAGGAAGACGTTGACGATCGACAGGTCGAGATCCTCGAAGCGCGACTGGATCTCCAGCCCCTCGCCGTAGCGGCCGGCGAGGCGGACGTCGCCCTGCGGCAGCACGACACGCACCGGGTTGAGCCGCCAGCCGCGGCCCGTCCTGACCACCGCGGCGGGCCGCGCCAGGCGGAAGTCGATGCGGTTGACGGTGCCGGTCGCGGCGACGCGGACGAGCTCGGGGCGCAGCGCGGCGTGGGCGGCGACGCGGAAAGGAACGCCGCGGCGGCCTTCGGCGAGAACCTTGGCGGTCCCGCGCCCGCCGCGATAATCGACCACGGCGCGCGCCTTCTCGATGCGCATCTCGCCCATGCGCAGGCCGGCGAGCTGGGCATCGGCGTCGATGAGCGGCGCGTCCTCGTAGAGCACCACCACCGCATCGATAATCGCGCGGTCGATGAGGATCGGCTCCTCGCCGGGGATGCGCGCGCCATTGGCGCGGGCGCGCACCACCGCCGCCTGCACGCTATCGCGCGCGGTGAGCCGGGCGGTGCCCTCGATGCCGTTGCCCGCCATGTCGAGCGTGCCGGTGAAGACGCCGCCGGCGCCCCGGCGTATACGGCCCGAAAAATCGATGTCGGCGAAATGGAGATTGCGGATGTCGATGGTGAGCGGCCCGCGCCCCGCGAGAATGGTGACGTCGGCGCTGAACGGGCCATAGGGCGAATCGCCGGTCGCCTCGATCGCGTATCCGGAGCCGGTCGCCCGGATGCGCGCGCGGACATTGCTGAGCGGCAGGCCGATATTGGGCCGCGCGGCGACGAGATCGACATTGGGCTTCGAGACGGTCCCCGTCACCAGCACGGTAAGCGGACCGTAGCGGCGCGAGACGCCGGCGAGGCGAAGATCGATCGCGCCGCCGTCCAGAACATAGCGGCCGCCGCCGCTCGTCACCCTCAGCCCCGGCGAGCTGAGCCGGACATTGGCGACCCGCACGATACCCGCCGGCGTCAGCTCGACATCGGCCGCCGCATAGGCCTGGCCTTCGAGGAAGCCGCGCGCGCTTTCGTTGAAGATGCGCTTGCTGCGCAGCGCGATCCGGCCCTCGAGGCCGAAGCCGCCACGGCCGGTGACGAGATCGATATCGGAATCGATGTCGAAAATGCCGATGCCGTCGATGCGATAGTCGTCGACCCGGCCGTCGATCGCGCCGCGATAGACGCCGCTCGAGAGATCGGCGACGATCGCCACCCTGGCGTTTATGCGGTCCGAGCGCAGCAGCAGGTCGTCGGCGAGGATGCGGCCGTCGCCGATCGCCAGCGTACCGTCCAGCCGGACATTGGTGAGCAGCTCGCCCAGGCCCCCGCCGACGCCGGAGATGCGCGCCGCCCGCGCCGATATAGGCAGCATGATGCGCTCGGGATCGACGCTCGCGCGGCCCCGCGCGCGCAGCCCCTGGACGACGGTTTCGTTGAAGGAAAGCCGGTCGGCGCGCAGATCATAGGCGACGCGGGGGCTGCGGAAATTGCCGTTGGCGACTCCGGCGAAGCGGATATTGCGTCCGCCGAGCCCCCGGGCGAGCGCGCCGGGCTCGAACAGGCGGCCGGCGAGCTGGAGACCCTCGAACTGGTTTTCGGCGAGATCGACCCCTCCCTGCGCGGCGACGAGCAGGGCGGTGGAGCGCAGCCGCAGCCGGTCGATGGAAAGAATGCGCTCGGCCATAGTCGCGCGCATGTCGATGTCGACGCCGGCGCCGGTCAGACGCGCGAAGATGCCGTTGGTGACAAGCCCGGGCCGCGCGCGCCCGGCGATGCTGAACACCCCCTGCTCGCCCCGGATCCTCAAATCGGCGAAGCCTTGACCGCCCAGCGCGGCGTCGAGCGTGCCGTGCCAGTCGCTCCAGCTTCCGCGCCCCTTGATGCGGGCGGTGAGCCGCCGGTCGAGCCCGGCGAGGCTGGTGACGAAGCCGCCTTCGGGCGCGAGCAGCCGCGCCTCGAGATCGAAGCGGTCCTCGTCGGGCACCGCATCGAGCACGACATCGACGATGTCCCCGCCGGCGACCCCCTCGCCTTCGAGCGCGCGCAGCCGGAATTCCACCTGCGCGCGCTGGTCGGCGATATGGATGCTGTCGGCGATGCTCAATATGTGCCGCTGGCCGGTGACCGGCGGCTCGATGATCAGCCGGTCGATGCGCAGGCGGCCGATGTCGATGTCGATATCGGGCAGGATCGGCGCGTCGGGATCGCCAGGTCTCAGCTCCGGCAGGCGCAGCAGCCGCACCCGGGGCGCGATCAGCGAGCGGATGTCGACATGGTTGCTGCGCAGATAGGCGAAGGGGCGATAATCGAGCCTGACGAGCGGCGCTTCCAGAAACACCCCTTCGGGATCGCTGACCTTGAAATCGCGGATGACGAGATCGCCGTAGATCGAGCCGTCGAGCTTGCCGATCTCGAAGCGCAGGCCGGTCGTGGTCTCGAGCTTCTCGATCTGCCCGGCGAGGAAGCGCCGCCCCTGATCGGTGTCGATCCACCACGCGGCCCCGGCCACCAAAAGGACGATCGCGGCGATAAGAATGAGCAGCCACTTGCCCGCTCGCCGCGCCCAGCCGCCGCGCCGCGGCGGGCCCGTCACCTCCTGATCGGGAGGGAAGCCGCCGGGATCAGCTTCGGCCATCAGAAGGCCTGCCCGACCGAAACATAGACGGCGACCGCCGATTCGCCCTCGCGGCGGTTGATCGGCATCGCCACGTCGATTCGAACCGGGCCGAAATTGGTGTAGAGCCGCCCGCCTATGCCGACACCGAAGCGCAGATTGTCGAGCGTGGGATATTCGCTTTCATAGACCTGCCCGGCATCGACGAAGGGAACGACGCCGAAATTGCCGAAACGATAGCGCGCCTCAAGCGCGAACTCCACGAGGCTGCGACCGCCGATCGGCACGAAAATCGTCTCCGGGTGGTCCTCGGGATTTTCGGGATCGAAATCGGGATTGGCGATGCGCACGCGGGGCCCCAGCTCCTGATAGCCGAAGCCGCGCACCGAGCCGCCGCCGCCGGCGTAGAAGCGCCGCGAGGGGGCGATGTCGTCGCGCGGGGCGCCAGCGATCGAGCCCAGGCGAGCGCGCGCGGCGACGACGAGATCGTCGCGCACCGGCTGATAGACGCTGCCTTCCAAAAGGTTGCGGATATAGGGCGATACGTCGCCGCGCAGCGAGGCCTCCGGCGACGTCCGTCCCAACAGGCGAAAGCCCTTGGTGGGGTTCAGAAGATCGTTCGAGCGGTCATAGCCGAGCTGGCCGTTCAAGGCGGCGATGAAATAGGTGCCGCGCTCGCGCTCGAGGCCGCGCGGATCGAAGCGGTTCTCGTTGGTGGCGATGAGCTCGGCGCCATAGGCCCAGGTCCAGACCTTCTGCCAGATCGGCGTCGATTCATAGGTGACGAGCCCGGCGAGCGCGACGGTATAGCCTTCGAAGGCCTCATAGTCGCGCCGGCCCGCTTCGGCGGTAAGCAGGAAGGCGCGGTCGCGCTTGCCGGCGTTCGCGCGGCGGAAACGGCCGCGCAGCGACTGCTCGCGCGTGCCCGCGACGGCGGCGGCGCGCAGCGCGCCCTCGGGCGGGAAAAGGTTGCGATGCTCCCAGCCGCCCTCGACCCGGAAGCCCTCGCCGGTGGCATAGCCCGCGCTGGCGGTGAGGCTGCGCGCGGGGCCCGCATCCTGGCGGACGATGAGATCGACATATTCGCCGCCCTCCGGCGCGCGCTCGCCGCTTTGCACCGGCTCGATCGCGACCGAGCTGAAGAGGTTGGTGGCGATCAGCGCCTGTCGCAGATCCTCGATCATCCGGGAATCATAGACCTCGCCCTTCTCCCACCGCGCGAGCACGCCGACATGCCGGGCATCGAAGGCAAGGTCGCCAAGCGTGCCATATTCGCCGAAGCGCGAGAAATTGCCCGGCCGCACCGGAAGCGTATAGTCGCCCAGCCCCGTTTCGGGATCGAGCAGCAGATCGCGCCGGCCTACCTCGACGAAGGGATAGCCCTGCTGCGGCAGGCGAATGCGGACATTGGCCTCGGCTGCCTCGACCTCGGCGGCGACGATCGGCGCGCCCTCCTCGAGGAACAGCGCCTCGCGCGCGAGCGCGCGGGGCTCGTCCTCCGCATCGGCGATGGCGATCTCGCCGAATTCGTAAAGCTGGCCGGGGGCGGCGCTGACAGTGACGAGCGAACCCGCGCCCTCCTCGAGCGGCTCGATGAGCGCGGCCGCCGCCGCGTCATAATAGCCGCGCGAGCGCAGCAGCCTGACCGCAAGCTCCTCGTCGGCGCGGGCGAGGGCGCGGATCGCGGCGACGGTCACCGCCTCGCCATCCTCTTCCTCGAGCGCCGAGAGATCGCGAAACTCGTCCGCAAGGCCGACCTCCTCGAAGCCTTCAGTGACGAAACGGTAGACGAGCGGCGCGTCGGCCGCGGCATCTTCCTCTTCTCCGGGCAGGCTTTCGGCGGAGCGCACCTCGAAGCTCTCGATCGGGGGCAGGGGTTCGAGAAGCGCGTCGTCCTCGACCTCGACGTCGGAGAGCAGCTCGACATCGTCGGCATCGCCGCCGGGGGGCGCGCCGGCGAGATCGGCCGGCTCGACCGCGTCGGGACCGGCGGGCTCCTCCTCGTCGAGCTCGAATTCGGCGATCGGCACCAGCTCGGTGTCGAGCTCCGGATCGAGCTCCGGCAGCGCCTCCTCGAACTGGCTGTCGGAGATGATCGGCTCCTCGAGGCCCCGGGCCGCCTCGCGCGCGCGTTCTTCTTCCGTTCGTTGCTGCTCTTCGGCCTCTTCCTGCTGCTCGGCCGCCGGCTCGGTCTGCGCAGCCGCTGCGGGAAGGGAAGCTATTGTGGCAATCGCCGCCCAAACGATAACGCTGCTATGCACTCATGCCGTCCCGCATATTGGAAGCGGGCATTTACTGCAAAAGCAAGGTGAATGGGAAGTGGCTGGTTGGGGATCGGCGAACCTGGATCAAAGACGCGCCCGCGGCCCTTGCCGCCGGTCGTCGTCGCGCAGCTCCGTTTCCTGATATCGGGCGGCGCGCCTGGCGCGGTGACGGTCGTAGAGCTTCTTCGCCGCGTAGCCGCCGGCGAGAGCCAGGCCCAAAGGCCCGAAAGCGCGCCTGGCGAGCGCGCCGGCGCCGGCGCCGAGCAGCGCGCCGGCGACGCCGTTGCCGTGGCGCGAGGCGACGCGGCCGCCGACATAGCCGCCCAGAAGCTTGCCGATCATATCATCCTCTTTCGAAAGCGTTTTCCCAAGGGGAGAGCGAGTATCGCCGGCAAAGGTTCCCTTCCGCTCAAGGATCGATGGCGGCGGCGATCGCTTCGAGCCTGCGGATGCGTTCCTTCAAATCGACGATGTCGATCAACCGGCCGGGGCTATCGCCTGCCTTCCCTCCCCCGCGGCCATGTTCGAGTCGCAGGCGCTGCAGCGCGAGCCAGCCGCGCCAGCCGGCGAGGGCGGCGAAGAGGGTGAAGGACAGGGCCGCGAGCAAGGCGACGGCGATGCCGCCGGCGATCAGCGGATCGAGCACCCGATGCCTCCCCTATCCGTCCAAGTTCAGGCCTGCCAGGCGACCGCCGCGGCGGCGATTTTCACCACATTTCCGTCGCCGGCGGGACCGACGGCCCCGGCGATGCAGGCGCTGCTCAGCATCAGCGCGGCGAGCGCCGCGACGGCGTGGATGCGGATGGCGGCAATGGCGTTCATCTTCATTCTCCTTGAGAATAATGGCTGCCGCCGCGCCCTTCGCGACGGCTCCCCGGATGTTTCAAGGACCGTGCCAAAATGGAAAAAGCCGAAGCCTAGGGCGAAAATTCGCAAGGAATCGCCCTGGGAAAGCGTTCGGCAGCACCATGAGTCGGGAGAATCCGCCAATGGTTGGCTAGCTGCGACGAATCCCGGAACGATCGGCCCTATCTCTCCGTTTTATAAGTATAAAAGCGAATTCAAGGAGGAATTTCATGACCACCACGATCGACAGAACCATTCCGCGCGATGAAACCGACCATCTCATCGCCTCCGACAAGGTCGAAGGCACCACCGTCTTCAACCGCCAGGGCGAACGGCTCGGCACGGTGAAGAACTTCATGGTCGGCAAGCGCAGCGGCCGCGTCGAATATGCGGTGATGTCGTTCGGCGGACTGTTCGGCATGGGCGAACGTTTCTATCCCCTGCCATGGGACATTCTGACCTACGACACCGACAAGGGCGGCTATATCGTCGATCTCGACAAGGACAGGCTGGAAAACGCCCCCTATTTCGAGAACGACCAGCCCAACTTCGACCGCAGCTACGGCGAACGCGTCTACGGCTTTTACGGCGTCGCCTATTGATCGGTCGCAACGACAAGCCAAAATCGGAGGCGGAGCGATCCGCCTCTTTTTTTGCCCGAATTCCGCCTTCCCCCCCATTGGCTTAACCTTCGGTTAGCCCTTTTTCAGCAAGATGGCGCGGCATCCGGGAAAGGCGCGCGCGGTGGGAATGGAGCTTGGGATCAGCCGGTTTACCGATAAAAGCGATCGCAAACGCGTTCTGCTGAGCGCCAAGCTGCGTCTCGGCGATAGCGTGCTCGACGTGCGCCTGCGCGACCTCTCGCGGCGCGGCGCCCTCATCGAGACCTCCGCCCCTGCGCCCGTCGGCACGAACGTCGTCTTCGAGCGCGGAGCGACGGTGGTTCCGGCGCGCGTGGCCTGGATCAGAGGCGAGCGCATGGGGCTCTCCTTCCACGAGCCGATCGAGGAAAGCGAGGTGCTCGTCCATGTCGGCCGCCGCCCGGGCGCCGGGCAGCAGCTCCCTTCCCCTCCGGTCTATTATCGCCGTCCCGGCCTCGCCGAAGATCTTTCCGAAGGCGAGCGCAAATTGTCGCGCACCCTGGCGAGAACCCTGGGCGTGCGCTTTCCCGACGAGTGAGCACCAGCGTAAAGGGACCTCGATGAATGCGTACAGCACGATAGGCGAAAGCAGCGAAAGCCGCCGCGCGGAGCGCAAGCGAGTGAGGATCGCCGCGGGCTTCCGCCGCCAGGGATCGCACAGGGCCAAGGCCGAGATCGTCGATCTTTCGACCAGCGGCTTCCGCATCGAGATCCTCAATTCGCTGCCCATCGGAAACTATGTCTGGCTGACCCTCCCGGGGCTGGGATCGACCTGCGCGCGCGTCGCCTGGTGCAAGGGCAATTACGCCGGCTGCGAGTTCCTGGAGCCGCTTCACCCGGCGGTGCTGGACAGGTTGGCCGCCGAGGCGCGCGCCGAAGGCTAGCGTTCAATCGCCTTTGAAGCCTGGATCGCGTCGCTCGCGAAACGCCTCATAGGCGCGCTTGAAATCCTCGCTCGCCATGCAGATCGCCTGCGCCTGCGCTTCCATCTCGATCGCTGTCCCGAGGCCCACCGCCCATTCGGCATCGAGCTGCTTCTTGGTCATCGCATGCGCAAAAGCCGGGCCTTGCGCGAGCGAGCGCGCCAAGGCCCGGGCTTCCTCCCTCAGCTTGCCGCTCTCGACAAGGCGGTTGTGGAAGCCCCATCGCAGCCCTTCCTCGGCGCTCATCGTCCGGGCGGTGAAGAGAAGCTCGGCCGCGCGGCCCTGGCCGACGATCCGGGGCAGCATCGCGCAGGCGCCCATGTCGCAGCCGGCGAGCCCCACGCGGGCGAAGAGGAAGGCGGTCCTGGCCTGCGGGCTCGCGAGGCGGATGTCCGAGGCCATCGCGATCGCCGCCCCGGCGCCGACGCATACCCCGTCGATCGCGGCGACGATCGGCTGCGGGCAGGCGCGCATCGACTTCACGAGATCGCCGGTCATGCGGGTGAAATCGAGAAGCGCAGGCATCTTCATCTCGGTGAGCGGGCCGATGATCTCGTGCACGTCGCCGCCCGAGGAGAAATTGCCGCCGGCGCCGGTGACGATCACCGCCCGCACGTCCCCGGCGTGGGCGAGCGCGCGGAAAGTTTCGCGAAGCTCGGCGTAGCTCTCGAAGGTCAAGGGATTCTTGCGCTCGGGCCGGTCGAGCGTCACCGTCGCGACGCCCTGCGCAAAGCTCCAGCGAAAATGTTCGGGCGCGTAACTTTCCGCATTTATCCGCACATCACCTCTCCTCCCGCCACCGCGATCGCCTGGCCCGTCACCGAACGGCTCTCGGGCAGGCACAGCCACAGCGCCGCCTCGGCGACCTCGCGGGGATCGATGAGCCGCCGCTGCGGATTGAACTCGGCGAGCGCCGCGCGCGCCTCTTCCTCCCCGCGCCCCGTCTTGTCGGCGATGTTGGTGATCGCAGCTGCCGCCATGCCGGTGTCGGTGAAGCCAGGACAGAGGGCGTTGGCGGTGATGCCCGTCTCGGCGAGCTCGATCGCGAGCGCGCGCATCAGCCCGACCGCGCCATGTTTGGCGGCGACATAATGGGCGGCATAGGCATAGCCCTTCAAGCCCGCGGTCGAAGCGATGGCGACGATCCGCCCGTCCGCGCCCGCGCGCAGATCGGGCAGCGCCGCGCGGCAGCAGTGAAAGACAGCCTCGCAATTGACCGCCATCGCCGCGCGCCAATCTTCGAGGCTCAGCTTCTCGAACGGCGCGCTCGAGCCAGCGCCGGCATTGGCGACGAGGATCGAGAGCGGCCCGTTCCCCGCGCGCGCCTCGGCGAAGGCGCGCTCGACGGCCGACGGATCGGTGACGTCGGCGCTTACCGCAATCCCCTCCAGCTCGCCGGCTAGATCGCGGATCGGCTCCCGCCGCCGTCCGACCAGCGTCAGCCGCGCGCCCTCGGCGGCGAAGCGGCGCGCGATCGCGGCCCCGATGCCGCTACCGCCGCCGGTGACCAGCGCATGCCTTCCGGAAAGCCGCCCCTCCGCCATGATGCGAGCTAGGCCAGTCCTCCCGCCGATGGCAAGCGGCCGCTCATCGCTTGCGCTTGCCGGGCGCCATCCCTATAGACGCGCGGCCTGTCTTCCGGGCGCTCCGCATCCTATATCGGCGAGGAGCGCGCGCATCCGGTCGGGGAGTAGCTCAGCCTGGTAGAGCACTGCCTTCGGGAGGCAGGGGCCGGAGGTTCGAATCCTCTCTCCCCGACCATTTCATCATGATCCCGGCCTGGGGCGGACAAGCCTTTTGCTGGCGCTGCATTGCGGTGCGGCTGATGGCGACGCCTCGGGTGGAAGCGGCTCCTCGGCCAGCCGCGCGCGCGTGAAATCCTCTTCGGACCATTCGCGATTTTCCGGATCGGCAAGAGCCGCGCCTGAACGCTATCGCGCGCTCGCCACTTCATCCTTTTCGCGGGCTTCGGCCGGCCTGGGGGCGGGGAAAGGCGGGGCCGATGGCGTCTCGCTCGCCAACCAGGCGATGAGGTTGGCGCGGTCGCGCGGATTGCGGATGCCAGCGAAAGCCATCCTGGTGCCCGGCACCGCGCGCGCCGGCCGTGCGAGAAATTCGTCGAGCAGCTCGTAGGTCCAGCGGCCGCCATGCGTCTCGAGCGCTTCCGAATAGGCAAAACCGCCCACCCCCGCGACGGGCTTGCCGACGATGGCGTTGAGATTGGGTCCGACGCGGTCCGGCCCGCCGGCATCGAAGGTGTGGCACGAAGCGCAGACCTGCGCGGCCCGCTCGCCGCTCGCGGGATCGGCGGCGGCGAGCAGCGTGCCGAGATCGGGCGGCGGCGGCGCGGGCCCCGCGCCGGGGTGGGAAGGCATCGGCCCCCCCCCCGCGGCGAGATTTGCGAGCTAGGCCCTCATCCGCTCGCGCGCGCCCCGCGCGCTGCCGGCCCG
>JBHJHL010000083.1:0-20798 GCA_050330935.1 Sphingomonadaceae bacterium | reverse complement strand
CTCGGGCGGCGGCGGCGGCACGCCGCGCACGGGCCTGGCCGCGCCCTCGCGCAGCCGCGCGCGGCCATCCTCGGCGATCACGCGCTTGATGGAGGCGAGTATCTCCTCCATCGAAGGTTCCTGGTCGGGCTCTGCCATCGCAGCCATATTGCCCAAAATCAGCGCTTTGTCACTCTAATTGGCGTCGTCGCGCTCGACGCTTCCGGTGCGGGTCGCCTGCGGCTCGGGCCGGGGGTCCATCGACCAGTCGGAGGCCTTGCCGGCGACGCGCTCGTAATTCTCGACCGGATTGTAGATATAGCCGCCGTCGAGATTGAGGTCCTCGCGGTCGGCGAGGCCCATCGCGTTCAGGAGCCGGAAGCCCGCGACGTAGAAATCGCGCCGCGCGGTGACCAGCGCGACCTGGCTTTCGAGCAGCTCCTGCTCGGCATTGAGGACATCGAGCACGTCGCGCGTGCCAACCGTCAGCTCGGCGCGGTTGCCCTCGAGCGCGAGCTGGTTGGCGGCAACCGCGATCTCGTTCGATTCGATCGCCTCGCTGCTCGCCTCGTAGCTCGCGAAGGCGGCGCGGACCTCGGCGATCACCGAGCGTTCGAGGCCGATCGACCGTTCGAGAAGCTGGCTCTCGAGCGCTTGGGCGCGGCGCACCTGCGCGCCGACGACGCCGCCCTGATAGATGGGGATGCGCGCGCTGACGCCGACGCCGGTGCTCGAGATGCTGTTCGGCGCGCCGGGCGCGAACTGCTCGTCGGCGGTGCCGAGGAAATTCTGGTAGTTGCCCGATCCCACCGCATCGAGCGTCGGCAGCCGGTCGGCGCGCGCGACGAGCACGTCGCGGCGGGCGGCGCGGATGCTCGCCGCGATCGCGTCGAGCTCTGGATTCTCGGCGAGCGCGGTCGCGACCGCCTCGGCCGGAGCGTCGGGGAGCGGCGGCAGCGGCGGCGGCGGCTCGAGATCGCCGGGAAGCGAGCCGACGATGCGCAGATATTCCTCTTCCGAAGCGGTGAGCTGTCCCTCGGCGGTCGCCAGCCGGCTCTGCGCCAGCGCGAGGCGCGCCTCGGACTGGGCGACGTCGGTGCGGGTGACGTCGCCGATCTCGAAGCGGTCGCTCGTCGCCTCGAAATTGACCTCGAGCACGCGCACCTGGTTGCGGTTGAGCGCCACCACCGAGCGGTCGCGGATGACGTCCATATAGGCGGCGACTGCGAGGGTGAAGACATCGCCCTCGACATCCTCGAGGCTCGCGCGGCCCGCCTCGACGCGCTCCTCGGCGGCGCGGATGCGGTTGCCGACGCGACCGCCGGTGAACAGCGGATAGCTGACATCGAGCGCGGCGGTGAAATTGCGCCCGAGCCCGTCGCTGCTGGTGATGAGATCCTGGTTGACGCCGGCGATCGCCGAGACCTGCGGGCGCTTGCCCGCCCTGGCGATGGCGACCCCCTCGTCGAGCGCGCGCAGCCCCGCCCGCTCGCCGGTGATCAGCGGATTGGTGCGGTAGGTCTGGAGCAGCGCCTCGCGCAGGCTATCGGCAGGGGCGGCCCCGGGCAGCAGCAGCGCCGCCGTCATCGCCGCCGCGCCGTTCGACAGGATACGCTTGAAAGACATTATATTCCCTTAGAACTGAAAGCTTCGGGGCCGCTCGAAGCCGGGCAGCCGCGCCGCGTCGGCATCGGCGAAGGCGCTGTAGCCGAAGCCCTCGCCGGCGCGGCGGCCGACGACAAGACGCACGACGCCGTCCTCGACCAGCCCCGCGGCGAGCCGGCCCGACGGCGCGAGCTGGGCGATCAGCGCTGCGGGGAGATGCTCGGCCGCGCCGTCGACGAGGATGAGGTCATAGGGCGCGCGGTCCGGCCAGCCGGCGGCGAGCGGGCCTTCGACGCGAACGACATTGGCATGTTCCTCGAGCGCCCTCGCGCCGATCGCGGCGAGATCGGGATCCTCCTCGAGCGCGACGACCTCGCCCTGCGCGCCGAGGAGACGCGAGAGCAGCGCCGCCGAATAGCCGCTCGCGGCACCGACGATGAGCGCCTTCTCGCCGTCCCGCGGCCGCAGCTCCTCGACGAGGCGCGCGGTGGCGAGCGGCGGCGAGAGCCCCCTCCCCTTCGCGATCGGCAGCACGCGATCGATATAGGCGAGCGCGCGCTTGCCCGGAGGCACGAAATCCTCGCGCGGCACGGCGCCCGCGGCGGCGAGCACGCGCGGATCGTCGACCGCGGTGGTCCTGAGCTGGCTGGCGATCATCGCGCGCCGCATCGCCTCGAAATCATAAGCGCCCATGCCGGCTTCTTCGCATAGCTGTGTTAGTAATGCAATACACCAGGTCGGTGCCCCGACTCCCTATCGCCTGGGCCCCGGATCGCCAAGCGGCAATAGGCTCCGCGACAGGCTTTATCGGCGCGGCGCGGTTGACACCGCCGCTGCCCGCCCGCATCTGCTCCCCAGTCCCTCACAGGCCCGATGGCGGAGTGGTTACGCAGAGGACTGCAAATCCTTGCACGCCGGTTCGATTCCGGCTCGGGCCTCCACTTCCCCGGTTATTCTGGAAAGGGTCATCCTGGAAAGCCGCTGGCCGCGAACCCCGGGCCGAAGGGGCGGCGCGGCGGCCGCGCGGCAGGGCTCGTCCTCGCGGCGGGCGGCGGCGCGATCCTGGAGGCGGCCTAGCTCACGAACTCGACCGTGGCGCCGACCTCGACCGCCGCGCCGAGCTCGTGCGCGTCCCAGTTGGTGAGGCGCACGCAGCCATGGCTCGCGGTCTTGCCGATCAGCCGGGGGTCCGGGCTGCCGTGGATGCCGTAGCCTTCCTTGGCGAGATCGATCCAGGTGCCGCCGACGGGATTGTTCGGCCCGGCGGCGATGGTGAGCTGCTCGTCGGGGCCCCAGTCGAGCGCTTCGGGATCGAAATAATATTTGGGCTCGGGGGCGACGGCGAGCACCTCCATGCTGCCGCTCGGCGAGGGAAACTGGTCGCTGCCGACGGTCGCCGGATAGGAGGCGAGAAGCCTGCCCTCGCCGTCATAGGCGCGCACCGAGGAGGCCGCCTTGTCGACCTCGATCCGCTTCACCGTCCCGTCGAGCCTGCCGTCGCCGCCGCGGGCGACGAGAATGCGGGTTCCCGCGCGGCCGAAATCCGCGCCGGGGTTGAGCGCCTTCAGCAGGCCCTGGGTCATGTGGAATTTCTCCGCCAGCAGCTCGAGCGGATCCTCGTAGGCGAGCCGGTCGAGCTTCGCCTTGGCGGCGAAATCCTCCGGCACGTCGGCGAAGGGGCCGTTCACGTCCGCCTCGCCGATTTCGTAATGGGCGAGCAGCGAGGAGCTGTCCGCCGCCATGAGCTTGCGGAACAGATCGCCATCGGGCTTGCCGTCGACGGGCAGGCCGTTGGCGCGCTCGAAGGCGCGGATCGCGCGGCTCGTGTTGGCGCCCGCATAGCCGTCGATGACGCCCGGCGAATGCGGGCTGCGATCGAGCATGATCTGGACGGCGAGCACCTCCGGGCTGCGGCCGCCGGAAAAGACGCCGCCGGGCAGGTCCTCGGGAAAGCCGAGCCTGACGCCATGGGCGGAATGGCCGGAGGTCTGCGCCGCCGAGGCGGGGACGGCGGCGAGGAGGAAGGCGAGGCAGGCGGCGACGAGACGACGGATCATGAAAGGCTCCCCTTTGCAACGGCTTGCAAAGGAAAGCGCGCAAGGCACCCTATCGTTCCGGAGTTCGGGCCTTCCGCTTCAGGCGGCGGAGCGCACCGGCTCCTTGGGCCCGTAGAGCCAGTCGCGATTCTTCTCGATGCGCCGCGCCTCGCGCGCCGCCATCTCGCGCACGAAGCGGCTGCCGTTGCGCGCCGCCTCCTCGTAGACGCGGATGCGCGCGTCGAGATCGGGCTCGAGCGAGGCCAGCGCCCTGACCGCGACGAAGCGGATGCGGTCGCTGGGATGGGCGGCGGCGAAGCCGGTCACCAGATCCCTGCCCTCCGCGCCGCCGAGATGGGCGACGATGCCCACCATCGGATCGACCGAGGTGTTGTTGATGATGTGGTCGACGGCCGAATTCTCGATGTCGAACACATATTGGTCGCGGTAGATTTCTGACGTGGCGAGCTCGAGGATGTTGAGCGAGATCGACATCTCCCTGGCGGGGAACTGGAGATGCACGTCCTTGTGCGCGCGGTAGAGCATCAGCTTGCCCTGGTCGAGCTGCGAGCGCTCGACGAAGCGCAGCGGCACCTTCTCGCCCGAATAGCCTACGACATCCTCATATTCATATTCGTAATAGTCGCTCTCGTAGCCGGGGCCGATATAGCCGACCGTGAGGAAGTTGAAATTATGGTCGTGCGGGATGCCGTAATAGAATGAGCTCGGGCCGCTGTGGTGGAAGATCGAATCGCCTTCGGCGGGCCAGAAATTGGCCCTTATCATGCCGCAGCGCGGGCTGTTGTAGAGCACCATCACCTGGGCGCTGTACTGATTGAGCCGCTGCCCGTCGCAATGGGCCTTCATTTCCTTGATCATGATGTCGCCGAGGAAGCGGCGATTGTTGCCGAGCTTCTTCAGCGCCTCGGCATGCGCGGCCAGGCTCTCCTCGTCGCCGGGCACCGGCGGGTTCGATTCGAGCTGCTCGACGACGTCGCCGAGCTCCCAGGCCTCCTCGCTGTCGCATTCGATTATGCGGGGCATTTCTCGTCCTCCGTCTCGCCGGCCTCGATCATCTCCAGCGTCCGCCGCGCCGTCTCGCGCACCTCCGGATGGGGATCGCTGTCCGCCATGCGCCTGAGGCACGGCAGCGCGGCCTCGGCGTCGAGGGCGAGGAACTCGCGCATCACGTGCCACCGGGTGAAGAAATCGCCTTTCTCGGTAAGCTCGGCGAAGGCGGGCGCCGCGTCCTGGCGGTCGGCGACGCGCAGCAGCGTCGCCATCAGCTGCAGGCGCGAGCTCACCTCGTGGGTGGCGCTCGCCGAGACATATCGCAGCGTCTCATGGTCATATTCGACGGTCACCGGCGCGGCGTCCTTGAGCAGCGCCGCGTGCAGATAGACGATGTCGCTCGTCGCATGATCGATCGAGAAGCTTTCGCTGCGCCCGTCGATGACCAGCGTGTCGCCGTCCTCCATCCGCCGCTGCTCGCGCAGCCGGCAACGCGACGACTGGCCGACGCTGAAATCGGCGCCGACCGGCGGCGCCTCCCAGATGCTGAGCGTCGCGCCGCCCGCCTTGAGGAAATGATAGGCGTTGTCGCTGCCGATGAAGGGGATGGTGACCTGTTCGCGGTCGGAGCTTTTCTTCGCCGCGAGCTCGTCGACGCCGATCACCGAGAGGACGATCGACAATTGCTCGTGCTCGAGCAACAGGAGGCCGTTGTAGAGATCGCTCTTGAGCGAATAGAATGGCGGCCGGAAATAGGGATCGTTTCCCGCTTCGGCGATCAGCCCGGCGATCAGCTCGGGCGAGCGTGCGAACCGCCGCATGAAGTCCAGGGCGGCCTCCAGTATCTCCTCCCTGCCGTCGAGCGAATCGAGCCGCTCGACGAAGGCGCGATGGATGGGATGCTTCTTCCAGCGCTCGTCGAAGGCGTCGAGCCGCTCGAGCATCGCGTGCTGGCGCTCGAAATCGCCGATCCAGGATTTGAGCTCGGCATTGGCCTGCATGTCGAAGCCTTTTGTCGGTGACCCGGAAACTGGCGGGAGCGGACGAGAAATCCGCTCCCGCGATACGCCGATATTATGGTCTCGAAGCCCGGCCCTAGTTCTGCGAGCCGATGTACATCAGCACCGCGCTGACGGCGATGCCGACGCAGATCGGTCCGCCGACCTCGCGGCTGCGGGGCGATCCGTGCATGGCGACGCTGGTCGTCAGCTCGGGGAGCTTTTCGATCTCGATCTTCTTCATGACTGTTCCCTCTCGTTCCTTGGCAATCAAAGAGGGAGGAGCCGGTTCCGAGGCAGCAAGCTGCCAGCTCCTTTCAGGAAAACGGGCCGTCCGCTGCGTCACCTTCTGCCGCCTGATGGACACGGCGGTGATCTGGTCCTGACCCGTTCCCCGGAATGGATTTCTCCACCCTCATTGCCATCAGTCGGGCACGGGAGGGAAATCTGTCGCATGGTTAAGAAAAAATTTTCCATTTTCATGCGCCAAGCCTTAATCCGGGCCGTTCATAAGATGGGGGTTTGGCGCGAAAATGGCTGTTTCCCAGCGGCTTGGGACAAGCAGGCCCGGCTTTGGCTGAGGCCCGAAAAAATTCGCCCCCGCGGGCGGACGGCGCCGCCGATCCGGACCCCGGAAGCCTCGCCCGATGGCTGGCGGCGCGGCTGCCCGGCTTTCGCCCGCCGCTCGAGATCGTCCGCCTCGAGGGCGGCCAGTCGAACCCCACCTACCGTCTCGCGACCGGCGGCGGCGATTATGTGCTGCGGCGCAAGCAGCCCGGCAGGCTGCTCCCCGGCGCGCACGCGGTCGAGCGCGAGTTCCGCGTCACCGCGGCGCTCGACGAGGCCGGCTTCCCGGTCCCCCGGCCGCTCGCGCTGTGCGAGGACGAGGGCGTCATCGGCACGCCCTTCTACGTGATGGAGATGGTCGCCGGCCGGATCGTCTGGGACCCCGCCTTCCCCGAGCTTCCGGCCCCCGCCCGCGCGGCCCATTTCGACGCCATGAACGCCGCCATCGCCCGCCTGCACCGCTTCGATCCGCACGCGCTCGGGCTCGGCGATTTCGGCAGGCCGGGCAATTATTGCGCGCGCCAGATCGAGCGCTGGTCGGGGCAATATCTCGCCGACGAGGCGGCCGGGCGGATCGCGGCGATGGACCGCCTCATCGGCTGGCTGCGCGCCAACATCCCCGACGAGGAAGGCGAGCGCCCCCGCATCGTCCATGGCGACTTTCGCTGCGACAACATGATCTTCGCGCCCGATCGCCCCGAAATCCTCGCGGTGATCGACTGGGAGCTGGCGACGCTCGGCCATCCGCTCGCCGATTTCGCCTATCATCTGCTCATGTACCGCATGCCGCGCGGGCTGATGCGCGGGCTCGCCGGGCGCGATCTCAAGGGGCTCGGTATCCCGGCCGAGGAGGAATATGTTGCCGCCTATTGCGCGCGCACCGGGCGCGAGCGCATCGCCGGACTCGACTTCTACATCGCCTTCACGATGTTCCGCATCGCCGCCATCGTCCACGGCATCAGGGGGCGCATCGCGCGCGGCACCGCCGCCTCGCCCAAGGCGGGGGAGCTGGCGGGAAGGCTCGAGGAGATCGCCGCGCTCGGGCTCGCCCAGGCCGAGCGGGCCGGCGCGCGCGGCTGAGCCTCAGCCGCCGCCGTCCTCTTCCGCCTCCTCTCCGCCCTCGACCGGGAAGCCGCGCTTCCGCAGCAGCGCCTCGACCTCGGGATCGCGGCCGCGGAACATGCGATAGGCCTCGGCGCGGTCGATCGCATTGCCGGTGGCGAGGATATATTCGCGGAAGCGGTCGGCGGTCTCCCTGTCCCAGAAGCTTCCCGCCTCCTCGAACGCGGCCCAGGTGTCGGCGTCCATCACCTCCGACCAGAGATAGCTGTAATAGCCGGCCGAATAGGAATCGGAGGCGAACAGATGGTTGAAATGGGGCAATCGGTGGCGCAGCACGAGCTCGTCGGGCAGGCCGATCTTCTCCACCATCTCGCGCTCGAAGGCGTCGGGATCGACGATCCCGTCGGGATCGGTGTGGAGCGCCATGTCGACGAGCGCCGAGGCGAGATATTCGGCGGTGGCGAAGCCCTGGTTGAACTTCTCCGACGCCTTGATCTTGTCGACCAGCTCCTGCGGCATCGGCTCGCCGGTCTCGTAATGGCGCGCGAAGCGATCGAGCACCTCGCGCGTGAGCAGCCAGTTCTCGTTCACCTGGCTCGGATATTCGACGAAATCGCGCGGCGTGCCGAGGAAGCTCGGATAATAGACGTCGGAAAGGAAATAGTGCAGCGCATGGCCGAATTCGTGGAACAGCGTCTCGGCGTCGTCGAGGCTGATGAGCACCGGCTCGCCGGGCGCGGGCTTGACGAAATTGTTGTTGTTCGAGCCGAGGACGATGTCGTCCTCCAATAATCCCGCCCGGCTGCGGTAGGTCGTCGCCCAGGCGCCCGAGCGCTTGCCGGTGCGGGCGTAATTGTCCATGTAGAACAGGCCGACGAGCTCGCCGCTGCGGGTGTCGGTGACCTCGAAGGCGCGCACGTCGGGATGGAAGACGGGGACCGTGCCCGTCACTTCCTCGAAACCGAGATCGTAGAGCCGGCCGGCCGACCAGAACATCGCCTCGATCATGTTGTCGAGCGCGAAATAGGGTTTGATCTCGGCCTGATCGAGATCGTAGCGCGCCTTGCGCACCTTCTCCTGATAATAGCGATAGTCCCAGGGCGCGATGGTGATGTCGTGGCCGAGCGAGTCGGCGAGCGCCTGCATGTCGGCGACCTCCTCCTTCACCCGCGCCACCGCCGCCGGCCAGACGCGCATCATCAGCTCCTGCGCCTTTGCAGGGTCTTCGGCCATGGTATCCTGCATCCGCCAATGGGCATGCGTCTCGTATCCGAGCAGATCGGCGCGGTCGGCGCGCAGCTTGACGATGCGGGCGACGATCTCGTTGGTGTCGTTCTCGTCGGAGTTGTCGCCGCGGTTGACGAACGCCTTCCAGACCTTCTCGCGCAACGACCGGTCGTCGGCGAAGCTCAGCACCGGATCGACCGCCGAGCGCGTGTTCATGATCGCATAGCTGCCCGGCGGCAGGCCCTTTTCCTCGGCCGCCGCGGCGAGCCCCTGCCTGACGCTCTCCGGCACTCCGGCGAGCTCGGCCTCGGTGGCGGCGATATAGCTGCTCTCGTCGGCAAGCACGCGTTCGGAGAATTCCGCGAACAGCTGGGCGAGCTCCTGGTTATAGGCCGAGAGCCGCTCCTTCTCGGCCGGCCCCAGATTGGCGCCGCGGCGCACGAACTGGTCGTAGATACGGGTGACGAGCCGCTGCTGCCTGGCATCGAGGCCGGTATCCTCGCGCGCCTCGTAGACCGCCTTCACGCGTTCGAACAGGTCCTCGTCGAGGATGATCTCGTCATAGGCGGCGGCGAGCCTGGGCGACCATTGCTTGTTGAGCGCCTGGATCTCCGGCGTCGCCATGTTGCTGGTCATGACGTAGAAAACGCTGAGCACCCGATCGAGACGCTCGCCGGCGCGCTCGAGCGGGACGATCGTGTTGGCGAAGGTCGGCGGCGCGGGATTTCGCGCGATCGCCTCGATCTCGGCGCGGCGCTCGGCGATGCCGAACTCGATCGCTTCGGGGAACAGCTCGGGACGGACCTCGTCGAACGGCGGCACGCCGTCATAGGGTCCGGTCCATTCGGCGAGCAGGATATTGTCCGGCACCGTCATCTCGACCGGCGGCGGCGCTTCGGCGGTGACGACGGGCGTATCGACGGCGGCGCAGCCGGCGAGGGCGATCGCCGCGGCCCCGATCAGGAATTTCGGTTGCAAAATCTCTCTCCCAAAATGCGGTTCGATCCGTCCCGGATTGATACGTCGCGCCGGCCCGGGCAAGCGGATTCTGCCGATCGGTAGAAAATCCGCGCTTAACCTGGGGCAACGAAGCGCGATCCGGCGACATGGCGGACCCCGGCGAGCTGCTTTCAAAGTCGCCGCGAATCGCGCATGATGCTTGCCGCCGAGGGGGAAGGCCCATGGGCATGGCAGGCAAATGCAGAGGATTGGCGGCGGCGTCTGAAAGCGGCGCCGGCGGACGGCCTTGAGCGAGAATTTCGAAGGGATCATCGCCGAATATGGCCCGCTCGTCACCCGCATAGCCTCCTCCTACGAAGCCGATCCGGCGTTGCAGCAGGATCTGGTCCAGCAGATCCTGCTCGCCGTATGGCAGGCCCTGCCCAGATATCGCGGCGACGCCTCGCTGAAGACGTTCATCGCCCGCATCGCCCAGAACCGGTCGATCAGCCACGTCGCCAAGCGCGCCCGCGAGCCGGCGAGCGCCGAAATCCCCGAAATCGCCAGCAGCCAGCCGACGCCCGAGCATGAAGTCAACCAGGCGACCGAACGGCGCCTGCTGATGGCGGCGATGCGCTCGCTTACTCCGCCGCAGCGCGAAGTGATCGTCCTCGTGCTCGAAGATTTCACGATCACCGAGATATCTGAGATGCTGGACATCCCCCAAAACGCCGTGTCACTTCGTCTTTCGCGGGCGAAATCGGCATTGAAAGCTTTACTGGAGCCGAAGCAGTGAACGAATTCGATCTCGACGAGCTCGGCCATATCTGGCGTCAGCAGCCCAGCCGCGAAGAAATGACCGCGCTCGTGAAAAGCGCGCGCAGGATAAGAAAGCGGGCACGAATTGCGCTGATCTTCGATTATATGCTGGCGATACTGGTATCGGGCGCGGTGCTGGCCTCGGTCATCATCAGCGCGCGGCTGGAAACCACGATCGTCGGGGCCGCGGCGATCTTCATCATGCTCTACAGCCAGATTCGCGAGCGCCGCTATCGCATGGCCGAGCTCAAGAGCATGACCGGCAACACCGAAAAAATGCTCGATCTCGCGATCGAGCGCGAGGAAGGACGGCTCAAGCGGAGCCGCTCGAGCCTGCTCTATCTCGGCCCCGCGACGCTGCTGGGCATAATTTTCGCATCGGTGTCCAGCCGGAAAAGCATAATCCAGCTGATCGACGGCGATTCCCAATTCGACCCTGTCGTTCTCGCTATTGTAGGCTTGGCGCTGCTCGTCATTACGGTTCACTTTTTCTTTACCATGAAAACCTCACGAAAAAGGCTGGAAAGGCTTAAATATTTGCGTCAGGACTACAATAAAGAGAATCCTGCTTAGCTCTCTTGCATAATATAGATGTGAACAAGAATCTTCTATTAGGAAAGCCTAAACCTTTTCCTGTCAAAAAGCGCATGTCGCTGGTTATGACGGAAAGGCATCATATCATGCACAAGCAACGTTTCGAAGTCGAAGCCCTGCCCGAGCTCGCAACGCGGGTCGGCATCTCGGGCTCGGTGAAGCAGCAGGAAGTCGGCGGTGCCGTATGCATCGGCATTATCGCCGGCGTCGCAATCTATACCCATGCGGGGGGCGAAGGTCGCCCGTGACCTGTTGGGGTCGTGCCCAGTGCGCGACCCCTCATTTCCTCCTTTTTTAGGGCACGGGGGAGAGCCATGATCCTCGGCCGTGAACTGGCGTCCTGGCTCGGCGACGGCGCGCGTCAGAGCCGCGCCCGGCAACGCATATCGACGTTCGGCAGGGCCTGGCACGACGGCCCGGTCTCGAGGCGCATCGCCACCGCGCTCGCTGCGCTTCCGGCCGCGACCGCCGAGACCGTCGCCGCCGCGGTCGCCGATCTCTTCGCCGACGATCGCTGGCTTGCGGAGCTGCTCGACGGCATCGCCGGGGAAATGCGCGCGGACCCCTTTTTCGAGCCGCCCTTCGCGGTGCTGCAAAGCGAAATCCACAGCGGCCTCATGGTCTATGACGACGCGCGGGTGTCGATCGCCGCGGGAGTGACCGGCGCCGCGCAGCTCGCGGCCAAGAAGAACGGCCGCCGCGCGGCGGCCTCGATCAACTTCCCCGGCAACGTCATCGTGCTGAAGATCCTCGCCTCGGGCGGCGCCTATTTCTCCTTCTGGAAGGCGCCCCCGACGTCCGCCGACTTCACCGCCGCGGCCGCGCCGCGCTGCGCTCCCGAGGGCGGGCGCTACGTTGGCGACGGCGAGACCCTGGTGATCGACGGCCGCCGGCAAAGCTATGTCATCGAGCACGCCGCGTCCGATCTCGTCGTGCTGCAGGCGAACGTGAAATGCGGCCAGGCGCCGCTCGCCGCCGAATATGACGCCGACAGCCACGAGCTGGTCGGGGTGAGCGCGGCCAACGACGCCGATTCGCGCGTCCAGATGATCGCCACCTTCCTGCGCCTGATGGACCGCGAGGACGCGTTCGAAGCGATCGCCGCCTTCGCCGACGATCCCAGCTTCTTCGTCCGCTGGCATGTGATGCGCGAGCTGCTCGGCCTCGATGCCGAAGCCGCGCTGCCGATGCTCGAGAAAATGGCCGCCCGCGATCCGCATCCCGACGTGCGCGCCGCGGCCCGGATCACGCTCGATCAGCTCGGCGAGCTGCCGGCCGAACGCAAGGAGGCCGCCTGATGCCACGCGTCATCGCCTGCGACGAGGAACGGGCGCTCGAGCTCGACGAGGTCGTCGAAGCGCTCGACCGCGAATCGTTCGATCCCCAGGACGAGGAAAGCTTCGTCGCCGCCGCGCCGCTCCTGAAGGGCCTCGCCAACAACCGCCGCTTCCTCGCCGACATGGCGGTCGAGGAGCTCAAGCAGCGCTGCGGCCGGCAGATGCGCGAGAACCGCTACAGCGCGCAGGTGATCATGATCCGTCCGGCGACCGATAAATATTTCATCCGCGCCAATTTCTGGCCATCGGAGCGCGACAGCCTGTTCAAGGCGAGCGGGACCGCGCCCTTCTTCTACCATTTCCCGCACGATCATAATTTCTCGTTCCTCACCGTGGGTTATCTCGGCCCCGGCTACTGGAGCGAATATTATGAATATGACTATGCGCGGGTGGTCGGCACGCCGGGCGAGAAGGTCGACCTAAAATTCGTCGAGAAGTCGCGGCTCGAACCCGGCAAGGTCATGCTCTACAGGGCTCACAGGGACGTGCACAATCAGCTTCCCGCCGACGCGATGTCGGTATCGCTCAACATCGTCGAGGCCTCGGTCCGCCAGCCCTTCCTGAGCCAGTACCGCTTCGACGTCGAGCGCTGCGAGATCGCCGGCATATTGAACGGCACGGCGAGCGAGGCGCTGCTCGATCTCGCCGCCCATGTCGGCGGCGGCAATGCCCGCGACCTCGTCGAAAGCTTCGCCGGGCATCATCCGTGCGACCGCATCCAGGCGCGCGCGGTGCGGGCCCTCGCCGCGGCCGAGCCCGAGCTCGGAGCGCGGCTCGAAAGGCTGGCGAAGGGGGCCTGTTCGCCGGTGCGCTTCGTCGCCGAGGCGAGCGCCGCCGAGATGGCGCGGATCGAGCGCAACCGCGGCTGGATCGAAAAGTCGGCGGCCTGAAGGGCCCGTCCGCCGAAGCTTAGGGTCAGACGGCGCGGGCGGCTTCTCCGCGCAATCGGCGCAGCACATCCTCGTTGCGGATGCGCCGGTAGCGGGCCATGACGAGGCTGAACAGCCCGAACAGCAGGAGGCCTGCGGCGACGAGCATGTAAAGCCAGCCGGTGTCGCGCAGCGCGTTGAGCGCCGGCCCGATGCCGATCCGCTCGCTGTCGCCCGAGGCGGTCGAGATCACCTGCCAGCCGATCACCCCGAACACCACCGCGCGCGCGGCAAAGCCCAGGCGGCCGAGGATTTCGGCCAGGGAGGGCGCGTTGGCGTCGAGCAGCGCCATGAACTTGCCGGTCGCCGCCTTGACCAGCTGATTGAGCCCGGCGAGCAGCAGCCCGATGCCGATGATGTAGAGCAGCGTCTCGCCGCCCGGAAATTGCGAGGCGGTCTGGGCGGCCTCGGCGCTTCCCTGGCCGCCGCCCTTGCCCGAACCGCCCTCGCCGAGAGCGAATTTGGCGGCGAGGAAGGCGAGCACGAGATGGGCAAGCCCGCTCGCGGCATGGCCGATGCGCTTGCCGGCGCCCTTGAAGTCCGAGCCCTCGCCCTGAATGTCGATCGCCGCGCCGTAGAGCCTGAACACGCCATAGCCGAACAGACCGATGGCGACGAGGATGAGCAGCACCGAGCCCGCCGGCACATCCTTGATCTGCTGGAGCACGTCGGTCGTGCCCTCGCTGCCGCCGCCGGCGGTGGTGAGCGCGAAATAGCCGAGCAGAACATAGACGACGGCGCGGGCGAGATAGCCGGCGCGGGCGAAGTTCTCGAGCTGGGTGACGCGGTTCATGCCCTCTCCTTTCCTGTTTATCCCTCAACTGTCCCGACCGACGATGGTTTCACCCCGCCATTTTCCGGACAGTTCGGGCGACAGCCGGATTTCAGGCTTGATCCGCAAGCCGTTTGTTCGGAAGAAGATGGAGGCATGGGGCAGGGGCATCGCGGACATCGCCATATCGACCTGGTGATCGGCACCCGTCCCGAGGCGATCAAGATCGCTCCCGTCGCGAGGGCGCTGGCGAACCACCGAGGCATCGCGCAGCGCATCGTCGTCACCGGCCAGCATCGCGGCCTCGAATCGCCGCGCGGCGTGCCGGTCGCCCGTCTTGCCGTCGATCCCGAGGGGCTGAGCATGGCCGGACTGAGCCGGGCGATCGTCGCCGCCCTCGACCGGCTGTGGGAGGCGGAGCCGCCGGCGATGCTGCTTGTCCAGGGCGACACGACGAGCGCGCTTGCCGCGGCGCTCGCCGCCTGGGCGCGACACATCCCGATCGGCCATGTCGAGGCGGGCCTGCGCAGCGGCGACCTCGCCGAACCCTTTCCCGAAGAGGCCAACCGGCTGGCGATCGACCGCATGTCGGCGCTGCTCTTCGCTCCCACCGAGCGCGCCGCGGAGCATCTCGCGCGCGACCCCTTGGTGACGGGAGAAATCCATCTCACCGGCAACAGCGGCATCGACGCGCTGCTCGAGATTCTCGGCCGCAGCCGGCCCGAGCTCAGCACCCGCCGCCGCAGGAGCATCTACGCCACCTGCCACCGGCGCGAGAACCAGAATCGCGCGCTCGATGGAATCTGCGCGGCGATGGCAAGGCTGACGCAAGATTTTCCGGTCGAGATCGTCTTCGCACTCCATCCCAATCCGCGCCGGCGCGAGGCGGTGCTCGAAAGGCTCGGCGGGGTCCCGCATGTCCGCCTCGTCGAGCCCAGGAGCCATGAGGACAGCATCGCCCTGCTTCAGGCCTGCTGGCTGGTGCTCACCGACAGCGGCGGGCTGCAGGAAGAGGCGGCGACGCTCGGCAAGCCCGCGCTCGTCCTGCGCCGGGTGACCGAGAGGATGGAGGCGGTCGACAGCGGCAATGCGCGGCTGGTGGGCAGGGACGGGGATGATATAGTCGGCGCGGTCGGGGCCCTGCTGCGCGATCCGGCGGCCTATGCGCGCATGGCGAGGCCCAGCATGCTGTTCGGCGACGGCACGGCGGGGCCACGCATCGCCGCGGCGGCGAGCCGCCATATGGAGGCGATCGAAGAGGCAGCGATGGCGCAGGCGCTCGCATGATCCGATGGCGCCCCGACAGCTGGCGGGAGCATGAGGCGCGGCAGCAGCCGCGCTACGCCGACCGCGATGCGCTCGCCAAAACGCTCGCCCGGTTGCGGACGAAGCCGCCGCTGGTCGGCATCGGCGCGATCGACCGCCTGCGGACGCTGCTCGCCGCCGCGGCGCGGGGCGAGGCCTTCGTCTTCCAGGCCGGCGAATGCGCCGAGCCGATCGACGCTTACGACGCCGCCAGGACGCGGCGCGACATCGCCCTCATCGGTCGGCTCGCGGCGAGGCTCGCCGAGGATCTCGGCACGCCCGCGATCCGGATCGGCCGCATCGCCGGCCAATATGCCAAGCCGCGCAGCCACGACATCGAGCGGCGCGGCGGGCTGATGCTGCCCGCCTATCGCGGCGACGCGGTCAACGGCTTCGCCTTCGATTCGCGCCTCCGGCGGCCCGATCCCGCGCGCCTGCTCGCCGCCTATGAAAGCGCCGCCGCCACCCTCGCCATCATCCGCCGCGACGCCGCGCCGCCCTTCTTCGCCAGCCATGAGGCGCTGCTGCTCCGCTACGAGCAGGCGCTGATCCGCCGCGACCCGACAAGCGGCCGCGCCTATGCCGGCTCGGGCCATTTCCTGTGGATCGGCGAGCGCACGCTGTTCGAGCGCTCGGCGCATGTCGAGCTGCTGCGCGGCCTCGCCAATCCCGTCGGCCTCAAATGCGGGCCGCGTCTCGAGGCGGATACGCTGCGGCGCATATTGGCGCGGCTCGATCCCCATCGCGCGCCGGGGCGGATCGTGCTGATCGTCCGGCTCGGCAGGAAGCGGATCGCCGAGCGCCTGCCGGCGCTCCTCGCCGCGGTCCGCGCCGCGGGCCACGAGGCGCTGTGGATGTGCGATCCGATGCACGGCAATGCCGGCCGGGACGCGAACGGCCGCAAGTCGAGGAACCTCGCCGACATGGCGGCCGAGATCGAGGCCTTTGTCTCGCTCATGCGCGCCCACGGCGCGATCGCGGCCGGGCTCCATCTCGAGCTCACCGCCGATCCCGTCTCGGAATGCGCCGAGGGACCGGGCGCATGCGCTCCGCTCTCGCCCTTTTCGAGCCTGTGCGATCCCCGCCTCAACGCGGCGCAAGCCGAACGGATCGTCGCGCTGCTGGGGGCGCGCGAAACGGCACCCGCGAGGGCGAGCGCGGCGGCTTAATTCCGATCAATTCGCGCAACATAGCTGGCGCCGGCGGCGTTGGCATTTTCCATCCCCCCGAGAGGAGCGCGCGCTTGGCCCTGACCGACAGCTTCCCGCACTGGCTCAAAGGCTATGACGCTTCGGCCTTCCCGGCCGACCTGCTCGCCGGCTTCATCCTCGCCATCCTCCTCGTGCCCCAGGCGATGGCCTATGCGCTGCTCGCGGGGCTGCCGCCATCGGCGGGCCTCTATGCGGCGATCGCGCCGCCGCTCATCTACATGGTCTTCGGCACCTCGGCCTATGTGTCCATGGGCCCGGTGGCGCTCGCCTCGCTGCTCGTCGCCGACGCGCTTGGCGGCACCGATCTGCCGCGCGGCGAGGCGGCGGCGATCATCGCGCTCGAGACCGGGGCGATGCTCGCGCTGCTCGGCCTGTTCCGCCTGGGGCGGCTGGTCAATTTCGTCAGCGAGCCGGCGATGCTGGGCTTCACCGCCGCCGCCGCGGTGCTGATCGCGGCGAGCCAGCTGCCGCCGCTGCTCGGCCTCGACGTCGAGCGCAACGGCGATCTGATCGCCGCCGCCAGGGGCATCATTCCCGCGCTCGAAAGGACCAACGTCGCCGCCCTGGCGATCGGCGGAACGGCACTGGCGCTGCTCGTCGTCGCCAACCGCTATGCCGCCGCCGGGCTGTGGAAGCTCGGCGTCCATCCGCCCTGGCGCCAGGCGCTCGTCAAGTCGGTGCCGCTGCTCGTCATCGTCGGCGCGGCGGTGGCGGCGGCGGCGGGCGGATACCGGGTCGCCACCGTCGGCGAAGCGAGCGCCGGGCTTCCCGGCTTTTCCCTGCCTCCCTTCGCTCTCGGCCCCTGGCTGGCGCTGCTGCCCTCGAGCGCGGTGGTCGCGGTGATCGTCTTCGTGATCGGCGCCGCGGTCGCCAAATCGCTCGCCGGACGCGAGCGTCGCGCGCTCGACACCAGCCGCGAGGCGCTCGCGATCGGCGCGGCGAACATCGGCGCCGGGCTTACCGGCGGCTACGCGGTCGGCGTCAGCCTCAGCCGCTCGGCGCTGGTCTACGAATCGGGCGCGCGCTCGCCGATCGCCTCGGGCACGGCCGCGCTCATCGTGCTGGCGGTCGTCGCCTTCCTGTCGCCGGCGCTCGCCTATCTTCCCGAGACCGCGCTTGCCGCGCTCGTCATCAGCGCCGTGTTCGGGCTCGTCAAGACGCGGCAGATCGCCGCGATCCGGAAGCAAAGCAAGGCCGAGTTCTCGGTCTTCCTCGTCACCCTCGCAGCGACGCTCGCCTTCGGCGTCAAATGGGGCCTGGCGCTCGGCGCGCTGCTCGGCCTCGCCGTCTATCTGTGGGTTTCGAGCGTCCCGCGCGTAACCCGCGTCGGCTCGCTCGACGAAAATGGCGACGCCTTCCGCTCGGTCGAGCGCGACGGGGTCGAGCCCGACACGCTGCCGGTGCTCGTGGTGCGCATCGACCGCTCGATCTACTTCGGCAACGCCGCCTATTGCGAGGACAGGATATTGTCCTTCCTCGCCCGCCATCCCGACGCGAGCTGCCTCGTCCTCGACATGCGGGCTGTGAACAGCATTGACGCCTCGGGCGTGGCGATGCTCCAGCGGCTGATCGACACCCTCGGCGAGAAGAAGCTGACGGTCGATTTCGCCGCCACCCATCAGCCCGTCCACGAGGCGCTGCAGCGCAACCATGTCATCCGCACGCGCGAATTCTTCACCACCGTGCCCGAAGGGGTCGAGAGTTGCCGCGAGCGTGCGGACGGCAAAGGCGAGAAGAAGGAGTGCGGCGAGGCGTAGTTGACCTCGCGCGCTCGCGCCCCTAGATGCACCGCCCGCCCTAGGCCCCTTCGTCTAGCGGTCCAGGACGTCGCCCTCTCACGGCGAAAACACGGGTTCGAGTCCCGTAGGGGTCACCATAAGATCATGCTCTAAGGCGTTGGATTCGGCAGCGGAAACTATCTCCGTTCATGTCCGGTCAAGCGAGCGTCGCTTAAGCGAAGAGGCAGGAGAGGGGAGGTTTTTTGCAAGCGATGACGCCGCCGCGGACCGGCATGACCATGAAGAGCCTCGCGGGCTTCTGCGGCCTGCTGCTACTTGCGGCCTGCATCCCCCAGGCCAGCTCGCGCAGCGTCGAAGCGCCGCCGCCGCCCGTCCGCACCGCGGACGAAAGCCGCGCCGTCCCGCCGCAGCCGATCGCCACCGAGGTGCGCCGGACGCCGCCGGCGCCGCGTATCGTCCCGGCGGTCGAGACCGCCTCGCGCATACTCGACGCGCGCCTCGCGCAGCTGGCGCGCAATTTCGACGGCGACGTCGGCATCGCCGTGCACGACATCCAGCGCGACTGGACGAGCCATTATCAGGGTCATAATTTCTACCCCCAGCAGAGCGTCAGCAAATTATGGGTCGCGCTCACCGCCTTCGACAAGGCCGACCGCGGCGAGCTCGACCTCCGGCAGCGCGTCACCGTGAGGCGCGACGACCTCACCCTCTTCCACCAGCCGATCCGCGCCGCGGTCCTCAACGGCGGCTTCAGCTCGACGCTCGACGATCTCGTCTTCCGTGCCATCACCCAGAGCGACAACACCGCCAACGATTTCGTGCTGTGGCGCGCGGGCGGGCCCGAGGCGGTGCGCGCGACGCTCCGCCGCAAGGGCATCCAGGGCATTCGCTTCGGCCCCGGCGAGCGCGTGATGCAAAGCCGCATCGCCGGCCTCGAATGGAATCCCTCCTATTCGCTGGGGCGGAATTTCTACACCGCCCGCGCGAACGTGCCCGCCAGCCGACGGCGCAGCGCCTTCGAAAGCTACATCGCCGACCCGGTCGACGGCGCGACTCCGACGGCGATGGTCGAGGCGCTGGCGCGGCTCAAAAGGGGCGAGCTGCTCTCGCCGGCGGCGACGAGCCGCATGCTGGGCGCGATGAGCTCAACCAGGACCGGCCCGCGGCGCCTGAAAGGTGGCCTCGCGCCGGGCTGGCGGCTCGCGCACAAGACCGGCACCGGCCAGGTCTACGGATCGACGCAGGCGGGCTATAACGATGTCGGCATCCTCACCGCGCCCGACGGCCGCTCCTATGCGGTGGCGGTGCTGATCGGCCGCACCTCGCGCCCCGTCCCCGAGCGCATGGAGCTGATGCAGCAGGTCTCCAGGGCGGTGATCGACTATGTCGAGAATATGAAGGGCCGCTGAGCCCCGCTCAAGCGTCGTAATCGACCGCGACGCCGTCGCCCAACGGTACCGACTGGCAGGTGAGGACATAGCCCTCCGCGATCTCCTCGTCGGTGAGGCCGTAGCGCGCGGCCATGTCGACCTTCCCCTCGACAACCTTCGCCCGGCAGGTCGCGCACACGCCCGCCTTGCAGGCGAAGGGCGCGGGCAGGCCCGCGGCCCTGGCGCTGTCGAGGATGTTCCCCGCCTCGGCGTCGAAGGCGACCTTGCGCTTCCTGCCGTCGAGCGTGACCCACAGCGACAGGCCCGCCGCCTCGCTCTGGCGCTTCCGGATTTCCTTCGCCCTGGCCGCCGACGGCCGGCCGGCGGTGAAGCGCTCGATGTGGATTTTCTCCTTCGCCACCCCGGCCGCGGCGAGCGCTTCCTCGGCGGCGTCCATCATCGGCCCGGGTCCGCAGATGAAGAAGGCGGCGATGTCCTCGGGATCGATCAGCGCGCCGACGATCTCGCCGCATTTCTCGCGGTCGAGCATGCCGTTGAAGAGATCGATCTCGCCCGCCTCGTCGGAGAAGAAATGATGGACTTCGAGCCGGTCCATGAAGCGGTTCTTGAGCCGTGCCAGCTCCTCGAGGAATATCACCGACCGGCTGTCGCGGTTGCCGTAGAAGAGGGTGAAGCGGCTTTCGGGCTCGCGGAGGAGCGCGGTCTTCAAAAGCGACATCACCGGCGTGATCCCGGACCCGCCGGCGAAGCCCGCATAATGATTTTCGGCTTGCGCGTCGAAATCCCAGGTGAAGCTGCCATGGGGCGGGATCGCCTCGATACGGTCGCCGGGCTTCAGATTGTCGTTGGCCCAGTTGGAAAAGGCGCCGTCCTCGATGCGCTTGACCGTCACCTTCCAGACGCCTTCCTCGGGCGCGACGCACAGCGAATAGTTGCGCCGCACCTCCTCGCCGCCGATCTCGTGCTTGAAGGTAAGGTGCTGGCCGGCGCGGAAGGCGAATTCCTCCTCGAGGCCGTCGGGAATCTCGAAGCGGAAGGATTTGGCGTCGGGGGTCTCGTTGACGACCTCGGCGACGGTGAGCGGATGGAAATTGGCGGACATGGGCCGGTCTTATGTAGTTGGGCCGAGGCCGGGGTCCAGCCTTGCGCCTCCCCTGGACTCCCGGCTTAGGCGGCGCCCCAACTCGCGTGGGGGTACCCCTGGCGGGGGGGGGGGGGGGCCGCCCGGGGCCGGGGGGGGGGGGGGGATTTTTATAATTTTTTGGTGTTGGGTAGCG
>JBHJHL010000082.1:0-20223 GCA_050330935.1 Sphingomonadaceae bacterium | reverse complement strand
TCGCGCTCGACGGCGATCACATGCGCGCCGGCTTCGAGCAGCGCCCGGGTGAGGCCGCCGGGGCCGGGGCCGATCTCGTAGACCCGTTTGCCCGCGAGCGGCCCCGGAATCGCCGCGATGCGCGCGAGCAGCCGCTCGTCGAGAATGAAATTCTGGCCCAGCGCGCGCGAGGCGGCGAGGCCGTGGCGGGCGATCAGCTCGCGCAGCGGCGGCAGCGCCTTCACGCCTGTCTTCGCCGCTCCTCGGCGCAGGCGGCGGCGGTGCGCAGCGCCGCGATCATCGCTCCGGGATTGGCGCTGTCCCTGCCGGCGATGCCGAAGGCGGTGCCGTGATCGGGCGAGGTGCGCACGATCGGCAGGCCGAGGGTCAGATTGACCCCCTCGTCGAAATGGAGCGCCTTGAGGGGAATGAGCGCCTGATCGTGATAGAGGCACAGGGCGGCGTCATATTCCTCCCTCGCGCGGGGGTGGAACATCGCGTCGGCGGGATAGGGGCCGGCGATATCGAGCCCTTCCTCGCGCAGCAGCTCGACGGCGGGGGCGATGATGTCGATCTCCTCGCGTCCGAGCGCGCCTTCCTCGCCGGCATGGGGGTTGAGCGCGGCGATGGCTATGCGCGGGCTTTCGATACCGAAATTGCGGGCCAGGCCGCGGGCGGTGATCCGCGCCTTGGCGGCGATGAGATCGACGCTGAGGAGATCGGCCACGTCGCGCAAGGGCACATGGACGGTCGCCGGCACCGTCCGGAGGCCGGGGCCGACCAGCATCATCGCCACCGCCTCGCGCGCGACGCCGCAGCGCTCGGCGACGAATTCGGTCTGCCCGGCATGGGTGAAGCCGACCGCGTAGAGCTGCGCCTTGGAGACCGGCCCGGTGACCAGCGCCGAGGCGGCGCCCGAGCGGCTGAGGCCGACGCCGAGCTCGAGCGCGTTGAGGGAGTTGAGCGCGCCTTCGATGTCGGGCTTGCCGGGCGCGACGGGGCCGGCGCCGTCGACATGGATGACCGGCAGCGCTTCGGCGAAGCAGGCCGCCGCCTCCTCCGGATCGCCGACGGCGCGGACCTTGCCCCGCCAGATCCTCCCGACGGCGTCGGCATCGCCGATCGCGAAGAAGGGACCGACCGCCAGCCGCTCCCGCAGCTCCCAGCTTTTGGCGACGATCTCCGGGCCGATGCCGGCGGGATCGCCGAGGGTGACGGCTATCGGCGGAGTCAATTCTCCGCCCTTAGCGGTTACTCACGATGTCGGTGCGATATTCGACCACCGCGTCGCGCCTCAAATCGCGCAGATAATGGCGCGCCCGGCGGTTGACGCGCTCTTCGCTGAGCGCCTCGGCGATCTGCTCGAAGGAGGGCGTCTGATCGAGCTCCGGATCGTCGCGTCCGCACAAGACCAGGATGCGCACCCCGTCCTGGATCGAGCCGAAGGGCATCGTCGCCTGGCCGATGTCGAGCTGGAGCAGCGCGTTCTGCAGCGGCCGCGGCAGGTCGCGCACCTTGATACCGTCGTTCGAGACGACCTCGGCGCCGATCCGCGCCGCCGCCTCCTCGGCCCGGCCGCAGCCGCCCATGGTGCGCCCGGTCTGGGCGAGCCGGTTGACCGCCGCCTCGGCCTCGGCGCGCGTGACATCGGGCGGCAGCGCGATCGACAGCTGCATGAGGCTGAGCTCCGCGTCGCGCGGATCGGGGGTCAGCACCTGGCGGGTGTCCTGCACCAGGATGATCGAATAGCCGCCGGGCACCGCGATCGGATCGCTGATCTGGCCGACCGGCAGCGTGTGCGCGGCCTGCGCCAGCGGCGCCGGCAGCTGCTCGGCCCGGATCCAGCCGAGATCGCCGCCCACGGCCGCGGTCGAGGCTTCGGAGAATTGCGAGGCGAAGGCGGCGAAGGAGGCGCCCTGGCGCAGCTGCTCGGCGATGCGGGTGGCGTTGGTGCGGGCCTCGTCGCCGCCCTGGGGGCCCGAGGAAATGAAAATCTCGGCGATGCGGAATTCCTGCGTGCCCCTGTCGGCCTCGAGCCGGTCGATCATCGACTGCACCTCCTCGTCGCTCACCGCGACGAACGGCTCGATCTGCCGGCGCTGGAGCAGCAGCCAGGCGATCTCGCCGCGAATCTGGCGCTTCATCGACTCCGCCGAGCTGCCATTGGCGCGCAGGAAGTCGGCGAACTGCGCGGGCGTCTGGCCGAGGCCCTCGGCCTGGCGGGCGAACTGGTTCTCGACCATCCGGTCCTCGACCTTGATGTCGCTCGCCGCGGCGGCCTGGATCTGGAGCGTCTCGTCGATCAGCTCGCGCAGGATGCGGCCGCGCAGGATGCGCTGCTCGTCGGCGGTGAGGGCGCGGTTGCTGCCGAGCAGCAGAAGGGCGAGGCGATGATCGACGTCGGTGCCGGTGATGACGTCGCCATTGACGATCGCCGTCGCCCTGCGCACCGAGGGATCGGCATCGATCAGAAAATCGCCGTCCGCCGGAAGCTCGATCGCCGAGGCCGGCCGGTCGCCGGCGGTCTGCGCGAACGCGGCCGCGCCGAGCCCCGCGCACGCGATCGAAAGCGCTGTCTTGGCCAGGAAATTCATCATGCCTCCGAAAGGGTTCATGGGCAGCGCCAGATGCGGCCCGGTTGCTGAACGCACGCTTAGCGTCCGAGATTTTTGAGCGCCACCTGGAAGAGGAAGGTGTTGCCGCGGCGAAAATCGCCGCTGGTGTCATAATCGCGCCGCCAGCTGATGCCAAGTTCGAGACATTCGTCGTCATAGGCGAAGCCGAGCCGGTGGCGGATCGGCTCGTAGCCGTCGGCGTCGGAGAGCGGGTCCTCGGCGCGGTCGGTGAGATCGACGATCGCCGAGCCGAACACCGACCAGTAGTCGCCGAAGGCGACGCGCCCGCCGAGCCGCGCTTCCTCGCGGTCCCCCAGATCCTCGATGGCGGCGGAAATATCGCGGTTGAGGCGCAGATAGCCGGCGAGCAGATAGGTCCTGCGGCTGCCGAGCACGAGATCGATCTCGTTGCGCCGCACCTTAAGATCGTCCTTGTCGAGCCGAAAGCGGTGGACGAGGCCGACGGCGCGCCCGACCTTCAGCGTCGAGCGGCCGACGACGTCCGAGAAGCGCTCGGCGAGCCCGGTGCCGTCGGGAAAGATCGTCTCCTTGTCGTCGAGCCGGTAGCTCTGCCCGAGCGAGGTCCGGAAGGCGATATTGGGAATGTCGACCGCCCAGTCGACGCCGTAGGTGATCCGCGTCCCGTCCTCCCAGCGGTCGTGGCCGGGGAAGCGGTTGAGCGCGAAGAGGTTGGAATCCTCGAGCTCCACCGCGCGCGCGTCCTCGTTGGGGATGGCGAGATTCTCGGTCGGCAGCGAGGCGGCGATCTGCACCCGCGGGGTGAGAATCTGGGTGCCGCCCAGAAATTCGCCGATCAGCGGCCATTGGGCGTCGGCGGCGAGCGCGCCGATGAAACGCCCCTGCCAGCCCTCGGCGCCGGCATAGGAAGGCGTGACGGCGAGCAGCCGGTCGGACGAATGATATACGTCGCCGCGCGCGAAGGCGGTGAGCGTCAGCCGCTGGCCCCAGGGGGTGAAGCGCTGCCGCTCCCATTCGAGCGAGGCGAAGGCGCGCCGGCTGTCCTGGCCCTCGGTGCGGAAGATGGCGAGGCTGTTGGCGCGCGCCTCGAGCCGGCCGCCGAAAAAGGGATCGTCGAGGCGCAGCCGCGCGTCGATCGCGGGCAGCACGATCGGCTGCAGGCCCTGATCGTCGGTCGCGCGCAGGCCCTGAAAGGCCCAGCCGGCGATTGAGACATAGCTGTCGCGCGTGATCCGCTCGGCCTCGGCGACCGAGCGCAGCCGCGTGTCGTTGCTGATGTCGTAGCGGCGCAGGAAGGTGCGGTCGGTGACCACCCGGCCCGAGGCGCGGACCTGCCATTCGGGGCTGAGCTGGAAGCGGCCATTGCCTTCCAGATAGCCGCGCATCCCCTCCTCCTCGATCGGCGCGAAGCCGATCTCGCCGGCCAGCGGGATGCGCGAGCCGTACGTTACGTAGCCGCGGACGCGATAGGCGCCGTTCCCGGTCAGCGCGCGATACTCGCCTTCGAGCATCGGCAAAACATCGCTGTAGACATGGGGCGTCAGGGTGAGGTCGCGATCGGGCGCGAGCTGCCAGTAATAGGGCAGCGACAGCTCGACGCCGTTGGAGCGGCTGATGCTGAGATCTGGAACGAGCAGCCCGCTGCCGCCCGAGCCGCCCTCGGGATGGGTGAAGACGGGGAGGGCGACAATCGGGATGCCGAACAGCTCGAGGCTCGCATTCTCGTAGCGGATGCGGTTTCTCGCCGGATCGCGCACCACCTTGACGGCGTTGATCTGCCAGCTCGGCTCCTTGCCGCAGCCTTCGTCGTCGACCACCGGGCAGGGGCTGTAGGCGGCCCGATAAAGGGTGATGACGCCGTCCTCCAGCGTCGCCCGCTCGGCGGCCAGCCGACCGCCGCTGTCGAGGACGAGCAGCATATTCTCGATCGCGCCGTCGCGCAGCTCGTCGGTGAGCACCACGCTGTCGCCGTAGATGCGATCGCCGCCTGGATTTTGCACCCGCACATCACCCTCGGCGCGCACTTCGCCGGTCGCCCGGTTCCAGACGATGCGCCGGGCGAACAGGCGGTCTCCCTCGCTGCTCATCTCGACATGGCCCTCGGCGATGACGATGTCGGCGACGCTGTCATAGACGAGGCGGTCGGCGCTGAATCGCACCTCGCGCGGGGCGGCTTCGGGGGGCGCCGCGGGGCCGGCGGCGTCGGGATCGCTCTCCTGGGCCGCGGCCGCGGCGGGCAGGGCGAGAACGAGCGGCAGCGCCGTAAGACACAACGATCGGATCGTCTTCACCTGTCCCGCCACTTCGACATCTTCCAGCGCGCCGCCTTTTGCACCCGCGCGGGCGCCCCCGCAATGGCCCTTTGCCAGCGCGCCGCGCTTTGCCTAAGGGTGCCCCGCACCATCGCCTTTCCCTTCATCCAGCAGGAGCCTTGCGCCCATGAAGATCAGCTTCTCCTCCGCTCGTCCCCAGGGTTCCTATGCGCTGGCGATTCCGGTCCGCGACGAGGACATGCTCGCCGACCGTCTCGGCGGGCTCGACGAGACGGCCGCGAGGCTGGCGATGCGCGCGGCCGAGGCACAGCGTTTCGAGCGCGAGGAGGCGGCGGTCGCCGAGACCTTCGTCAGCGAAGGGGAGGGAGCGAGGAGGCTGCTCCTCGTCGGGCTCGGCGGCAACAGGGAGGATGTCTCGCTCTACCGCAAGGTCGGCGGCACGCTCGCCGCGAGGCTCTTGACCTCGGGCGAGAAGAAGCTGGTGATCGACATCGGCGGCCTCGATCTCGACGCCGAGGCCGCCGCCCAGATCGCCTTCGGCGCCGCCTCGCGCGCCTGGCGCTTCGACCGCTACCGCACCAAGCTCGGCAAGAAGGCGCAGCCGACGCTCGAGGAGACGGTGGTGGTCGGCGCGCCCGACGGCGTCGAGCGCGAATGGCGGCATCTCGACGCGGTGATGGCGGGCATGGACCTTACCAGAAAGCTCGTCACCGAGCCCGCCAACGTCATCTATCCCGAAAGCTTCGTCGAGCGCTGCCGCGAGCTCGAAAATCTCGGTGTCGAGCTGCGCGTGCTCGACGAGAAGGAGATGGGCAGGCTCGGCATGAACGCGCTTCTGGGCGTCGCCCAGGGCTCGACGCGGCCGCCGCGTCTGCTCGTCATGCGCTGGAAGGGCGATGGCGGGGGAAAGCCGCTCGTCCTGGTCGGCAAGGGGATCACCTTCGATACCGGCGGCATCTCGATCAAGCCGGCGCAAGGCATGGAGGCGATGAAATGGGACATGGGCGGAGCGGCGGCGATCGCCGGTGCGATCAAGGCGCTGGCGACGCGCAAGGCGGCGGCCGACGTGGTCGGCGTCTGCGCGCTCGCCGAGAACATGCCGGACGGCGGCGCCCAGCGGCCCGGCGACGTGGTCAAGAGCTTCTCCGGCCAGACGATCGAGGTCATCAACACCGACGCCGAGGGACGGCTGGTGCTGAGCGACGCGATCGCCTGGGCGCAGAACGAATATGAGCCCGAGACGCTGGTCGATTTCGCCACCCTGACGGGGGCGATCATCATCTCGCTCGGCTGGGAATATGCCGGCCTCTTCTCCAATGACGACGAGCTGGCGCGTAAGCTCGTCGAAGCCGGCGAGGCCTCGGGCGACAAGGTCTGGCGGATGCCGATCGGCGAGGGCTACGACAAGCTCATGGATTCGCAGATCGCCGACATGAAGAACAGCGGCCCGCGCGAGGCGGGATCGATCACCGCCGCGACCTTTCTCGGCCGCTTTATCGAGGAAGGCGTCAAATGGGCGCATGTCGACGTCGCCGGCATGGTGTGGGCGAACAAGGCGGGGCCGATGTTCGACAAGGGCGCGACCGGCTTCGGCGTGGCGCTCATCGACCGCTTCGTCGCCGACAATTTCGAAACCGCCTGAGCTTGCGCCGCCGCCCCGCCGGCCCTAGAGAGCGCGGCATTCCTCCCGTCCTTGGCAGAAATGGAGCCTTGCCGGCCATGGCGACCGAACGCACGCTTTCGATCATCAAGCCCGATGCCGTCCGGCGCAACCTCATCGGCGCGATCGTCGGGATGCTCGAGCAAGGGGGGCTGCGCGTCGTCGCCGCCAGGCTGCTCCGGCTCGCCGAGGGCGAGGCGCGCGAATTCTACGAAGTGCACAAGGAGCGCCCCTTTTACGACGATCTCGTCGCCTTCATGACCTCGGGGCCGGTGATGGTGATGGTGCTCGAAGGCGAGGACGCGGTGGCGAGGAACCGCGAGCTGATGGGAGCGACCGATCCGGCCGAGGCCGCCCAAGGCACGATCCGCGAGCGCTATGCCGAATCGATCGAGGCCAATTCGGTGCATGGCTCGGACAGCTCCGAAAACGCCCGCCGCGAGATCGACTTCTTCTTCTCCGAAGAGGAGATCGTGGGATAAGGCCTATGCGCTGAGATGGCGGCGCCCATCGGCTACGCCCGGGCGAGCGAGCTGCTGGCGGCTGACGGCGGCGAATGTCGATACCTAGCTTTCCTCGAGCTTCCCTTCCAGAAGCCCGCGGCAATAGTCCTCGAGCGCCTGCGGATAGAGCTCGTGCTCGAGCTCGAGCACGCGCTCGGCGAGGCTTTCGGAATCGTCGCGCGGGCGGATGCGCAGCTTCGCCTGGGCGATCACCGGCCCGCCGTCGAGCTCCTCGGTGACGACATGGACCGAGGCGCCGGCATGCTCGTCGCCGGCGAGCAGCGCGCGGCGATGGGTGTCCCGCCCCTTGTAGAGCGGCAGCAGCGAGGGATGGATGTTGAGGATGCGCCCCTCCCAGCGACGGATGAAGGCGGGCGACAATATCCGCATATAGCCGGCCAGCGCGACGAGCCCGACATCGGCCTCGCGCAGCGCCTCGTCCAGCAGCATGTCGAACTCCTCGCGCTCCATCCCCTTATGGCTTTCCGCCCAGACCGGAATGCCGAGCCGCCGGGCGAGGACGAGGCCGCGCGCCTGCGGGACGTTCGAGGCGACGAGCGCGAGCTCATAGGGCCGGTCGGGATCGCGCCGCCGGTGCTCGGCAAGCGCGAGCAGGTTCGAGCCGCGGCCCGAGATCAGCACCCCGACCCGCATCCTGCCCGCCATCAGCAGCTGGCGCTCCATTCTTGGCCATGGCCCCAGACCCCGGCCCCGCCGGCGACCGTGCAGCCGCGCCTGCCCTTCTCGACCCGGCCGATGGCAAAGACGCTCTCGCCCGCTTCCTCCAGCGCCCCGGCGAGCGCCTCGGCCTTCTCGGGCGCGGCGATCGCCGCCATGCCGATGCCGCAATTGAAGGTGCGCGCGAGCTCGGCGGGAGCGATGTCGCCCTCGCGGCGAAGGAAATCGAACAGCGGCGGCAGCGGCCACGCGCCGGCGTCGATCGCGGCCGCGAGCCCTTCCGGAAGCACGCGCGGGATATTCTCCAGCAGCCCGCCGCCGGTGACATGGGCGAGCCCCTTGACGCGGCCGGCGCGGACCTGCGGCAGCAGCGCCCGCACATAGATGCGCGTCGGCTCGAGCAGCGCGTCGACAAGCGCGCGGCCGGCATCGAAAGGCGCGGCTTGCTCGAGCCGCCAGCCCTTGTCGTCGGCGAGCCTTCGCACCAGCGAGAAGCCGTTGGCGTGGACCCCCGAGGAGGCGAGCCCCAGGATGACGTCGCCCGCCGCGACGGCACTGCCGTCGAGCTGCCGCCCCCGCTCGACCGCGCCGACCGAAAAGCCGGCGAGATCATAGTCGCCCTCGCCGTACATACCCGGCATTTCCGCCGTCTCGCCGCCGATCAGCGCGCAGCCGGCCCGGCGACAGCCCTCTACGATGCCGGCGATCACCCGCCGCGCCGCCTCGGGATCGAGCCGGGCGGTGGCATAATAGTCGAGGAAGAAGAGCGGCTCGGCGCCCTGGACGAGAAGATCGTTGACGCACATCGCGACGAGATCGACGCCGATGCCCTCGTGCCGGCCGTAGCGGCTCGCGAGCTTGGCCTTGGTGCCGACGCCGTCGGTCGCGGCGACGAGCAGCGGATCGGCATAGCCTGCCGCCCTGAGGTCGAAAAAGCCGCCGAAGCCGCCAAGCGCGGGCTCGGCGCCGGGGCGGGCGGTGGCGCGGGCGAGCGGGGCGATCGCCTCGACCAGCCGGTTGCCGGCGGCTATCGAGACGCCGGCCGCCTCGTAGCTGTAGCCCCGATCCTCGCCGCCTTGCGCCATATTCGCCCGCCTAAAGACATCGCGCTTGGATTTCCACGGCCAACTCGTCAAAAGGCCGCCCCATGACCTCCCCGCGCAAGCTCGGCCTGCCTCTTCTCGCGCTGCTCCTCCTCGCCGGCGGCGGCGCGCTCTATGCGCAGCTCGAAAGCGGCGATCGCGGCGTGCCGCCGATCGACAGCTCGAACGCGCTCGAGATCGACGGCATCGAGGTCGACACCCGCGGCGAGACCGCCGAGGAGGCGCGACAGAAGGGCTGGCGCGAGGCGCAGCGCAAAGGCTTCGCGGCGCTCTGGGCGCGAATGAACCGCCGCCCCGTATCCGAGGCGCCCGAGCTTTCGGACTCGACGCTCGATTCGATCGTTTCGGGCATCGTCATCGGCGAGGAGCAGATCGGCCCCACCCGCTACATCGCCACGCTGGGGGTGTTGTTCGACCGCGGCCGGGCCGGCGAGATGCTCGGCTTCAAGGGCATCGGCACCCGCTCGCACCCGGTGCTCGTCATCCCGGTGATGGTGAGCGGCTCGACGATGACGAGCTTCGAGCGGCGCAATCCCTGGCAGGAGGCCTGGGCCCGCTTTCGCGCCGGCGCGAGCGCCATCGATTATGTCCGGGTGAGCGGCGAGGGCAGCGATCCGCTGCTCCTGAACGCGGCCCAGACGCGCCGCCCCGGGCGCGGCTGGTGGCGGATGGTGCTCGATCAATATGGCGCCGTCGATATCGTCGTGCCCGAAGTCTATCTGAAGCGCGATTATCCCGGCGGACCGGCGACCGGCATCTTCATCGCCCGCTATGGCCCCGACGGCGAGATCCTCGATCGCTTCAGGCTGCGCGCCCGCCGCGGCGCCGCGATCCCGAAGATGATGGAGGAAGGCGTCAAGCGCATCGACCAGGCCTATATCGCCGCCTTCAGAGAGGGGATCATCAAGGCCGATCCGTCGCTCATCCTCGTCCGGCCCGCCGACGTCGCCGAGGAAATCGAGCAGGCGCGCGAGCGCGAGGCGGACGAGCTGCGGCGCGAGGAACGCGAGGAGGACCGCCGCGCGCTCGCCCGCGAGCCCATAGAGATCAGCGGCGCAAACACCTATCGGCTGCAGGTCGCCACGCCTTCGCCGGCCGCCGCCCAGCAGGCCGCGGTCTCGGTGAGCGGAATCGAGGGCGTCACTTCCTCGCTCACCCTGAGCACCGCGATCGGCGGCACCTCGGTGATCCAGATCACCTATCAGGGAAGCGCCGCCGAGCTGCGCGCCGCGCTCGCCGCGCGCGGCTGGACGGTTTCCGGCTCGGGGCAGACGCTGAACATCAGCCGGCCGCAGGCGGCGCCCGCGCCGGCGCCGCCCCCCGAGCCTGTTCCCGAACCGGCCGACGAACAGCGGTGAGCCAGCTCGCGCTGCCGTTGGACTGGCCGGTGGCGGACGAGGAGAGCGACTTCATCGTCTCCCCTGCGAACAGCGCGGCCTTCGAGCATCTGCGCCACTGGGCGACCTGGCCGGTGATGGCGACGATCCTCACCGGCCCGCGCAAATCGGGGCGCAGCCTGCTGGGCCGGATCTTCGCGCGCAAGACCGGCGGGCGGCTGTTCGACGACGCCCGGGCGCATGACGAGGAGATGCTGTTCCACGCCTGGAACGAGGCGCAGGCCGCGCGCCGACCGCTGCTCGTCGTCGCCGACGCGCCGCCGCCGGTCTGGCGCCCGGCGCTGCCCGATCTGGCCTCGCGGCTGGCGGCGACGCCGCATGTCGCGATCGCCGAGCCCGACGACGCGCTGTTCGAGGCGCTGATCCTCAAATGTCTCGCCGACCGGGGGTTGAGCGTCTCGCCCGATCTCGCCAAATTTCTGGTGCCGCGGACCCAACGCAGCTATCTTTCCGTTCAAAGGATCATCGAGACGCTCGATCGCGCGGCGCTGGCGAGCCGGCGTCCGCTGAGCATGGCGATGGCCCGCCGGGTGCTCGCGGCCGAGAAGCTCATTTAGGAAAGGCGATGGAGCAGATCGAAACCAGGACCGTCGTGCAGGGCGAGGAGCAGGTGCCGCGCAAGGCCGCGCGCGAGCTCGGCAGCCGCTATTTCAACCGCGAGCTGTCCTGGCTCGCCTTCAACGAGCGGGTGCTCGAGGAGGCCTGCAACGAGGCCCATCCGCTGCTCGAGCGGCTGCGCTTCCTGTCGATCTCGGGCGACAATCTCGACGAATTCTTCATGGTCCGCGTCGCCGGCCTGAAGGGCCAGCAGCTCATCGACGTCGAGGAGCGCTCGGCCGACGGGCTGACCCCGGGTCAGCAGCTCGACGCGATCGCGCGCGAGGTCGACCAGCTCACCGCCCGCCAGCAGGAGGTCTGGATCGACCTCAAGGAAATGCTCGCCGAGGCCGGCATCGAGGTGCTCGGCATCGCCGAGGTCGGGGACCGTTCGGCCGACTGGCTCGAACAGCATTTCCGCGAGCAGATCTTTCCGGTGCTGACGCCGCAGGCGATCGATCCGGCGCATCCCTTTCCCTTCATCCCGAACAAGGGCTTCTCGCTCATTTTCGACCTCGAGCGCCGGTCGGACGGCGAGCGGCTCCGCCAGCTTCTGATGGTGCCGACGACGCTCGCGCGCTTCGTTCGCCTGCCGGGGAGGAAAGCCCGCTACATCGCCATCGAGACCCTCATCCGCCGCCATATCGACGTGCTCTTTCCGGGCTACGAGCTGCTCGGCGGCGGCGCCTTCCGCATCATCCGCGACAGCGACATCGAGATCGAGGAGGAGGCCGAGGACCTCGTCCGTTATTTCCGCACCGCGATCAAGCGCCGCCGGCGCGGCCGCGTCATCCGCCTGAAGCTCGAGGCCGGCATGCCGGCCGATCTGGAGGCGCTGGTCCGCGAGGGCATCGACGCCTCCGACGCGCTGGTCTCGGTCTCGACCGGCTTTCTCGGCATCGCCGACCTCGAAGCGCTCGTCGAGGAGGACCGGCCCGCCCTCAAGTTCGAGCCCTTCGCGCCGCGCTTTCCCGAGCGCATCCGCGAGCATGGCGGCGACTGCTTCGCCGCCATCCAGGCCAAGGACATCGTCGTCCACCATCCCTATGAGACCTTCGAGGTGGTGATCGCCTTCCTGAAGCAAGCGGCCGAGGATCCGGACGTCGTCGCGATCAAGCAGACGCTCTACCGCGCCGGCAGCCAGTCGCCGATCATCCGCGCGCTCATCGAGGCCGCCGAGGCGGGAAAGTCGGTCACCGCAGTGGTGGAACTGAAGGCGCGCTTCGACGAGGAGCAGAACCTCCTTTGGGCCAATGCGCTCGAGCGCGCCGGCGTCCAGGTCGTCTACGGCATCGTCGAATGGAAGACCCACGCCAAGGTCTCGATGGTGGTGCGGCGCGAGGGCAGGGGCTACCGCACCTACTGCCATTTCGGCACCGGCAACTATCATCCGGTCACCGCCAAGATCTACACCGATCTTTCCTTCTTCACCGCCGATCCCGACGTCGGCCACGATGCGGCGCAGCTGTTCAACTATATCACCGGCTATGTCGAGCCGCCCGATCTCGACCTGCTCGTCATGTCGCCGATGGACCTGCGCAAGGAGCTGTGCCGGCTGATCGACAGGGAGATCGCCAATGCCCGCGCCGGCAGGCCGGCGGCGATCTGGGCGAAGATGAACTCGCTCGTCGATCCGCCGATCATAAAAAAGCTCTACGCCGCGAGCGCGGCCGGCGTGCAGATCGACATGGTGGTGCGCGGCATCTGCTGCCTCAGACCAGGGGTCGAGGGTCTGTCGGAGAATATCTACGTCAAATCGGTGATCGGCCGCTTCCTCGAGCACAGCCGCATTTGGGCGTTCGCCGACGGCGAGCCGCTGCCGAGCCGCAACGCCGGGGTCTATATCAGCTCGGCCGACTGGATGCCGCGCAACTTCGATCGCCGGGTCGAATTCATGCTGCCGATCGAGAACCCGACCGTCCACGCCCAGATCCTCGATCAGGTGATGGTCGCCAACCTCATCGACAATGAGCAGAGCTGGCAGCTTTGCCCGGACGGCCGCTATGTCCGGATCGAGCCCGACGAGTACAAGCCCTTCAACCTCCATCGCTATTTCATGACCAACCCGTCGCTTTCCGGGCGCGGCGCGGCGCTGAGGAGCGATGCGGTGCCCAAGCTGCGCTTCGACCGCCCGCGGGGATGACGGCGGAGGGGGACAGTTCGCGGCCGGTCGCGATCATCGATATCGGCTCGAATTCGGTCCGCCTCGTCGTCTATTCCAACGGCGGCCGCTCGCCCTCGGTGATCTTCAACGAAAAGCTGCTCGCCGGGCTCGGCCGCGATCTCGGCAAGAAGAAGCTGCTTTCCGAGGAGGCGATGGCGCGCGCGCTCGCGGCGCTCGAGCGCTTCGCCCTGCTGATCCGCTATATGGGCGTCGGCATGGTGCGCAGCGTCGCCACCGCGGCGGTGCGCGAGGCCAGGAACGGCCAAGACTTTCTTTCCCGGGTGCGCGAGCTCGGCTTCGATCCCGAAGTGCTCGCCGGCAAGCGCGAGGCCAAGCTTGCCGGCTATGGCGTCGTCTCGGCGATTCCCGGCGCGAAGGGCGTGGTCGGCGATCTGGGCGGCGGCAGCCTGGAGCTGGTCGCGGTCGGCGGGGGCAAGGCGACGAGCGGCGCGTCGCTGCCGCTCGGCGTGCTGAGGATCGGCCCCCTGCTCGACAAGGGGGACAAGGCGGTCGCCCACAAGCTCGCCAAGGCCCTCAAAGGCCACAAGCTCGCCAGGGCGGGCAAGGCCCGGCCCCTCTATCTCGTCGGCGGCTCGTGGCGGGCGCTCTCCCGGCTCGACATGGCGCTCACCGAATATCCGCTCCCCGTCATCCACAATTACGAGATGGAAGCGGCCCGCGCGCAGGCGCTTCGCGCGGCGGTCGACAGGCTCGGCGAGGCGCAGCTCAGGCAGGTGCCGGGCATGCCCTCGGCCCGTGCCGGCATGATGCGCGAGGCGAGCGCGGTGCTCGCGCTGCTCGTCGAGCAGCTGCGCCCCGAAAAGCTCGTCGTCTCCGCCTTCGGGCTGCGCGAGGGGCTGCTCCACGACGCGCTGCCGCCGGAGATCAAGCGCCTGGACCCGCTGATCGAGGCGACGCGCGAGGCGGGGCTGAGGCTCGGCCGCTTTCCCGAGCATGGCGCGCTGCTCGACAGCTGGATCGCGCCCGCCTTCGACGACGGAAAATCCGCGCGCCGCCTGCGCCTCGCCGCCTGCCTCCTGTCCGACATCGCCTGGCGCAGCCACCCCAGCTTCCGTGCCGAGCGCGGGCTCGACATGGCGCTGCACGGCAATTGGGTCGGCATCGACGCGCGCGGCCGCGCGATCCTCGCCGAGGCGCTGTTCGCCAATTTCAGCGGCGCCTCGCTCAACGAGCCGCTGCTGCTCAGGCTGGCGAGCGAGGAGGACCTTCGGCGCGCGCGCGCCTGGGGGCTCGCGATGCGGCTCGCGCAGCGGCTCTCGGGCGGCGCCGAGGCGGGGCTCGAAGGAACCGCGCTCGTCAGGAAGGACGGCAGGCTGCTGCTCGAGCTCGAAGGGCAGCAGCGGCCGCTCTACGGCGAGCCGGTCGAGCGCCGCCACGCCTCGCTCGCCGAAACGCTCGGGCTCAGGCCGGCGCTCGCCTGGCCTTGCCCATCCCCGGCCGACGGCAAGCGGCGAATCAGCCGCAGCGCAGCGCCTTGACCCGGTTGGCCTCGTCGAGCTCGATATTGAGGCGGTCCTCGCGATAGTCCATCGTCACCATCTGGCCGGGCTGGATCCAGCGCAGCGCCGCCGCTCCGGAAAGCTCGAGCGCGCGCTGCCCGAGCGCCTCGCTCGCAGGCTTTCCGATCAGCTCCCCGGCGGCATCGGCGTCGCAGCTTCCGGCGCCGCGCACCGGAATATCCTCCGGCCCCTCGTCAGGCGGCGGGGTGCAGGCGCTCGTCATCAGCATCGCTCCCAGGAGAAACAACTCCTTCATTTCACGCGCCGAACGCCTCCCTGGTCATTTCGAGCCTGCCCTCGCGGACCGCGAAGGCGAGCCGGCCCTCGACGAGGTCGAGCGCGTCGCGGCCGAACTCCTCATAGCGCCATCCGGACAGGATTGGGAGGTCCCCGCGCTTTCCGGCCGCGAGCGCCTCGAGCTCCTCGGTGCGGGCGATGAGCCGCGCCGCGACGCCGCTCTCGCGCGCCCGGATCTTGAGCAGCAATTTGAGCAGGTCGGCGACCAGCGCGCCTTCCTTGCCCAGCCCCGGGCGCCCCTTGGCGCGCGGCGGCATCTCCGCGGGCGGCAGCGGTTCGGCCTCGGCGAGCGCGCCGATCAGCCGGCCGCCGATATCGTTGCTCTTCCAGGCCGCCGAAAGACCGCGCACCTTGCCGAGCGCCTCCTGGTCCGCGGGCGGATGCGCGGCGATGTCGGCGAGCGTCTCGTCCTTGACGATGCGGCCGCGGGGCAGGTTCTTGGTCCGCGCCTCGCGCTCGCGCCAGGCGGCGAGCGCCTTCAGGCGCCCCAGCACCTCGGGCTTGCGGCTGCCGATGCGGATGCGGCGCCAGGCCTCGCTGGGATCGTTGGTGTAGTTGGCGGGGTCGGCGAGCTGTTCCATCTCCTCGTCGAGCCAGTCGCCGCGCCCGCTTTCCTTCAGCTTGTCGAGCATCCTGGGGAAGATCTGCGCGAGATATGTGACGTCGGCGATGGCATATTCGAGCTGGCGGCGGTCGAGCGGACGGCGGCGCCAGTCGGTGAAGCGCGCGCCCTTGTCGATGCTTTGCCCGAGCATGCTCTCGACGAGATTGGAATAGCCGATCTGGTCGCCGAGCCCCAACGCCATCGCCGCGATCTGGGTGTCGAACAGCGGATGCGGGGTTTCGCCGGTGAGGTTGTAGACGATCTCGACGTCCTGGCTGCCGGCGTGGAAGACCTTGAGCACATCCTCGTTGGCGACGAGCAGGTCGAGCAGCGGCCCGAGATCGAGCTCGCCGGACTTGGGATCGACCGCCGCCGCTTCCTCCTCGTTGCCGATCTGGACGAGGCACAGCTCGGGCCAGTAGCTGTTCTCGCGCATGAACTCGGTGTCGACCGCGACGAACGGGGAGCGGGCGAGCCGTTCGATGAACGCGGCGAGATCGTCGGTTTTGGTGATCGGCGGGTGGATGTGCATCGACGCCCTCCCATAGCGCCAGCGCCGCGGCTTGACAAAGCGCCCGCGCGCGCGCCAAGCGCAGCCGCTTTCGAGCCCCTTTCCCGTTCTTTCAGAGGCGCCGCCGATGCACCCCTATCGCACCCATGATTGCGCCGCGCTGCGCAAGAGCGATGTCGGGGAAAAGGTGCGCCTTTCCGGCTGGATCCACAGGAAGCGCGACCATGGCGGGCTTCTCTTCGTCGACCTGCGCGATCATTTCGGCATCACCCAGCTCGTCGCCGAGCAGGGCTCGAAGCCGTTCGAGACGCTCGATTCGCTGCGCCCCGAATCGGTGGTGTCGGCGACCGGCGAGGTCGTCGCGCGTTCCGGGGACACGATAAACCCCGCCCTGCCGACCGGCGAGATCGAGCTGCGCGCGGCCGAGGTCGAGCTGCTCTCGGCGGCCGAGGAGCTGCCGATGCCGGTCGCCGGCGAGGCCGACTATCCCGAGGACATCCGCCTCAAATACCGCTTCCTCGATCTCCGGCGCGAGACCATGCATGCGAACATCATGCTGCGCTCGGCGATCGTCGCCTCGATCCGCCGGCGGATGATCGATCAGGGCTTCACCGAGTTCCAGACCCCGATCCTCACCGCTTCCTCGCCCGAAGGCGCGCGCGACTACCTCGTGCCCTCGCGCCTCCACCCCGGCAAGTTCTACGCGCTCCCGCAGGCGCCGCAGATGTTCAAGCAGTTGATCATGGTCGCCGGCTTCGACCGCTATTTCCAGATCGCCCCCTGCTTTCGCGACGAGGACGCGCGCGCCGACCGGAGCCCTGGCGAATTCTACCAGCTCGACTTCGAGATGAGCTTCGTGACGCAGGAGGACGTGTTCGCCGCGCTCGAACCCGTGCTCCAGGGGCTGTTCGAGGAGTTCGGGCAGGGCAGGCCGGTGACCAAGGCGCCGTTCCCGCGCATTCCCTATGCCGAGGCGATGCTCAAATACGGCACCGACAAGCCCGACCTTAGAAACCCGGTCGAGATCGCCGACGTCACAGAGCATTTCGAAGGTTCGGGCTTCGGCCTGTTCGCCAGGATCGTCGGGGGCGGCGGCGTGGTGCGCGCGATCCCCGCGCCGAACACCGCCGACAGGGGCCGGCGCTGGTTCGACGCGATGAACGAATGGGCGCGCGAGGAAGGCTTTGCCGGTTTGGGCTATATCAACCGCAAGGAAGGCGCGCCTTCGGGGCCCATCGCCAACAACCATGGCGAAGCGGAGACACGAAAGCTTCTGGACGCGCTCGGTCTCGGCGCGGAGGACGGCGTCTTCTTCGCCGCCGGCGGGAAGGGCGATGCCGAAAGGCTCGCCGGGCTCGCGCGCATGCGCATCGGCGAGGAGCTGGGGCTGATCGACGAGGACCGCTTCGCCTTCTGCTGGATCGTCGATTTCCCGATGTTCGAATATGACGAGGAGGCGAAGAAGATCGACTTCAGCCACAATCCCTTCTCGATGCCGCAGGGCGGCATGGAGGCGCTCGAGGAGAAGGACCCGCTCGATATCCTCGCCTTCCAGTATGACATCGTCTGCAACGGGGTCGAGCTCAGCTCGGGCGCGATCCGCAACCACCGCCCCGACATCATGTACAAGGCGTTCGGCATCGCCGGCTATTCGAAGGAGGAGGTGGATCGCGAATTTTCGGGCATGATCAATGCCTTGAAATATGGCGCACCGCCCCATGGCGGCTCGGCGCCGGGCATCGACCGCATCGTCATGCTGCTCGCCGGCGAGCCCAATCTGCGCGAGGTCGTGCTGTTCCCGATGAACCAGAAGGCCGAGGACCTGTTGATGGGCGCGCCCTCGAAGGTCAGCCCGCGCCAGCTGAAGGAGCTCGGCATCCGTATCGCCGAGCCGCCGGCGAAGGCGGCGCGAAAAGATGGTTAACGAAGATGGTTAAGCGCAACCGCCCGCGCGCGCCGGCCGTTACAGCCCCGTAACGCTTACGGGAGAGCTGGAATGGTTAAGGCGCTTTTGCCCGCCGCGCTCGTGGTCCTGGCGGCGGGGCTCGCCGGCTGCACGAGCTATTATGACGATTACGGCTATGATTATGGGCATGAGGAGCGCTACGGCGACTATCGCGGCGATGACGATTATCGCGATTATGCCGGCGGCATATGGGTCGGCGAGCGGCCCGGCGCGCTCGATCCCTGGCTTTCCGAAACCGAGGAAGGGCGCGAGATCGTCGCCCGCCGCTTCGGCGAAGGCTTGAGCCGCGAGGAGAGGCGGCGCGCCAATATCTGGTTCCGCCGCTATGCCGACAGCGACGACGATCTGCGGCTCACCGACGCCGAGATCAGGGTCGCGCTCGCCTTCCTCGCCGGGCTGTAGCCGCGCATCGACGTCCGCCGCCGGCAACCGCCGGTGGCTCGGCCGCCCCGTCGCCTGGGGGATATCGATCCGGGCGCTAGCCCGGCTGGCGCTTGCCGAGATACCAGCTCAGGCGGTTGCGCGCCGGCGAGCGCGCGGCGCCGGGATTGACGAGATCGTAGACGACCGCGTTCTCGAGCACCCGCTTCACATAGTTCTTGGTCTCGTAGAAGGGGATTTCCTCGATCCATTTGACGACGTCGACCTGGGGCAGGCGCGGATCGCCGTTTTCGCGCATCCAGCGGCGGACGTTGCCGGGGCCGGCATTGTAGGCGGCGATGGCGAGCGGCGCATAGCCGCCGAACTGGTCGAGCAGATTGGCGAAATAGGCGCTGCCGAGCATGATGTTGTATTGCGGGTCGGCGGTGAGGCGCGACAGGTTGTAGGGCTGGCCGAGCTTGCCCGCGGTCTCGCGCGCGGTGCCGGGCATGAGCTGCATCATGCCGCGCGCGCCGGCCGGGCTCACCGCCTCGCGGTCGAACGAGCTTTCCTGCCGCATGATCGCGTGGTTGAGCGCCCATTGCCGCTGCCAGACGGGCGGGATCGCCACCGTCGGGAAGCTCGAGCGGGCGTAATAATTCTCGCCGCCGCGCCGCGCCTGGCGCGCGACCCAGACGCCGAGATCGGGACGGCCGACGCGCGCCGCGAGCTCGCCGGCCAGATAGCGCTGCTCGTCGCTTTCGAGGCGGTCGGCGAGCGCGCGGATGAAGTCGGTCTGATCCTTGCGCTGGCCCATGCGGCCCAGCATGACGATCGCCCGGACGAGCTCGTCGCGCTCGAAGGCGGCGCGCTGGGCATCGCCGATCGCGAGCCGCGGCAGGGGAGGCGACGGGATCTCGCGTCCCAGCCGCTCGAGCGCGAGCTGGCCGTAGAACTGGTCGGGATGGCGCGCCGCCTCCTCGAAATAGGCGCGCGCGGCGGCTTCCTCGCGCGCCGCGGCCGTGGCGCGGCCGGCCCAGTAGAGCCCCTTGGTCTGGGTCTGCGGCGAGCGCGCGGCGCGGGCATAGGCTTCGAACAGTCGCGCCGCCTCGGCCGGGCGGCCGAGCTTGTGGAGCGCGGTGGTGCCGGCGAGCCAGGCGAGGCTGGTGAAATCGTCGCGCTCGCCATAGCTCTGCTCGGAAATGTCGGTGCCGGGCGGATAGGCGTCGTCGAGCTTGGAGGCGATCTCGTAGGCGACCGTCCACTGGCTGTCGTTCGCCGCCGCGCGGGCCATGGTGAGCAGGGTCTCGAACCACTCCTCCGGGTCGGCGGGCAGCCGCGCGAGCCGCGGCCGCTGGGCGAGCAGGTTGCGCGCCTCGACGCTGCGGGCATTGTTGCGCAGCCAGTTGGCGCGCGCCATCAGCACCCCGGGATCGGCGAGCGCCGCCTGCCCGAGCGCCCGGTAGCGGCTGTCGGCGTCGGGCGCTTCGGCCTGCAGCGCGAGCTGGGCCTCGTGGAAGGGACGGCGCTCGGGCGAGGTCAGGGTCAGCACGCGCGCGGCGCTCGTCCGGTCGTCGTTGGCGAGCAGCCTCTCGATCCGCCGATCGTGGTCGGCGGCGGTGAGCGAGCCGCCGAAGCGGGCGAGAAGCTGCGCCTCGTCGGCCGGGGGCAGCACGCCGCCATGCCAGGCCTTGCGGGCCTGCTCGCGCGCCTCGTCGATATTGCCGAGGGCGAGCAGCGCGCTCGCATAGCGGGCATGGCCGACGGGGGTGAGCGGCGGATGTTGGGCGAAATAGGAAATCAGCTCGCGCGGCGCGAAGCTGTTGGGGTCGATCGACCGCTCGGCGGCCCGGCGCAGCCCGTCCTCGCCCGGCCAGCCGCGATGCCGCAGCAGGAAGGAGGCATAGGAGGAAAAGGGCAGGCGGTCGCTTTGCCGCAGGCTGTTCCAGCGCGCGAGCGCGGAGGCGATGTCGCGGTCGACGGCCGGCTGCGGCGCCTGGCTCGCGATGCTCGCGGC
>JBHJHL010000081.1:0-5387 GCA_050330935.1 Sphingomonadaceae bacterium | reverse complement strand
CCGCGGCGCCGGGCTGCGCGACTATGGCCCCGGGACGGGCGGGGGCGGGCCAGCCGTCGTCTTCATCCCCTCGCTCATCAACCCGCCCTATGTGCTCGACCTGGCGGCGCAAAATTCGCTGCTGCGCTGGCTCGCGGCGCGCGGCCACCGGGTTCTGCTCCTCGACTGGGGGGAGGACGTCGCGGCGCGGGGTGAGCTTTCGATTGCCGGCCATGTCGAGGAGATCATGCTGCCGCTGCTTGCCGGACATGAGGGCGCGGCGCTGGCAGGCTATTGCCTCGGCGGGACGATGGCGCTCGCCGCCGCCGGGCATCTTCGCTGCCGCGCGGTCGCGACGATCGCCGCGCCCTGGCATTTTTCCGGCTACGAGGACGCAGCGCGGGGCGAGGTCGCGCGGCTCTGGCAGGCCGCGCGCCCGGCCGCCGAGACGCTGGGCCTGCTGCCGATGGAGATATTGCAATCGGGCTTCTGGGCGCTCGACCCGGCCCGCACGGTGCGCAAATATGCCCGCTTCGCCGAATTGGAGCCGGAAAGCGAGGCGGCGCGCGCCTTTATCGCCCTCGAGGACTGGGCGAACGAGGGCCCGCCGCTTCCCGCCGCCGCCGCGCGCGAGCTGTTCGAGACGCTGTTCGGCGGCGATCTTCCCGGGCGCGGGGCATGGCGGATCGCGGGGGGCACGGCCGATCCCGCGCGCCTCGCCTGCGCGCAGCTCCATTTAGTCGCGACGGGCGACCGCATCGTCCCCGCGGCGAGCGCGCCACGGACGGGAGAACGGCTCGAGACCGACGCCGGCCATGTCGGCATGGTGGTCGGAAGCCGGGCGAGGAAGCAGCTGTGGGAGCCGCTCGATACCTGGCTCCAAGCCCTTTGCGACTAATCCCAGGCCCGCTCGAAACGCCGACCCAAAACCGTCAGCAGCTCATATTGGCTGAGGCCGGACTGGCGCGAGGCGGCCGGAAGATCATAGTCGAGCGCAACCCAGTCCCCCTCGGAAAGACGCGGCGCGGCATCGACGCAGACAGCGGCGAGGTCCATCGACACGCGGCCGACGACGGGCAGCTCCGCGCCCTCGACAATCGCCCTGCCCGTCCCTGAAAAGCCGCGCAGATAGCCGTCGGCATAGCCGATGTTGAGGATCGCGAGCTCCATCTCCCGCCGGGCGGTGAAGGTGGCGTTGTAGCCGACGCTCTCGCCGCGCCCGATCCGCCGTCGCTGGACGATCCGCGCCTCGGGCGTCGCCACCCGGCGGATATGGCCTTCGCCCTCGCGCCGCGGCACGCCGCCATAGATTGCGAGGCCGGGACGCGCGAGATCGAAGCGATAGTCCGGCCCGAGCATGATCCCGGCCGAATTGGCGAGGCTGAGACGTTTCGCCGGCACCCTTCGCGCCACCGCGCGGAAGGCCTCCAGCTGGCGGGCATTCATCGGCACGTCCTCGTCGGCGCAGGCGAGATGGCTCATCAGCGTCTCGATCTCGAGCCCGTCCAACAGCCCCGCCGAGACGTCCGACGGCGCGAGGCCGAGGCGGTTCATGCCGGTGTCGACCATGAGGTCGCAGGGTCTGCCGGTCCCGCGCCAGCGCGCGGCCTGCTCGGCGCTGTTAAGCACCGGGCGGGCGGGCGAGGCGCGCGCGGCTTCCATGTCGTCCTCGCCGGCGCCGTGGAATATCGAAACCTCGGCATCGCCGGCGACGGCCGCGATCTCGGCCGCCTCGGCCCAGGTGGCGACGAAGAAATTACGGCAGCCGGCGGCGGCGAGCCGCGCGACGACCGCGACCGCGCCGAGGCCGTAACCGTCCGCCTTCACCGCCGCGCCGCACGCGGCGGGGGCGCTCAGATCGGCGAGCCAGCGCCAGTTGGAGACGAGCGCATCGCCGTCGAGACGCAGGCGAAGGGGGGATTGGCTGTTCGATTCTGTCATGCTGAACTCGTTTCAGCATCCATGGTCGAATGCCAAGACCGTGCGTGGTTTCAAATGGACCCTGAAACAAGTTCAGGGTGACGATTCCTTTTCGCGATCACTTCACGTCACCGCCGCGTGGCCCTCGCGCGTTTCCTTGAGGCCCCAGACGGTGACGATGAGCGCCATCAGCACCACGCCCCAAGTGTACCACAGGCCGGCATAGGGATCGCCGGTGCGGGCGATGATGTAGCTGGCGATGAAGGGCAGGAAGCCGCCGAAATAGCCGGTGCCGAAATGATAGGGGATCGACATCGAGCTGTAGCGAATGCGGGGCGGAAACATTTCCGACAACAGCGCCGCGACCGGGCCGTAGGTGGCGCCGGCGAGCGCGCCCAAGGCGACGATGCCGAACAGGATGAGGGCGATATTGCCGGGCGAGGGCGTCGTCCGCCCCAGATCATAGCCTTCGGCGGAAAGCGCCGCCTCGATCGCCGCCTCGTCGATGCCCGCCACGGGAACATCGCCCACCCGCACCACCGTCCCCGCACCGGGCTCCGCCTCTGCCGTCTCATAGGGCAGCCCCCTTGAGGAGAGCAGATCGAGCACACGGCCGCATTCGGTGACCTGGGTCTCGGCGAAGGGATTATAGTCGCATGCCTCGCCCGCGACGACGACCGGCGCCCGCTCGGCGGCCTCGGCGAGCTCGGGATTGGCGGCGGCGCCGATCAGCTTGAACAAGGGAAAGAGCAGGACGAGGGTCAGCGCATAGCCGATGACGATCGGCCGCTTGCGCCCCACCCGATCCGAGATTTTCCCGAACAGCACGAACCAGAACAGCCCGGCGAGCGCGCCGCCGCCGACGATGAGCTGCGCGGTGCGGTCCTCGACCCTCAGCGGCCCCTGCAGAAAGGACAGCGTCGAGAACATCGCCGTGTACCAGATCACGGTGAGCCCGGCGGCGATGCCGAACAAGGCGACGAAGAGCCGTTTCAGATTGCCGGGATAGCGAAAGCTCTCCTTGAACGGATTGCCGGAGGTCTCGCCTTCCTCCTTCATCTTCTGGAAGACCGGGCTCTCGTTGAGCTTGAAGCGCATCCATAGCGAGATGGCGAGGAGGAGGATCGACAGCAGGAAGGGCACGCGCCAGCCCCAGGCGAGCCAGGTTTCCTCGCTCATCGCGCCGCGCGTCAGCAGCACGACGGCGAGGCTGAGGACAAAGCCGCCCGCGACCGAGGCCTGGATATAGCTGGTGAAATAGCCCGATTTGCCGCGCGGCGAATGTTCGGCGACATAGATCGCGGCACCCCCATATTCGCCGCCGAGCGCAAGCCCCTGGCACACGCGCAGCAGGATGATGAGAATGGGCGCTACGATGCCGATGGCGGCTGCCGAGGGCACCAGCCCGACCCCGGCGGTCGCGACGCCCATCAGCGTGATGGTGATGAGGAAGGTATATTTGCGGCCCAGCCGATCGCCCATATAGCCGAAGAGGATCGCACCCAGCGGCCGGAAGCCGAAGCCGACCGCGAAGCCGGCCCAGGCGAGCAATGTCTGGAGCGTCTCGTTTCCGGCGGGGAAAAAGGTGGCGCCGATAATGCCCGAGGTGGCGAGCGTCCCATAGATGAAGAAATCATACCATTCGAACACCGTGCCCGCCGAAGACGCGGCGATCACCTGCCTGATCTTGCGCGGCTCGATTTCCCCGTGCGCTTCGGCTGCAACGCTCGCCATTTCCTCGCTCTTCGACCGCGATCAAAGCTCGCACTTAAACGTCGACTGCAACGCACGGCAAGCGAGGCGCCGCCGGAGACCGCCAATAGGGCGTGTCAAACCCCCGGAGCCGGCGGACGAAAGGTAACGAAAGCACGACATATCGAAGTCAAAGCTCGACCAACCGTTCATTTTCGTCGACGATCCGTGAAGGTCTATAGACAGATCACAAAGAGCCGAAGCAACCATAGACGATCGTATCGCCTGTAGGACAGACCAATAAAGACAGGCCGGCAGGCGGCCATGCGGAGCCTAGTCCAGGGCAGCCCGCGCCTCTTCCCAATGGCGGCCGTCGAAGGCGCGCTCGGCAACCGCGATGCCGGGCGGCAGCTCCACGCAATTGGCGTTGATGCTCCAGGCCCGGGCATGCGAGCGCGGCTGGTAGAAGCTCTTCACGCCGCAGGTCGCGCAGAAGAGATGCTCGGCCGCGCGCGTGCCGAAGCGGTAGCTGGTCAGCGCGGCCTCGCCGGAAAGCAGCGTGAAATCCTCATGCGGCACGATGAGGTGGCGAAAGCCGGTCATCGCGCAGATCGAGCAGTTGCATATCAATATCTCGACTTTCTGGGGAAGTTCCGCCTCGAACCTCACCGCGCCGCAATGGCATCCGCCCTCGATATCGACCTTGGTCATGGGCCGTCATTGCGCCCGGCGAACCGCGATGACAAGGAAGGAAGATGACCGTCCATAGCCATTTCGAGCCCGTCGTCGATGCCGCCACGCGGGTGCTGATCCTCGGCAGCCTGCCGGGCGCGGTCTCGCTCGCCAGGCGCCAATATTACGGCCATCCGCGCAACCAGTTCTGGCGGCTCGCCGGCGCGCTCATCGAGCGCGACATCGCAGCCCTGCCCTATGAGGCGCGGCTCGCCGCGCTGCGCGATGCGGGCATCGGGCTGTGGGACACGGTGGCGCGGGCGCGTCGCGAAGGCAGCCTCGACGCCGCGATCCGCGACCATGAGCCGGCCGATCTAGGCGCGTTGACAGAGCGGTTGCCGCATCTCCGGGCGATCGGCTTCAACGGCAAGACGGCGGCGCGGATCGGGCGGCGGCAGATCGGCGAGACCCGACTCGCGCTCGTCGACCTGCCGTCGAGCAGCCCGGCCTATACCCTCCCTTTCGCCGACAAGCGCGAACGCTGGCTGGCGCTGCGCAGCTATCTCGGCAGATAGGCCTCGGCCCAGGCGGCGATCACGCCGGCGGCATAGTCGGCATCCTTTTCGCTCGTGAGGAGATGGTCGGCGCCGTCGAGAGCGACGAAGCTCTTGGGATGGCGCGCCGCCTGAAAGATGAGCCCGGCATTTTCGAGCCCCACGACATCGTCGACCGGCGAATGGAGGACGAGAAGCGCGCGGCCGAGCTCGGCGATCCGCTCCTCCTGAGGCTGTTCGCGGGTCTGCTCGAGAAAGCCCTTCGCGACGCGGAAGCTCCGGCCGCCTATCGTCACCTCGGCCTCGCCTTGCGCTTCGACCTTCTTCAGCTCCTCGCCGAGCCGGCCGAGCACATGATCGGCATCGAAGGGGGCGCCGATCGTCGCCACCGCCCGCGCTTCACCGATCTTCGCCGCCGCCGCCAGCACCGCCGCGCCGCCGAGGCTGTGGCCGACGAGCAGCGCCGGGGGCCCCACGCCCCAGCCCACGACCTACAACGGCCGCGCGCGAATATAGCAGATATGGAGCGTAGACCACAAAGAGAAATATACCACACAAACCAAAACAACC
>JBHJHL010000080.1:0-7777 GCA_050330935.1 Sphingomonadaceae bacterium | reverse complement strand
GGCCAACCCTTCCTCGGCGCACAGCGAGGGAAGGGCGGCGCGCGCGGGGATGGAGCGCGCGCGCGCCGACATCGCCGCGACGCTCGGCTGGCGGCCCGACATACGCTTCACCTCTGGCGCGACCGAGGCGATCGGCCTGGTGCTCGCGCGGGTGAGGACCGAGGCGCTGTTCGCCTCGGCCGCCGAGCATGCCGCCTTCCGCCGCGCGGCGCGCGCGCCGGAGCCGATCCCGGTCACGCGCGAGGGGATCGTCGAACCCGAACGGGTCGCCGAAGCGATCGCCGGCGCCGAGCGGCCGCTGGTCGCGGTGCAGGCGGTGAACAACGAGACCGGCGTCATCCAGCCGCTCGACGAGATCGCGCCGGTCGTCGCCGAGGCGGGCGGGCTCCTGTTCGCCGACTGCGTGCAGAGCGCGGGGAAGATTCCGCTGCCGGACGCCGATTTCATCAGCATATCGGCGCACAAGGTCGGCGGGCCGCCGGGCGTCGGCGCGCTTCTCGTCAAGGACCTGGGGGCGCTCGCCGCGCTTTCCGGCCAGGAAAAGGGCTATCGGCCGGGCACCCAGAACCTGCCCGCGATCATGGGCTTCGCCGCCGCCGTCGGCGCGGGAAGCGGCTGGCTGAGCGGCATGGCGGCCCTGCGCGCGCGGCTCGAGGAGGCGATCGGGCCCTATGGGGCCGAGATCGCCGGCGGCGGCGCGCCGCGCATGCCGACGATCGCGCTCTATCGCATGCCGGGGGTGCGCTCCGAGATGCAGCTCGTCGAGTTCGATCTTGCCGGCATCGCGGTCTCGGTGGGGAGCGCCTGCTCATCGGGCAGCATGAAGCCGAGCCCGGTGCTCAGCGCGATGGGCTGGAGCGAGGACGAGGCCCGCGAGGTGATCCGCGTCAGCTTCGGCCGCGGAACGGGCGAGGCCGATGTCGACGCTTTCGCCGAGGCCTGGCGCGCGCTGGCGAGCAAGCATGGCCTCGAGCCGCGCGGCAAGGAGGCCGGCGGCGAAATGCGGGCCGCCTCCGGCCAGGCGGCATGAGCGAGCCCGTCTATCTCGACTATCAGGCGACGACGCCGCTCGCGCCCGAGGCCGCCGAAGCGATGCGCCCATGGCTCGAAAGCCGCTTCGCCAATCCCCACAGCCCGCACCGCATCGGCCGCGAGGCGGCGGCGGCGATCGAGGTCGCGCGCGAGGAAGTGGCGGGCGCGCTCGGCGAGGGAGCGGACGAAGGAGAGCTTCATTTCACTTCCGGCGCGACCGAGGCGGCGAACTGGGCCCTGAAAGGCGCCGCGGCGCGGCTGCCGGAGGGCAAAGGCAGGATCGTGACGCTCGCCACCGAACATGCCTGCGTGCTCGACAGCGTCGAATGGCTCGCGCGGCAGGGATGCGAAAGCGAAATCCTGCCGGTCGGCGCCGACGGCCTTATCGATCCCGCTCTCGCCGCCGAATGCATCGACGAGCGTGTCGGCATCCTCGCGGCTATGCTGGTCAACAACGAGATCGGCGTCATCCAGCCTGTCGAGACGCTCGCGGCCCATGCGCGCGAGGCAGGGGCGCTGTTCTTCTGCGACGCGGCGCAGGGCTTCGGGCGGGTGCCGGTGCCGGTCCGGGCCTGCGACATGATCGCGCTCTCGGGCCACAAGGTGCACGGACCCAAGGGGGTGGGGGCGCTGTGGGTGCGCAAGGGGACGCCGCTCGATCCGCTGCTCCACGGCGGCGGGCAGGAAGGAGGGGTGCGCTCGGGCACGCTCTCGCCGGCGCTGTGCGTCGGCTTCGGCGCCGCCGCGCGCCTGCTCGACGCGCGCCGCGATGCCGACCGCGCGCATGTCGAGAAGCTCTGGGACACGGCCCGGGCGCGACTGCCGGACTGGCGCCTCAACGGGGCCGCCGAGCCGCGCTACCGCGGCAATCTCAACCTGCGCCGCGAGGGCGTCGACGCGGGCCAGCTCATCTCCGGGCTGCGCGAGGTCGCCTTCTCGGCCGGATCGGCCTGCGCCAGCGGCGCGGGACGGCCGAGCCACGTGCTCGCGGCGCTCGGCCTTTCCGAGCGCGAGGCACGCTCGAGCATCCGCCTCGGCTTCGGGCGCTATACCGGGGAGGATGAGCTTCTCCATGCGCTCGATATGATCGAGAAGGCGGCGCGCGCGCAGCTTCGTTTCGCGGCATGACCGTCACCGTGCGCTTCGTCTCCGCCGACGGCGGGCAGGTGACCGAGGTCGAGGCCGCGCCCGGCGCGCGGCTGCTCGACATCGGCCAGGCCGCCGGCCAGCCGCTCGAGGGCAGCTGCGAGGGGCAGATGGCCTGCGCTACCTGTCATGTCCTCGTCGAGCCGGAGGATTTCGGCAAGCTCCCTCCGGCGAGCGAGGAGGAAGAGGACATGCTCGATTTCGCCGCCGGCGCGCGGCCCAATTCGCGGCTTGCCTGCCAGATTTTCCTCGCCCAAGGCTGGCGCAGCCTCACCGTGCGCATGCCGGGCGCGGTGCGCGACATGACGGGGCGGCGGGCGTGAGGAAGCGCGGGGGAGCGGGACGATAAGGAAATTCTTCTGGGCCGTCCTGCTGCTCGTCCTGGCGGCCATCGTGCTGTGGGCGGCGACCGGCCATCTGCGCTTCACCACCGGTAGCGAGGAGGAGGGGGGCGCCGGTGGCGGCGCGGTCTCGCTGCCGGCGGGGCCGAGCGCTCCGGCACGGGTCGATTACGCGGCGCTCGACCGGCGCCTCGCCGCGCTCGCCGCGCAGCCGGACATGGTCGGGCTCGCGGTGGCGATGATCGAGAATGGCGAGATCCGCTTCGTCAAGGCCTATGGCGAGACGCTGCACGACAGCGGCGAGCCGGCGATGCCCGATACCGTGTTCCGCTGGGCCTCGCTCTCCAAGGGGGTCGCCGCCGACATGGTGGTCAAGCTCGCCGACGAGGGGAAATTGTCGCTCTACGAGCCGGTGTCGCGCTATGCCGCCTCGCTGCGCCTGCCCGGCGGCGACGAATACAAGGCGACGGTCTCCGACCTGCTCTCGCACCGGCTGGGGCTTTACGGCCACGCCCATGACGCCGGCCTCGAGGACGGCGACGATCCCAAGCTCCTGCGCGGACGGCTGGCGACGCTCAACTCGATCTGCCCGCCGGGAAGCTGCCACGCCTATCAGAACGTCGCCTATGACGCGGCGAGCGAGGTGGTCGAGCGGGCGACGGGGCTGCCCTATCGCGAAGCGGCGAGGAGGATGCTGTTCCGGCCGCTCGGCATGACCGGGGCGAGCCTGAGCCTCGAAGAGCTGGTCGGCGCGGAGAGCTGGGCGCGCCCGCATCGCGGCAGCCCGCCCCGGCCGCTCGAGCCCGAGCCCGATTACTACCGCGTGCCCGCGGCCGGGGCGTCAACGGCTCGATCAAGGATCTGGCGCTGTGGATGGCGGCGCAGATGGGCGCCAGTCCGCAGGTGCTCGCGCCCCGGACGCTAGAAAATCTCCAGTCGCCGCGCGCCCGCACGGGCGGCGAGGACCGGCGCATGCGGCGCTGGCGCGAGCGGCTCGGCGATGCCCGTTATGCGCTCGGCTGGCGGGTCTACAACTATGCCGGGCGCAAGGTCGTCGGCCATCGCGGCGCGGTGGCCGGATACCGCGCCTTCATCCTCTTCGATCCCGAGCGCCGGAGCGGCGTCGCCGGGCTGTGGAACTCGTCGAGCGCGAAGCCCTGGAACATCCAGTTCGAGGTGATGGACGAGATATACCGCCTGCCCCGCCGCGACTGGCTCGAGCTCGGCGAGGGCGCCGAGGCCGGTCAGTCGACGATCTCGCCCTCGGGGTGAAAGGCGTGGAAGGCGAAGGCGAAGGTGACGTCATAGGGCACGTCCTCAAGGCCGTTCTCGCCGCGGCGCTGGACGACGACATTGCCGATGTCGCGTCCCCTGGCGATGTCGCGGCTGTCGAGCGCCGAGTTCATTCCCTCATGCCAGCTGAGGACGAGCCCGTCCGCCTCGATGCGGCCGGCCTCGGCGAGGCCGCGCAGCGTCCAGGCCTTGCCGCCCACCGCGACCACCCGCGCCATCGGCGCGATGCCCTCGGGCATCTCGCCCTTGAAGAAGGGATAGGGGCGATCCCGGCTGTCGTAGCGCACATAGGGGTTGTCGTAGATGCCGGCCGGCCCCGGGGGGAGCAGCAGCCTGCCGTCGGGAAAGCGGGCGCGGAAGCGGGCGAGCGATTCGACCCGCGAGGGGAGCATCTCGAGCTCGCTTCCCTTAAGCTCGCCGACGATGGCGAGGCCGAGGAACTGCTGCCACCAGCTTTCGGTCTGGCGGTCGTACATGACGAGGTCCGAATGGCGCAGCTTGCCGGTGGTGCCGAATTCGAGCACGCGGCCATCGAGCCGGCGGTCGAAGACCACGGCGCTGTCGCACAGCGGGCAATAGGTGACCGCGACGGGCACCCCGCCGACATCGTCGTTGACGATCTCGTGGCGGGTGAGGATGCGCAAGGGATAGCCGCGCGCCTCGCCGCCGAGGGCGAGGCTGATCACCGGCTCGTTGGGGCCCAGGGCGAGGGGATAGTCCTCGCCCGGGGCGCCAAAGCGCGGCGCGTCGATCGAGGGGATGCCGTCGCGGGGCGGCCCGCCTTCGCTGATCTCGTCGAAATCTATCGCCGCGCGGCTGAAATCGGTCTCGGGCCATTCGGATTGCCAGTGGGCGGGAGCGGCGCCTTCGTCGCCGGCATTGGCGCAGGCGCCGGCGAGCGCGGCCAGCCCGAGCAGGAACGGCGGCAATGGTCTCATGCCGGGGCGTTCGTCGCCGCCTCGGCGTCGGTTACCGGCAGGAGCTCGGCCCACACCGGATAATGGTCCGACCCGCGGCGCGCGGCGGCGCTCCTGTGGGTGCCGGCGTCGGCGACCCGGAAATGGCGGCTCGCCATGATCCGGTCGAGCCTGGCGACGGGATTGCCGACATGATAGCTGCGCCCGCAGTCGGCGATCGCGAAGCGCGTGGCGAAATCCCTGAGGCAGCCGCCGCGGGGCGACCATTCGTTGAGGTCGCCCATCAGGATCGTCGGCAGCGGCTCGACCGCGTCGAGATAGTCGAGCAGCGCGCGCGCCTGGCTGCGGCGCTTCAGGCCCGAAAGGTCGAGATGCATGCCGACGACGCGCAGCCGCATGCCGTCCGCCTCGAGCAGCGCCGCGACCGCGCCGCGCGGCTCGATCGCCGGCAGCGGCAGCTCCTCGCCGCGGACGATCGCGACGCGCTCGCCGACGAGCACCGCATTGCCGTGCCAGCCGAGGCTGTCGTCGCGCAGGCCGAGCGGCACCGGACGGTAGCCGCTATGTTCCTCGAGCATCCACAGCGGGATTGCGCTGGCGCGTTCGCCGAACCGGCGGTCGGCTTCCTGCAGCGTGACAATGTCGGCGCGCAATTCGTTCAATATGCGCAAGATTCGCTCCGGCCGACGCCTGCGGTCGGTGCCGATGGCCTTGCGCATATTGTAGCTCGCGACGCGGATCATGAGACGGCCAGCTTGCACCGGCCATCACGTCAAGAGCAATCCTGGATATCAGCAAGCGGTGGCAAGGCGACGCAGGGCGCCCTTCAAATTTCGCCGAGCGCCTTCTTGGCCTGGTCGCGCAGCGCCACCTGAAGTTCGCGACCCTGCTGCAGGGCCCGCCTGAAATCGTCTCTTGAAATATCGCTGTGCCCGAAACGGTCGATGCAATTATTCCCGATATTGCAGCCCCCGCCACATCCGTTTCCATTGCCGGTGTCATCATCGAAACGACTGACATCTGCCAGGAACGATCTGAGGTTGGTGACGGGCACTTCGCGAAGGATCGCCTTGGCGACCTGTTTAGTTGCATCAGCCATTGATTTTCTCCTCTCTGTGCATCTCGGTTCGCGTCGTGTGGCGTGCGAGTCCGATCACGCATTCTTCAGCCATGGCCTCATAGATCGGTGCCATGGCACGGCGCCCGAAGGAGCCCGTGGCAACCGCATCGCCGGCAATGCAACCGCCGGAGAGAGGCGCATACCAAGCGTCGGTCCCGAGGGCTCCTTGACCGAACTCGCTGAAATAACGATGGAAGACTCGCTGGCTGGCAGCGTTCGGGAAATCGTCCTCGAACAGGTTGCCCAGCCGGAATTCCTTGTCGCCGATAAACATGAAGCAGGGAAAGACCGATCCGTCCTCCGCAACGGAAAGCTGGGAGAAGAAGGCCGGGCAATAGGTCTGGGAACGCTCCTTCTTGATCAGCTGCTCGATGATCCTTGCCGCGAACTCGACCATCGGTCCCTCGCGCCGCAGGAAATTGCGTAGCGAGACCGCGGCGGCATCGCGATAAAGCGGGACCAGCCGAGACATGGACGTGCGCCATTTCTGCCAGTCCCCATGATCGTCGAAGATCGCCGATGCCAGTTCGCTTTCGCGCTGTTCATCGTCCGGAAGGACGGCAGGCGCGATGTGGAATATGCGCCCCTCGCTTTCCGCGGCGAAGAAGTCCATCAGATCGACGACGCTGATTCCCGCATCGAGATGCGCCTGACAATAGGTGCATTCGAAATCATATTTTATGCCTTCGGCGTCGAATCGTTCGAGGGTGCGCCTGAGCAGCCGGGAACTTGACTTGCCTGTCGCGGTCGGACGGATGCGGTCGTGGACCGCATCGGGCCCGTCCCAGCTCACCGTCAGTTCGATGCCCCAGCGCTTGAGCGCCTGCAGAACGCGCGTGCCCGAAAGCGTGCCGTTCGTGGTCGCCACGAAACTGGGAAGCGAGGGCAGGCGGCCATCGGCAACCGCCTGTTCGAAAGCGTTTCCGATTGCATCGATCGCGGCGATGTTCATCAGCGGCTCGCCGCCGAAATAATGGACCGTTCTCACCTCGCGATACATGGCCGTTATGCGCGCGACGAGGGCCTCGGCCCGTGCGGGCGACATCAAGGATTTCGGCGAATGGTAGAGCCCGTGATCGGCATAGCAATATTCGCAGGCGAGGTTGCAGGCATTGCTGATATTTATCGTAAACCTGCCCAGCAAGGGCTTCGGTGTCCTTGCGTTCGTTCCGAAAAGAAGCGGCAGGATTGCACCGCGCCGATCGAGCGCGAAGCTCGTTTCCGAAGCAGGGGTCTCTCTCAACAGATCGTGCGACAACCGCTCGAGCGGCATCCGTGAATCTTCGACGAGCGACAAGCTCATGGTGTCGGCGCGAAAGAGGGCGGTGACATCCCGGTCGCGGAGCAAGATGCCGTCGGCAGTTGCGTAACGCTGCACCAATAACCTCCCTTTTCGTCGGACTTTTTGCAAAGTCTAGCGAGTCAAGGATTTGCAGCCAAAGACAACTAGCTCGAAATCCGACCGACTCGGTGCGGTGTCTGCTGCGACCTCGGATTTTTCCGCTTGGCTCGCCCGAAAAAAACGCTCCGCTTCGGATTCATCGGCACACGCCCCGGAGCGAGGCCCCGGATCGACAAGGCTGGCGCAGGCGCGGGTCAATATTTAAGTGCGTTCCATGGCGAGGCCGAAGAAGCGCTATGTCTGCCAGGCCTGCGGCGCGGTGTCCCCGCGCTGGCAGGGGCAATGCCCCGATTGCGAGCAATGGAACACGCTCGTCGAGGACGCGGGCGCGGTGGTGACGCCCTTCGCCCGGCGCCACGATCTGCGCGGCGGCGGCAGGACGGTCGAGCTCGTGGGGCTGGACAGCGGCGCGCGCCTGCCGGCGCGGCTGACGACCGGAATCGCCGAGCTCGACCGCGCCCTTGGCGGCGGCTTCGTGCCCGGCTCGGCGGCGCTGGTCGGCGGCGATCCCGGCATCGGCAAGTCG
>JBHJHL010000079.1:0-10907 GCA_050330935.1 Sphingomonadaceae bacterium | reverse complement strand
GCAATCGGCACCGTATATTGGACCCCCCGGACCGGGCCGGCGGGGGGGCGGGGGGGGGGGGCGTGGGCTAGAAGGTCATCGCCCCCCCCCTTCGGGGGTGCGCCCCCCGCGGGGGGGGCGCTGAGGGAGGGGGTTGTGGCGGGATCGACAGCCCCCACCCCCGGCCCCTCCCCTGAAGGGGAGGGGGGAGCGAGCGTCACCGATCCTTCGGTCACCTCGTAGCCATCGCGGCCGCCGAGCGCATAGGCGAGCGTCGACTTGCCCGAGCCGTTGGGGCCCATGATGGCGTGGATCTCGCCGGCGCCGATCTCGAGGCTGACGCCCTTGAGGATGTCCTTGCCCTCGACGGCGACGTGGAGATTGTCGATCTTGAGCATCACCCCACGCTCCCTTCGAGGCTGATCTCCAGCAGCTTCTGCGCCTCGACGGTCGCAAACCCCTCCCCTTCAGGGGAGGGGCCGGGGTGGGGCTTGTTCCAGCGATCAGGCGCTTCGTTCAACTTGGCCAGGATGTGCGTCAGCACGCCGTCCATGTTCGTCATCACATCATCGTTCGTGACGCGCAGCACCCTGAAGCCATGCCGGGCGAGCATGTCGTCGCGCAGCCGGTCCTTGGCCTCGTCATGCGTGTCGCCGTCGACCTCGACGATCAGCGACTTTTGCGGGCACAGGAAGTCAGCGATGAACCGGCCGATGACCGATTGACGGCGGAATTTGTGGTCATTCAGCTGCGCGTTGGAGACATGCCGCCACAAGCGCTTTTCCGGCTCGGTGGGGTTGCGGCGCATCTCGGCGGCTCGGCGGTGAAGCTCGGCGAGCTGCTCGACCGACAGGCCCCACCCCTTGCCCCTCCCCTGAAGGGGAGGGGCTTTTGGATCCCAGCCCTTGTCATAGCGCGTCGCCATCACCCCACGCTCCCTTCCAGCGAAATCCCCAGCAGCTTCTGCGCCTCGACGGCGAATTCCATCGGCAGCTGCTGCAGCACTTCCCTGGCGAAACCGTTGACGATCAGCGCCACCGATTCCTCCTCGTCGAGGCCGCGGCTCATCGCGTAGAACAGCTGGTCGTCGGAGATCTTGCTCGTCGTCGCTTCATGCTCGATCTGCGCCGAGGGGTTCTTGACCTCGATATAGGGGATGGTGTGGGCGCCGCATTCGTCGCCCAGGAGCAGGCTGTCGCAGACGGTGAAGTTGCGCACATTCTCCGCCCCGGCGTTGACGCGCACCAGCCCGCGATAGGTGTTGTTCGACTTGCCGGCGCTGATCCCCTTCGAGACGATCGTCGAGCGGCTGTTCCTGCCGATATGGACCATCTTGGTGCCGGTGTCGGCCTGCTGATGATTGTTGGTCACCGCGACCGAATAGAATTCGCCGACGCTGCCCTGCCCTTGCAGGATGCAGGAGGGATATTTCCAGGTGATCGCGCTGCCGGTCTCGACCTGCGTCCATGAAATCTTCGAGCGGTCGCCGCGGCAGGCGCCGCGCTTGGTGACGAAATTATAGATGCCGCCCTTGCCGTCCTTGTCGCCCGGATACCAGTTCTGGACGGTCGAATATTTGATCTCGGCATCCTCCATCGCGACGAGCTCGACGACCGCGGCATGAAGCTGGTTCTCGTCGCGCATCGGCGCCGTGCAGCCCTCGAGATAGGAAACATAGCTGCCCTTGTCGGCGACGATGAGGGTGCGCTCGAACTGGCCGGTATTGGCGGCGTTGATCCGGAAATAGGTCGAAAGCTCCATCGGGCAGCGCACGCCCTCGGGGACGTAGACGAAGGTGCCGTCGGAGAAGACCGCGCTGTTCAAGCAGGCGTAGAAATTGTCGCGCTGCGGCACGACGCTGCCGAGATATTTCCTGACGAGCTCGGGATGCTCGCGGATCGCCTCGGAGATCGAGAGGAAGATGACGCCGGCCTTCTTCAGTTCCTCGCGGAAGGTGGTGGCTACCGAGACGCTGTCGAACACCGCGTCGACCGCGACCCTGGCCGCGCCCTCGACTCCGGCGAGCACCTTCTGCTCCTCGATCGGTATGCCGAGCTTCTCGTAGGTGCGGCGGATCTCGGGATCGAGCTCGTCCAAGGATTTCAGCTTCGGCTTCTCCTTGGGCTCGGCGTAATAATAGGCGTCCTGGAAATCGATCGGCGGGATGACAAGCTTCGCCCAGTCGACCTCCTCCATCTCCTGCCAGATGCGGAACGCCTTCAGGCGCCAGTCGAGCATCCATTCGGGCTCGCGCTTCTTTCCCGAGATGAAGCGGACGATGTCCTCATTGAGCCCCTTGGGCGCGAATTCCTGCTCGACCTCGGAGGTGAAGCCCCATTCATAGGTCGAGGCGCGCTCGGCGGCGGCCTTGGCTTCGCGGTTCTTGACGTCGCTGTCCATATTCATTCCCCGGCGAGCTGGGCGAGGCTGACGCTGCCCAGCGCGCCTTTGACGGCGCCGTTGACCGCCGCGACATGCGGCTTGACACGGCAGGCGTCCAAGAGCGCGCAGTCATGCGCCGCGCCCTCGATGCAGTTGGTCATCGCGATCGGCCCCTCGACCGCCTCGACGATGTCGGCGAGGCTGATGCCGCGCGGCTCCCGGGCAAGGGCGAAGCCGCCGCCCGTCCCCCGCGCGCTGTCGAGCAGCCCGGCGGCCGCGAGCCTCCCCATCAGCTTCTGCGCGGTCGGCAGCGGCACGCCCGTCTCCTGCGCGAGCGCCGCCGCCGACAGCCGCTCGCCGGCGGGATGGCGCGCGGCGGCGGACATCATCACCATCGCATAGTCGGCGAGGCTGGTGAGGCGCATGAGTCTCCAATCGGACCGATTCGGTCTTATTTGCATGTGGGAAGAGGCAGTGAGGTGTCAAGCGGTCGATTCGGGTTTCTCCCGCATCGCGCCGCTGGACCCCGGCCCTTCGCCTCGCTCAGGAGAGCCTTTCGCCGGGGGGCGGTATAGCGCCCCCTATTCTTCCATCATCATCAGCGCGCGGCGGACATAGGCCTCGACATTGTCCTCCATGATGTCGAGCGGCACCGGCCCCGAAAGCAGGATCGCGTCGTGGAAGCCGCCCATCGTGAAGCGCTCGCCGAGCCGCGCCTGCGCCGCTCCGCGCAGCTCCAATATCTTGAGCTTGCCGATCATATAGGCGGTCGCCTGGCCGGGGAAGACGATGTAGCGCTCGATCGCCTTCCTGATGTCGCCTTGCGGATTGGGGGTGTTGTCCTGAAGATACCGGATCGCCTGCTCGCGGCTCCAGCGCTTGTGGTGGATGCCGGTGTCGACGACGAGCCGCGCGGCGCGCCACAGCTCCATGCCGAGACGGCCGAAATCCGAATAGGGATCGGTGTAGAAGCCCATCTCCTTGGGCAGCTCCTCGGAATAGAGGCCCCAGCCTTCGGAATAGGCGGTGATGCCGCCGAACTTGCGGAACGCCGGCACGTCGCCCAGCTCGGTCTGGATCGAAAGCTGCATATGATGGCCGGGCAGCGCCTCGTGATAGGCGAGCGCCTCGAGCTCGTTCTTCGACATGTCCTTCAGATTGTAGAGATTGACATAATAGATGCCCGGCCGCGAGCCGTCCGGCGCCGGGCGCTGGTAGAAGGCCTTGCCGGCCGACTTCTCGCGGAACTCCTCGACCGGCTTGACGATGAGATCGGCCTTGGGGAGGGTGTCGAAATAGCCCGGCAGCGCCTTTTCCATCGCCGCGATCACCGCGCGCGTGTCGGCGAGATATTCCTCGCGCGTGTCGTAGAAGAAGCGCTCGTCGGTGCGGACGAACTCGAAGAACTCCTGCAAGCTCCCCTCGAAGCCGACCTCGTCCATGATGGCGCGCATCTCGCGGTGGATGCGCGCGACATTGTCGAGGCCGAGCTGGTGGATCTCCTCGGCCGCAAGATCGGTGGTCGTGTAATAGCCGAGGCGCTCGGCATAATAGCGCGCGCCGTCGGGCAGGCGCCAGACGCCGTCGTCGGTCGGCGCGACCCGCTGCTGCTCCTCCATCAGCGCGATGAGCCGCCGATAGGCGGGGCCGACATTTTCGAGCAGCGCCCGGCGCCCTTCGGCGACGAGCCGCGCCTTCTCGCTCCCGGCGATGTCGAGCGCGGCGACCTTCTCCTGGAGGTCGGCGAACAGCGGCGAATCCTCGCCCGAATCGAACGGCGCGCCGGTGATGACGTTCCTCGCGTCGCTGATCACATAGGGATAGACCCATCTGGGCGGCAGCACGCCGCGCGCCGCCCCCTCGCGCGCCTCCTCGAGCGCCTGGTCGATCAGCTCGTCGAGGCCTCGCAAGCGGCTGACATAGGCCTCGGCGGTGGCGAGATCGGCGACGCGGTGGATATTGATGAGGAAGGCGGGCGCGAAGCTTTGCAGGCCGCGCATCTGGTCGAACAGATAGTCGTTCTCGCGGAACTCGTAAGCCGCGCTGTCGCGCGCGACCATATCCTCGAAAAGGAGATAGGAGAGGCGGTCGTCGGCGGACAGCTCGTCGGGATCGAAGCGCGCGCGCATCTCGGCGAGCGTTTCGGCGTCGAGCGCCTGCTCGGCGGCGGCCGCCGCATCGGTGATATCGTCCCAGCGGCCGTAATCCTCGTCGATGATGCCGCGATAGGCCTTGCTCATCGGCGACATTTCGAGCTGTGCCTCGTCATAGGCCTCGAACAGCGCCGCGAGCGCCGCGCTGTCCTCCTGGCCCGTGACCGGGGCCGCGGCGGCGGTGGCGGGGGCGGAGGCGGGGGCCGCCGAGGGAGCGGCGACAGGCTCGACGGTCTCGGCGCAGCCGGCAAGGACGAGGGCGGATGCGAGAAGATATTTTTTCATGAAAAGGGTGCTCCTCCTGTTGGGCGGGGCTTTTGACGCCGCGGGGGACGGCTGCCATAGCGCGGGCGATGGCGATATTCCCGCTGGTTCGGCCCCTCCTATATCAGCTCGACGCTGAACGGGCGCATAATCTGACCCTGCTCGCGCTGCGCCTGGCGCCGTGGCTGGGCAACGGCGCCGGGCCCGAGCTGCCGGTGCGCGTCGCCGGGATCGACTTTCCCAATCCGCTGGGCCTCGCCGCCGGCTTCGACAAGGACGCGAAGGTTCACGCCCGGGCGGCAAGGCTCGGCTTCGGCTTCGTCGAAGTGGGCACCCTCACCCCGGCGCCGCAGCGGGGCAACCCCAGGCCCCGTCTCTTCCGTCTCGCCGAGGACCGGGCGGTGATCAACCGCATGGGCTTCAACAATCGCGGCCAGCTCTCGGCGCGGCGGCGGCTGGAGCGGCCCCGCGGCAGCGACGTCGTCGGCGTCAACCTGGGGGTGAACAAGACCAGCCGGGACTGGCTCGCCGACTATGCCGCCGGGGTGAAGCGGATGGCGCCGGTCGCCGACTATCTTGCCATCAACGTCAGCTCGCCCAACACGCCGGGCCTGCGCGACATGCAGAATTCGGCGGTGCTCGACGAGCTGCTCGCCGCCGTCGTCGAGGCGCGGCAGGAAGCGGGACCGCCCGTTTTCCTGAAGCTTTCCCCCGATCTCGACGCCGGCCATATCGAGGCGATCGCCAGGGTGGCGATGGCGCGCGGCGCCGAGGGCCTCATCGTCGCCAACACGACGCTGTCGCGTCCGCCGCTCGAATCGCGCCACCGCCTCGAGCCGGGCGGGCTTTCGGGCGCGCCCTTGCGCCAGCTCGCGCTCGACAAGCTGCGCGACTTCAGGAACGCCACCGGCGGCGAGATTGCGCTCATCGCCTGCGGCGGCGTGGCGAGCGGCGCCGACGCCTATGCCCGCATCCGCGCCGGCGCCAGCCTCGTCCAGCTCTACAGCGCGCTCGTCTTCGAGGGGCCGGGGCTCGTCCGCCGCATCCTCGCCGAGCTCGCCCGCCTGCTCGCGCGCGACGGCTTCGCCTCGGTCGCCGAGGCGGTGGGCGCGGGCGAGCGCTGAAGATGCGCGAAAGGGCTTGGATCGGCGGCCACGCGCTCTACTGTCGCGCGCCGATGCGGCGGCTGATCCTCTTTCTCGCGCTTTGCCTGCTTCCCGCGTCCGCGCTCGCCCGGGGCGCGGTCGCCGCCGCGCACCCGGACGCCAGCGAGGCGGGGGCCGAAATCCTGCGCGAGGGGGGCAGCGCCACCGACGCGGCGCTCGCCATGATGCTCGCGCTCACCGTGGTCGAGCCGCAAAGCTCGGGGATCGGCGGCGGCGGCTTCCTCGTCCGCCATGACGGCACGACCGGCATCGTGCGCACCATAGACGGGCGCGAGACCGCGCCGGCGGCGGCGCGCGCCGACCGCTTCCTCGGCGAGGACGGGGAGCCGATCGGGTTTCGCGAGGCCTTTCAGGGCGGCCATGCGGTCGGCGTGCCGGGCAATGTCGCGCTGATGGCCCAAGCCCATGCGCGCTGGGGCCGCCTGCCCTGGGCGCGGCTATTCGAACCCGCGATCCGGCTCGCCGGGGAGGGCTTCGAGGTCAACGAGCGGCTGCACGGCTTTCTCGTCCGCTTCGCCCCCTTGTGGGAGCGCTTTCCCGAAGCGCGCGCGATCTATCATGTCGACGGCCGTCCGGCGCCGGCGGGCGCGGTGATCCGCAACCCGGCGCTCGCCGGGACGCTGCGGCTGATCGCGGAGCAAGGTGCCGAGGCTTTCTATCGCGGCCCGGTCGCGGCCGAGATCGCCGCCAAAGCGAGCGAGGCAGAGGTCAACCCCGCGCCGCTCACCCTAGCCGACCTCGCCGCCTATGAGGCGAAGCTGCGGCCGGCGGTATGCGGCCGTTATCGCGCCTACAAGATCTGCGGCATGGGCCCGCCCTCCTCGGGGCCGATCACGGCGATCCAGATATTGGGCATGATCGAGCGCTTCGGGATCGGCGCGATGGGGCCGCGCGACCCACGCGCATGGCATATTCTGTTCGAGGCGATGAGGCTCGCCTATGCCGTGCGCGAGCAATGGCTCGCCGACCGCGACTTCATCGCCGTCCCCGTCGCCGGGCTGATCGACCGCGCCTATCTCGCCCGCCGCTCGGCGCTGATCTCGCCGCGCCGCGCGCGCCGCGACCATCCCCACGGCACCCCGCCGGGCGCCGGGCGCCGCAGCGCCGCCGAAGCGGGCGAGCGCGGCGGAACCAGCCATTTCGTCGCCGTCGACGGCGAGGGGAATATCGTCTCGATGACCTCGACCGTCGAGGCGCCGTTCGGCAGCCAGCTCGTCGCCGGCGGCTTCTTCCTCAACAACGAGCTCACCGATTTCAGCTTCGCCCCCGAGCGCGGCGCGGCGCCGGTCGCCAACCGGGTCGAGCCCGGCAAGCGGCCGCTCTCCTCGATGACGCCGGTGATCGTCTACGATGCCGGGAACCGGCCGGTGCTCGCGCTCGGCTCGGCCGGCGGCAAGCGCATCATCATGCATGTCGTCAAGACGCTGATCGGGGTTCTCGACTGGGACCTGCCGGTCGCCGAGGCGATCGCGCTGCCCAACATCTATTTCGACGAGGAGGCGGCGATCGTCGAGGAGGGGACGTTCCTCGCCGCGATGGAGCCGGCGCTCGAGGCGCTTTCCGGCCCGGTCGAGGTCGCCGAGCAGAACAGCGGCGTGCATGCGCTCCAGCGCACGGCGGAGGGCTGGGTCGGGGCGGCGGACCCGCGCCGCCCGGGCGTCGCGATCAGGGAATAGGGACGATGCGCCGCTTCGAATATTTCCCCAATCTCGTCACCATGTTCTTCACCCGCGCGGCGGAGAAGGGCGACGCGCCCTTCCTGTGGGCCAAGCAGGAAGGCGAATGGCGGGCGACGAGCTGGCGCGAGGCCGCGCGCCAGGTGGCGGCGCTCTCCGGCGCGCTGAGGCGGATCGGCCTGGAGCGCGGCGACCGGGTGATGCTGGTTTCCGAAAACCGGCCCGAATGGTGCATCGCCGACCTCGCGATCATGACCGCCGGCTGCGTCACCGTGCCCGCCTATGTCACCAACACCCCGCGCGACCATGAGCATATCATCGACAACAGCGGCGCCCGCGCGGCGATCGTCTCGACCGCCAAGCTCACCCGCGCGCTGATGCCGGCGGCGACGCGCAGCGGCTATATCGAGCATCTCGTCGCGATCGAGCCGACGCGGCGCAGCCAGTCCGGCGCGATCGCCTTCCACGACTGGAGCGAGCTTATAAGCGGCCCCGGCGACCCGGCCGCCTGCGCGCGCGAGACGCTGTTCACCCGCAACGACCTCGCCTGCATCATCTATACGAGCGGCACCGGCGGCGCGCCGCGCGGCGTCAGGCAGCATCATGGCGCGATCCTCCACAATGTCGAGGGCTGCGCCGAGCTTATCGCCGAGGATTTCGGCTGGGGCGAGGAGGTGTTCCTGTCGTTCCTGCCGCTTTCCCATGCCTATGAGCATAGCGGCGGGCAATTCTTCCCGATCGGGCTCGGCGCCCAGATCTATTATTCAGAAGGGCTCGAAAAGCTCGCCTCCAACATCGAGGAGGTGCGGCCGACGATCATGATCGTCGTCCCGCGCCTGTTCGAGGTGCTGCGCCAGCGCATCATCAGGGGGGTCGAGAAGCAGGGCAGGCTGCCGCGCTATTTCTTGAAGCGCGCGATCGAGATCGGCGACAGGAAGGCGGCGAACAGGCTGCCGCTCGCCGACCGGCCGATGGACTTCATCCTCGAGCGCAGCTTCCGGAAGAAGGTCGCCGCGCGCTTCGGCGGGCGCGTCAAGGCGATGGTCTCGGGCGGCGCGCCCTTGAACCCGGACGTCGGCAATTTCTTCAACGCCATCGGCCTCACCCTGCTGCAGGGCTACGGCCAGACCGAGGCGGCGCCGGTGATCAGCTGCAACCGCCCCAAGGCCGGCATCAGGCTCGACACCGTCGGGCCGCCGCTCAAGAACACCGAGGTCAGGATCGCCGAGGATGGCGAGATACTCGTCCGCGGCGAGCTCGTCATGCACGGCTATTGGCGCAACGAGGCGCAGACCGCGCGGGTGCTGAAGGGCGGCTGGCTCCACACCGGCGACGTCGGCCATATCGACGATGCCGGGCGGATCGTCATCACCGACCGCAAGAAGGACCTCATCGTCAACGACAAGGGCGACAATATCGCTCCCCAGCGGGTCGAGGGGATGCTGACGCTCGAGCCCGAGATCGCGCAGGCGATGGTGGCCGGCGACCGGCGGCCCTATCTGGTCGGCCTCATCGTCCCGGAGGAGGAATGGATCGCCGAATGGGCGCGCGCCCACGGCAGGCCCGCCGATCTCGCCGCGCTCGCCGGGGACGCCGAGTTCCGCAAGGCGGTCGCGGCGGCGGTCGAGCGGGTCAACCGCGATCTCTCGGTGATCGAGAAGGTCCGCCGCTTCGTCATCGCCGACGAGCCCTTCACGATCGAGAACAAGCAGCTCACCCCTTCGATCAAGATCCGCCGCCATGTCCTCAAGGAGGTTTACGGCGCCCGGCTCGACGCCCTCTACCGCCGCTGAAGCGAAGGCTCAGCCTTCGTCGCGATAGGGGGTGAACTCGCCCAGGATGCAGCTGCCGGCGAACATGCCGGTGCGCGGATCGAACACCCGCACCGCCTCGCCTTCGCACAGCTGGGTGCCGGTGGTGCGCACCTCGATCGCCTCCCAGGGCGAGATGTCGCAACCGCCGCTCGCGCGGCTGAGATAGACTTCGTCGCCGCGTCCCTCGAAGAGGATGTAGCGATCGGCGATCGACTTGTTGCCGCGCAGATCGCGCAGGCTGACGCAGGAGCGCGGCTCTTGCGCCACCTTGCCGGCGAGCGCGGCGGCGAGCTCGGCCTCGCCCTCGGGAGTCAGCTCGGCGCTGCGCTCGGCATCGGCCACGCAGCCGGCGGCGCCGATCGCGAGGGCCGAAATCATCATCGCTTTCAACATTTCCAGTCTCCTTGCCAGGGCCCCCTGATGCTTCGGGCTTATACACCATTTTCAGCCGCGAAACGAATCCTTCGCCGCGCGCCGCTCTCCAAGCTCCCTCGCCGATCCGGCGCGCATGAAGGGGTTGGTCGCCCGTTCGAGCGCGATCGTCGTGGGCAGCGTCACCTCGCCGCGCTCCCGTTGCGCCCTCACCTTCGCGACCCGCTCGCGCAGCGCCTCGTTGCCGGGCTCGACGGTGAGCGCGAAGCGGCCGTTGGCGAGCGTATATTCATGGCCGCAATAGATGCGCGTCTCGGGCGGCAGCGCGGCGAGGCGCCGCAGGCTCGCATGCATGTCCTCGGCGTCGCCCTCGAAGAGCTTGCCGCAGCCCATCGCGAACAGCGTGTCGCCGACGAAGGCGATCTTCTCGGTCGGCAGGTGGAAGGCGACATGGCCCGCCGTATGGGCCGGAATGCCGATCACCGCGCCCTCGATCGCGCCGATCCTCACCCGGTCGCCGCCGGCGACGACGCGGTCGAGCCTCGCCACCTTTTCGGCCTCGGCGGGGCCGGTGACCGTGCAGCCGGTCGCCTCGCGGATCGCCTCGTTGCCGCCGGTATGGTCGGGGTGCCAATGGGTGTTCCAGACCTGGGTGATGCGCCAGCCGCGGGCCGCGGCGGCCTCGAGCACCGGCGCGGCGACCGAGGGATCGACCGCCACGGTCTCGTCCGAATCCCGATCGTGCACGAGCCAGACATAATTGTCCTCGAGCACGGCAACGGGGACGATCTCGAGCGACGTCATCGCGGGCGATTGGCCTCGATCGCGGCGGCCGCGGCCCTGCCGGCGGCGCTTTCGGGCGCGATCTCGGCCGCCTTGCGCCAGAAGCCGCGCGCCGCCAGCGGCTCGTCATAAAGGAGGGCGATATTGCCGGCCTCGAGCAATATCTCGGGCTCTTCCGGGGCGAGCGCGAGCGCGAGCGCGATATCGCCTCCGGCGCGGGCGAGATCGTCCTGCCGCCTGGCGAGCGCGGCGGAAAGATACCAGGCGACGGGATCGCCGGGCAGCAATTCGACCGCGCGGTCGAGATCGGCGCGGGCC